>NZ_AP028867.1:956310-1275080 GCF_036511535.1 Indolivaga capnocytophagoides | reverse complement strand
GGTTGGGAAAATCCTCAAATCGTACTTCACCTTGACCACGGTGATACATTCGAAACTTGTAAAGAATGTATCGATTCAGGTTTCTCTTCAGTTATGATCGATGGTTCTCACCTTCCATATGAAGAAAATATCGCTCTTACTAAAAAAGTAGTAGAGTATGCTCACCAGTTTGACGTAACAGTTGAAGGTGAACTAGGTGTACTTGCCGGTATCGAAGATGATGTAGTTGCAGAACACCATACGTATACTCAACCTGAAGAAGTTGTAGACTTTGCAACAAGAACAGGTTGTGATTCTTTGGCTATCTCTATCGGTACATCTCACGGTGCTAATAAATTTACACCTGAACAATGTACTAAAGATGCTAATGGTATATTGGTTCCTCCTCCATTACGTTTTGATATCCTTGAAGAAGTAGAAAAAGAACTTCCTGGATTCCCTATCGTATTGCACGGAGCATCTTCAGTTCCTCAAGATCAAGTTGCTACTATTAATAAATATGGTGGTGCATTGAAAGATGCAATCGGTATTCCTGAAGAGCAATTACGTAGAGCTGCTGCTTCTGCTGTTTGTAAAATCAATATCGACTCAGATAGCCGTCTTGCTTTGACTGCTGCTGTACGTGAAGTTTTTGCAACTAAACCGGCTGAATTCGACCCTCGTAAATATTTGGGACCAGCTCGTGATAATATGAAAAAATTATACAAACATAAAATTGAAGCAGTACTTGGTAGTGCAGGTAAAGCTTAATTTTAGTTTTATATTATATAGAAAAGCAGAATACAATTTTGTATTCTGCTTTTTTTGTAGAGCTTTTTGCTTATAACAGACTATTATATCGTATGCATGCTTTTACAAATCCCAAGCGTTTAATCCTTTCTTTAGGTACATCCTGGGGCGGGTAGATTGGGTTGTAGCTGTGCAAAGAAATATAGCTATCGCCTAGTTCGGATCTGAAGATGTATTTTAACGTAAGGTAATCTTCATCATCAGGACGTTCAAGATCAATAACGTACATTTCACCCCAGTATAATGAATCCAGATCAATAATCCTTTTATAAAGGACTATGTCTCCCGTTTTCAATATTGGGTACATTGTATCTACCTGTACATACAATGCTGCATCACATGGCGGCATATGAGGAATCAGTACCGATTCGTTTTCACGCCAAGGGCCTATCCCCGGATGTTTTACGTTACTTATTTTGTCTAAGGTGTAAAGAGGGATGGGTTTTTCGTTATCAGCTAAAGCATCTTTGTTATTATGGCTGTAGTTTTTTGATTTGTTGATCATATTGCCATTTCCGGTAATTAGCCATTCTAGGGATACTTCCGGATAGCTTGCTATGATCTTAGCAAGAAGGGTGTCAGAGACACTTGCGCCCAGTTTGTCCTTATCAAGGAAACCCCTTTTGATATTTGTTGTATTTAGGAATATAGACTTGCTAATATTCTTATATCCAATAAATTGGATAATCCTTTCTTTCGTAGTTGGATTCATAAGTTCGATAAATGTTGTTCAAGAGTGTCTGCAAATTTAATCAAAGGTTTTGATAAAAAAATGCTTTCACTCACTAAAATTCTTTATTTTTTATTTATTCATGCCTTACGATTATATATTTCGCTACTTTCTTAGTGTTTAGTCTTTGTTTTATTGGTGTATTGATCTCTATTTTCACTTTTTTTTAAAGAAAAAGGCCTCTGCTTTCATCTTAATACTTGATGTTATTTTATTGGTATATAGTTTGTTATTGATTTTGTGTTTTTTCTTTTATATTTTTTTTGCTAAAAAACTAGATTTTTTTTTATTGAAAGATTAGTTTTTTACTAAAATTGTAGTACTTTTGTCTTAAGGAATTTGATTTTTATCTCATTGGATATTGTCAATGTGTATAGAGATTTTAATTTAAAGAGTAATTAAGTCAGAAATGGAGTTTGGTTTGTCAATGGTTAATGTAATATCTTTTGGTTTTTCTTCTCGTTATAGAGAGTTGAAATCATGTGGTGTATTTACTGTTGCTGTTTCTGAGAATGAAGATGAAAGTTTCGAACTTAAAAAATATATTCCGAGTACATGTATAAATAATTGTATTGGTATTTCAAAATTCATAAAGAATTGTTTGTTTGAGTGTTGTTCAAATTCTATGCAAATACCACTGACACAATTATATTTGGCAGTAGGGTGTAGTGATTACACTCTGCTGTTTACTTTATTCGGGAAGTTGAAAAATAATATTTATAATAAATTCAAAAGAAGCGAATCTTATAATTCTGAATTAAGCTTCAGTTGAGTGTAATGTGTCAAATTACAGAAATTTTTTTAATGAAAAATTATAATAAATTAGACTACGTGAATATCCCTAATATACGTTCATTGGTTCTGTTTGTGTATTAATGTTTTAGCATAATCTGAAAAATATATATAAACAAACCAATAAGGCAGTAGTGTGTAGTGATTACATGCTACTGTTTTGTTTTTGTATGCATATTTAGGTATCTCCTCTATCCTTTAAATATACCATATGTACGGTATATATTCTCTTCCGAATTTTAGATTATTTTGTAATGTTTTTACATCACAATTTATCAGGTAATAAAATGAAGACATTTAAATATATTCAAATAGCTGTATTACTTGTTTTAGGTATTGCTAATTTAGAGGCTCAGAACAATAAGAATATTATTTATATAAAAGGAGCGAATTTTACTCATCCAATTTTGAAATCATGGATAGCTGAATATGCAAAAGTACGTCCGGAAGTATCCATACAAATTGCTCCAAAAGATGTTGATGAGGAAAAAATTGCGATAAATGTAGTTGCTGATGATTCTCAGAAAAAAGAAGAGCAGTTGTCATTACAGGTTGCCCGTTATGCACTTTTGCCTATTGTAAATAAACAAAATCCTATTTTGACGGAGATCAACAACAAGGGATTAAATAAAGACAAAATACAAAAACTGTTCTTTGAAAAAGACATAGACAGTGATGGTAAATATCCTTTTAAAAATGAATCAACTATTTATTCGGGTAGTTTATCGACTTCTAACTCAATTTATTTTGCCCAGTATTTCGACAAGCAGACGGATCAGTTAAAAGGAAAAAAAATAGCAGGAGATGATATTTATATTATAAGTGCACTGAATAAAGATCCAAATGGAGTTGCTTTTAATTATCTGTCATACATTTATGATACAAAAAGCAAAGCATTGAAAGATGGGATCGCTATCTTGCCTATAGATCTAAAAAAGGATCAATGGCAGTCTATTGTTTCGGGAATTGATGAAACCATAGACTTACTGGAAAATCAAAAAGTAAATTTAATACCGGTAAATCCGATTAGTATAACGATAGATTATGTGAATTTAAATAAGGATGCTCAGGATTTTTTGAAATGGATTGTTACCGAAGGGCAGAAATACAATCATAATCAGGGCTTCTTGATGGTAGATTCTTCACAAAAGGATAATTTGAAGAAGCAGATCGATTATGCGAGTCTTCAGGAGAATAAGTAAGAGAACAGATAGTTTTTAGAGTTGAGTTAAAGAGTAGGTTATTTAAGGCACAGTTAGTATAAGTAGCTGTGCCTTTGTTTTTTTTTATTTAAAAGTAGTCCGAAAAATACGGTTGCTCTCTTGGTATGATTTGTTCAAGAGTCCTTATTGTTTCTTCATCCGTGTTTAAACGTTCTATTTTATGTAAGTATGTAGGTGTTCGGTATGACATGAGCATTGTAGTTAATGTTTGAATGTCTATATTTACAGCTTTACCTATTTTCTCAGACATGATTTGGAACTTTCCATTGTCATTTCTTATTATACTAAAAGTGCCTTCATTCCATTGAGCATGCGGATCGGATACAATAAAATGAAAGGGCTCAAATGAATTTACTTCTTTAAAAGGATAATTTTTCAGAAAAGATTCTACGTCAACAATACGAGCCATATAATAGGGTTCGAGAGTTTCATTTATCTGCCCGTCGTCCAGCAGAAAGTGTATAGGTTCATTGTTGTAGATGTTTCCTTCTACTTTGTCGACCATCGAATAGTGTGCATAAACAAAATTCCAAAGACCTTTTCTTGCTTCCTGATCCAAATAAATAATGTCTTTAATGTGGAATATATCTTCCGATATCCAGTACAATATATAACCTCGTGGATTGTCGTGTTCGTCGTAATATACAACAGCTATTCTTTCTTCTTCATTTTCCCATCTCCAATATTCTTCCCATTCGAGTTTGTGTCGAATCAGAGCACCATGAGTAGAGCGGGCAAATTTATCATATACATCTATAACATCTTTTTCTGTAACAGCGAGTCTTTCTACATAACCATTAACAGGTCTGCTTTTGGGAATCTGATTGTCTTTCAATTCGAAGGTTAAGTGGTCTGATATTATTTCCCAGCCTTTACGGCGATAGTATGGGATGGAGTAGGGATATAGGTAAGAAATCCATTGCCCGTTGTCCCGCATCATTTCCAACCCTTTTTTTATGAGATCATTCATCAGTCCCATATTTGAATATTCGGGATATGTGCCGACTCCGGTCAGACCTCCCATCGAGAATATCTTCCCATGGATATTTACTTCGCACGGATATATGCATAGCTGAGAAATGAGCTGGTCGTCATTAAACCAACCTATAACGTTTGCATTTTTCAGGATAGGACGCTTTGCCTTAGTGATCTCTCCGTCTTCATATCCGCTTTCGAGAAGGTCGCTGTTTGTTACCTGAAATACATAACGAAGCAATTGATTAAACTGATCTAGGTATTCCAGACCTACAGGTTTTAAGGTTAAGCGTTCTCTTATCGTATTAGTTTCCATATAGGTGTTTATTTGAAACTTCGCTCATACTGTTTTTGAAAATCTATATCTTCATCCAGTTCTATGGCTGCCTGCAATGCGAAATAAGGGTTGCGTAAAAGTTCTCGTCCTATAAATACCAGATCGCATTTACTTTTATCGAGCAGATCTTCTGCCTGACTTACTTGAGTAATGAGTCCGACAGCTCCCGTAATGACTTCGGTCTTTTGTCTGATCTCCGATGCAAAAGGAATTTGGTAGCCTTGGGCTACAGGTATTTTTACATGAGCAACGTTGCCGCCTGTAGATACGTCAATAACATCTACACCTTTTGATTTCAGTCGTGAAGATAATTTTACCGATTCGTCCGGATTCCAGCCGTTTTCGACCCAGTCGGTTGCCGATATTCGCACCCACAATGATAAGTTCTCATTCAGGAGAGGTCGTATTTTATCTACGATTTGAAGCAAAAAACGTATTCTGTTTTCGAAAGATCCACCGTATTCATCAGAACGATGATTTGTGATAGGAGATAAAAACTGATGGATTAAATAACCATGCGCAGCATGAAGTTCCAGTACCTTATATCCTGCTTTGATTGCTCTCTCTGCAGCTTCTTTAAACTTATCGACTATTGTCTTTATATCCTCAGATGATAATTCAAGAGGTGCAATATCGTTTTCATAAAAGGGGATTGGTGATGGAGCAACAGTCTGCCAACTGTCGACTCCTGATTTTATTTGATGTCCTCCCTTCCATGCCAGATCACAGCTGGCTTTTCGACCTGCATGAGCTAGCTGGATACCCGGAATAGCTCCATATTTCTCGATAGCTGATGTCAACTCCTTCAATGCTCCTATGTGTTCGTCTTTCCATATACCTAAGTCTGCATAACTAATTCGGCCTTCAGGAACAACGGCTGTTGCTTCCTGGATAATTGTTCCGCATCCACCGATAGCACGGCTTATGTAATGAGTATAATGCCAGTCATTTACAAATCCGTCAATGGCGGAATACTGGCACATGGGAGACATGACAATCCTGTTTTTCAGGCTGATGCCTTTTATTTGTAGAGGAGAAAATAATTTCGACATAGGATTTGCTTTTAAGGTCTCAGACCTATTGATTGTTTTAGCTTATAACATCTATTATGTTATAACTGTTTTTTGTCTCGTACCGTAATATTGATATCTCTGCACAGAAACCTGAGAAAACGAAAGATATAATACTTTAAACAGCTACTTCTCCTTTTATATGCGGATGCGGATCATAACCCTCCAATGTGAAATCTTCGTATTTGAAATCGAAAATATTTTTTATCTCAGGATTCAATATCATTTGTGGTAATGGCCGGAGTTCGCGCTCTATCTGCATTTTCAGTTGTTCGATATGATTGGTATAGATATGTGCATCTCCAAGAGTATGTACAAAGTCTCCCGCCTGAAGTCCTGTTACCTGAGCCATCATTTTCAGCAGTAAGGCGTATGATGCGATATTGAAAGGTACACCTAGGAATATATCGGCACTGCGTTGATATAACTGCAAGCTTAGTTTTCCGTTTGCAACATAAAACTGAAAGAATGCATGGCATGGAGGGAGTTTCATCGAGGGGATATCCGCCACATTCCATGCACTTACAATAATTCGCCGTGAGTCGGGATTATTTTTGATCGTGTCTATTATTTCGCTTATCTGGTCTATATGCCCACCATTGTAATCGGGCCACGATCTCCATTGATAGCCATAGATATGTCCCAGATCGCCATTTTCGTCAGCCCACTCGTTCCAGATACGTACCCCGTTATCCTGCAGGTATTTGATGTTTGTATCGCCTTTCAGAAACCAAAGCAATTCGTGTATAATGGATTTCAAGTGTAACTTTTTTGTTGTAACCAACGGAAAACCTTCTTCCATATTATAGCGGCTTTGATGCCCAAATACACTGATGGTACCTGTTCCCGTACGATCTTCTTTGTGAGCTCCTTCTGCCAGAACCCGTTTAACTAAATCTATATATTGTTTCATAAAACATGCTTTAAAAATATGTTCAATAATAGGTAAAAATAAGTATTTTGCTACGATATATTTTTATAAATTGCATTTTAAGGTCAAAGACATATTTGTTATTTAAGAAAGCGTGATATTTAGAATCTGTTCTAATTTATTCAATGAATAAAAATGAGTCATAAAACCTAAAACCAAACTTTAGCTTCTGGTCTTTTATATCTCTTTATTTATAAATAACCTAAGCCATGACCATTAATTTTTAAATCTAAAGCGTATACTTATGGATTATTACATTTTTTCTTATGCTGTAGATATCGGGCAAATTATAAAAACATTTGGATCGAATGATCTATCATTGTTCGAAAATATACAAAAAGGAGAAGTTTTCAAAAATTATTCAACGCAAAATACCGATGTTCATTTATCAATGAAGCAAGCTCTGCATCAGATTATTTATAATGAACCTTATAGAAGACGTTCTGAAAATGTATATTGGTATGCTTTTATAGCTATATGTGAATATTTTTCTGAGAAATTACCCTATGTGCAGGATATAGCTCTCGGACGAGAGACTGACCTTATTGATGAATTTGTTAAGGACGATTTTAATATTGACCTGACTACTGTTCAGATGCTTTTAGATGGAGACCCGGACGTAAATCTACCTCCGGCGGATGGTATACCTATGGTTGGCATTATTTCTCAGGATAAAATGAAGTCGGTTTGCCGAATGATGAATAAGATAATAATAAGTGATTTAAAAATTAAAGAGTTATTGAGAAAAAATAATTGGCAGGACGATGAGCGTGCTCTCGTATATGAAGCTATCAAGGGAGTACAGTCCAACATTACATACTGTAATAATCACAACCTAAGTTTAATATCGTTTTGTCATTAAGATTAAAGTCTCACGAGATCTGTTTATTGCTAATAGATCCTAAGGCTTATTACAAATCCGAAGTACATTAAATAAACAACAGATCTTTAAAGCTACACTTTCTTTTTCTTCCTTTGTTTTCTGCAACTATTATTACTGTTTTCGTGTTTTAAATGTATAATAAAATCACAGTAAAATGATTCACTTGATAGATGAAAACTTTTATCTATAAGTAAACCTTGTTACCCTCAATCCTTAAAGGGGCTTTGCGAGCGATAGTTTATCTCATTAAAACGACACTGAGATAAAAGTATACATTAGGTAAAGTACAATTGCGGAGTAACCTTTGTTACCTTTTTAGAAATGACCCCAGGATCTTATAGGGACTTTCAGAGTGGTAGCAAAAATTCTCTTCAGGTGATATAGGGGTAAAAAGTAAACAACAAAAGGTGTACACAAAGTATGTGACTTTTGTTACCTTTTTAATCTCAAGGAATATCATTTACTCAAAAGTATTATAACTGACATTTTGTCATTAAAATGAACTGTGGCAAATAATTTGAAGGATCATATATAAATAATATAAAGAAAACAATAAAATATAAATATATGAATTTCAATAATTTTACTATTAAATCTCAAGAGGCAGTCCAAAAGGCTGTTGATACGGTAAAAGAAAAAGGACAGCAATCAATCGAAACTTCACATCTTTTGATGGGAGTTATAATGACTGGTGAAAATGTTGTGAATTTTCTGTTCCAGAAGTTGGGTGTAAACTTATCTCATTTAGTAAATGTATTGAACAATGAGATAGAATCTTTCCCTCGGGTATCAGGTGGTGAGCCTTACTTGAGCCGTGAGAGTAACGCTGCTTTAGATAAAGCAACAAGTATATCGAAACAGATGGGAGACCAATATGTATCGCTAGAACATATTCTTTTAGGAATACTGACTACTCGAAATAGTGCTGCCCAGATAATGAAAGATGCAGGTATCTCTGAAAATGAGTTGAAATCTGCTATTGCAGAATTGCGTAAAGGCAATAAAGTAGATAGTCAATCGGCAGAAGATACTTATCAGTCGTTGGAGAAATATGCGATCAATCTAACTCAAAGAGCAAAAGATGGGAAGCTTGATCCGGTTATAGGTCGTGACGAAGAAATCAGGCGTGTACTTCAAATTCTGAGCCGTCGTACAAAGAATAATCCAATATTGATAGGTGAACCTGGTACAGGAAAAACAGCTATTGCCGAAGGTTTGGCTCATCGTATTGTAAGAGGTGATGTTCCTGAAAATTTGCAAAGCAAGCAGATTTATTCGTTGGATATGGGTGCTTTAGTCGCAGGTGCAAAATATAAGGGCGAGTTTGAAGAACGTTTAAAGTCTGTAGTTAATGAAGTTACCAAATCGGAAGGTGAAATCATCTTGTTCATAGATGAGATACATACTCTTGTTGGAGCAGGTAAAGGAGAGGGGGCCATGGATGCCGCCAATATATTGAAACCAGCCTTGGCTCGTGGCGAATTAAGATCAATAGGAGCTACAACTCTGGATGAATATCAGAAATACTTCGAAAAAGATAAGGCTTTAGAACGCCGTTTCCAGATCGTAATGGTTGATGAACCTTCCGAAATGGATACCATATCTATATTACGTGGGTTGAAAGAAAAGTACGAGAATCACCATAAGGTTCGTATTATGGATGAGGCAATTATTGCTGCTGTACAGCTTTCGAGCCGATATATAACCGATCGTTTTTTGCCGGATAAAGCAATCGACCTGATGGATGAGGCTGCGGCAAAACTTAGGATGGAAGTTGATTCTGTTCCCGAAGAGCTAGACGAAAAGAGCCGTCGTATAAAACAGTTGGAAATAGAGCGTGAAGCTATTAAGCGTGAAAATGATAAGGATAAAGAAGCACTATTATCGAAAGAAATCAGCGATCTGAAAGAGGAAGAAAAAGACCTGAAAGCTAAATGGCAGGCCGAAAAAGATGTGATAAATAAGATTCAGCAGCATAAGGTCGATATTGAAGATGCAAAATTTCAGGCAGATAAAGCCGAGCGTGAAGGTGATTACGGAAAGGTAGCCGAATTGCGTTACGGTAAGATAAAAGAGCTTGAAACGGATATAGAGAAACTACAGTCTCAACTGCATGATATGCAAGGAAATAAAGCTATGGTGAAGGAAGAAGTGGATGCTGTGGATATAGCCGATGTTGTTTCTCGTTGGACAGGTATTCCTGTCAATAAGATGCTTCAGAGTGAAAAGGATAAGCTGCTTAATCTTGAAGATGAGCTGCATAAGAGGGTCGTGGGACAGGAAGAAGCTATCGAGGCTATTTCTAATGCCATCCGGCGCAGCCGTGCAGGATTGCAGGATCCCAAACGTCCGATTGGTTCTTTTATTTTTCTGGGTACAACAGGTGTCGGTAAGACAGAGCTAGCTAAAGCGTTGGCTGAGTTTTTGTTTGATGATGAAAATATGATGACCCGTATAGACATGAGCGAGTATCAGGAAAAATTCAGCGCAACACGTCTGATTGGAGCACCTCCCGGATATGTCGGTTATGACGAAGGGGGGCAGTTGACCGAAGCTATTCGTCGTAAACCTTATTCGGTAGTTCTATTCGATGAAATAGAAAAGGCTCATCCTGATGTCTTTAATATTCTGTTACAGGTATTAGATGATGGACGCTTGACTGATAATAAAGGACGTGTGGTGAATTTTAAGAACACCATTATTATAATGACCTCAAATATGGGCTCAGCATTGATTCGTGAGAATTTTTCTACAATTAATCAGGAAAATCACGATGTGGTGGTTGAGAAAACTAAAAATGAGGTTTTGAATATGTTGAAATCGACTATCAGACCCGAGTTTTTGAACCGTATTGATGAAATTATAATGTTTGAGCCATTGAAACAGTCAGAAATAGCTCAGGTTGTACGCATTCAGATGGAAAGTCTTGTTAAGATGTTGAAAAATAATGGTGTACAGCTTCAGTTTACAGATGCTGCGGTTGATTTGATTGCCGAATTGGGATTCGATCCCGAATTTGGAGCTCGTCCGGTGAAGCGTGTTATTCAGCGGCAGATTTTGGATGTATTGTCGAAGAGACTGTTAGCTGGCATTGTAAACCATGATGCTCCTATTATTATTGATGCGAAAGATGGAGCTTTAGAGTTTAAAAACTAAGATCTCAGATCTATTTGAATACTTACAGTCGCTAATATCGACAAAAATAAAATTCCGGTTACCAGAAAAGGTAATCGGAATTTTATCTATAATATTATAAGTTAAGAGACATGTTTTATTTGTTACTAATAAACTTGGATTATAAGCCTAAGATCTTATTTGTGAGATCGTCCCAGATAATAAGATATAACGATTGAACCTATTTGTAATGCTGTAAGCATAAGAAATAGATTTTGTCTGCGATTTTTCCGCTTAAGTTCCTTAAGAGCCAATTCGGTCTTTTGTATCTGATCTTTTTCTATATTCATATCATTTATGAGTTTGTTTAATTATTGTAACAAATCTGTATATGATTTGGTTGTGTTAAGAATAGTTAGGAGTTATATATTCGGATACACTTTTATTTTATAACATAGAAAATAAATAAGAAATGTAATAACATTTTGATTTTATTCTTTGTAAATTTGAATATGATTTAAGATTTAAAACTGGAAAAATATTAAAAATATGGATATAAATAGCATATTGTCATCGTTGGAGGCTAAGCATCCCGGAGAGCCTGAGTATATACAGGCTGTAAGAGAAGTACTTATATCAATAGAAGATGTGTATAATCAACATCCCGAGTTTGAAAAAGCTAAGATAATTGAAAGACTTGTGGAGCCTGACCGTATATTCTCGTTTAAAGTTCCTTGGGTGGATGATCGTGGTAATATTCAGGTAAATCTAGGTTTTAGAGTACAGTTCAATAATGCCATAGGGCCATATAAAGGAGGACTTCGTTTTCACCCGTCGGTAAATCTGTCGATTATGAAGTTCTTGGGCTTTGAGCAGACTTTTAAGAATGCGTTGACAACCCTTCCTATGGGGGGAGCTAAAGGAGGTTCGGACTTTAACTGTAAAGGTAAATCTGATGCCGAAATTATGCGTTTTTGTCAGGCTTTTATGTTAGAGCTGTGGCGTAATATAGGTCCTGATACAGATGTTCCGGCTGGAGATATCGGGGTAGGAGCCCGTGAAATTGGTTACCTCTATGGTATGTACAAAAAATTGGCAAGAGAAAATACTGGAGCTTTTACCGGTAAAGGATTGGAATATGGAGGTTCTCTTGTCCGTCCTGAAGCTACCGGCTTTGGTGGATTGTATTTTGTGAAAGAAATGTTGGCAAAAAAGGGGCATACACTCGAAGGAAAAACTGTAGCTATATCCGGTTTTGGTAATGTTGCTTGGGGGGCTGCTCTTAAGGCAACCGAGTTAGGAGCAAAGGTGGTTACTATTTCCGGTCCGGATGGGTATATATATGATTCCGAAGGAATTTCGGGAAATAAGATCGATTATATGCTGGAACTTCGTTATACCGGAGAAGATATTGTAGCTCCTTATGCAGATGCTTTTCCTAATGCTAAATTTTATGCAGGTAAGCGTCCTTGGGAACAGAAAGTAGATATTGCTTTGCCATGTGCAACTCAAAATGAATTGAATGAGGACGATGCGAAAATCCTGCTTGCAAACAATGTACTGTGTGTAGCCGAAATCTCGAATATGGGATGTACAGAAGAAGCTATAAAATTATTTCTTGATTCTAAGATATTATTTGCTCCCGGTAAAGCTGTTAATGCCGGAGGTGTTGCTACTTCGGGATTGGAAATGACTCAAAATGCAATGCATTATCAATGGTCAGCAGAAGAAGTAGATCAGAAACTTCATCAAATAATGAGAAGTATTCATGAGCAATGCGTTACCCATGGGACTGATGCTTCGGGATATGTGAATTATGTGAAAGGTGCAAATATTGCAGGTTTCATGAAAGTAGCTAAAGCTACAATCAGTCAAGGAATTATTTGATTTTAATCTGATTGAGAATAGACTCGAATATTAAAATAAGATAAGGTCTGGGAATATTAAAAGCTCAGACCTTTGTTATTAATGCTTCGAGTTTTTTAGGTGTTAGTATTTCATGTGTATAGAACTTTCCATTGACAAATACACTGTATGTAGTGATCGGGCAAATATGGTTTTGAGCTTCTGTTCTTGTTTTTATCTGATGAGTACGTATTGGTATATCTGATTCTAATATAGTAGCCTTGAGCATTTCCACATAAGGTACAGTAAAAGGACATTGGGCTGTATAAAAAATGTCGATGCCTTGTAATTGTCCTGTTAAGTCGGTCTTAACCGACTCCGAAAACTGAGGTAGTGTTGCTTTTTCGTTAAATTGCTTTACTAACAATTCGAAGTAGGGCGGAGCGGTGTCAGCAACTTTATATCCATGCTTTAGAAAAAATGATTTATCTGAGAGGTAAGGCTTTTTTTTGTTGGCTGTAACTATTACGACTCCTTTCTTTTCTTGCGAAATAGCTTCTTTCTCACACTCTTTCAGAAGTTCCGATCCGTATCCTTTGCCTTTATAGCTGCCCGATACCCAGTGGCAATTGATTAAGATATAGCCATCTGCTTTGATAGGCATCCAACCCATTTCCGCAGGCAGATATTCGATAAACACTTTACCTCTGCTATTGAGCTTTTTGAATTGCAAACCTTCACTGATTCTGTCTGCTAGCCATTCTTTTTTCGCTGCAACGCCAGTGTTCGATGTTTTGCTATCCAAAGCACAGCAGATATGTTCGGTTGATAGATTTTCGTGACTGAGTGTTATTATATCCATAGTTTTTAGTATCTGTTTTATCTCAAAAGTACATATAAATATCTACATTTTGCTTTTCTTATGATTAGTCTGGTTTTCTATATAATGGTATTGTACTTGTGTATAGTGTATTATATGTATTGTAAGATAAGTCGTATTGGCTATTCTTCTTTTATTATATATAGGTAGTGTTTTCGATGAATTGGGCAATATTTATTATAATACTATTGGCGTAAGTTTATTATTTTATCTATACAGAAAGGGGGCTTTGAAGTCAGTCTACAGTTATCAGTTAGCACTGGGATAGATGAGAATTAGAAGGGCAAAAGGAACCATTCGAAAATATGCAGTTATTGTGTGTACTTTGTTACCTTTTCGGAATATAAGTAACAGTAAGTATTTAATGATCTATTATTATAGAGACAACTTTCGGATAAAATCCATAAAGAATATATATATTTGCGATATCGAAATTTAAATGAATGATAGAACGGATAATTGTATTAGACAATGCGGATGCTGCCTTATTTTTCGGGGTTAACAACAGTAATCTGCAATTATTGAAAACACTTTTTCCAAAACTGAGAATTGTCGCGAGAGGAAATATTATTAAAGTGACGGGAAACGCCGAAGAAATACCTCTCTTCGAAGAAAAAATAGCGGAACTGGAAAAATTTTGTGCAGAGCATAATCTTCTGACAGAAGATAATATAATAGATATTGTTAAGGATAACTCTCCCCGAGAATTAAAACAGGATAATCTGATAATTTTCGGGATGAGTGGAAAACCAATATCTGCCAGAAATGAAAATCAGCAGCGTCTGGTTAATGCTTTCCTAAAAAATGATATGGTTTTTGCCCTTGGACCTGCGGGTACAGGTAAAACATATATAGCTATAGCCCTTGCTGTAAAAGCATTGAAAAATAAAGAAATCAAGCGTATCATATTGAGTCGTCCTGCAGTTGAAGCCGGCGAAAAGCTCGGTTTTCTGCCGGGAGATATGAAAGATAAGATAGATCCTTATCTTCAACCTCTCTATGATGCTTTGGAAGATATGATTACTCCTGCTAAGCTGAAAGATTATATCGAGAATAAAGTGGTACAGATTGCACCTTTGGCTTTTATGCGTGGACGTACGCTCAATGATGCTGTTATTATTCTGGATGAAGCCCAGAATACATCTGTCCATCAGATTAAGATGTTTATGACTCGTTTAGGTATAAATGCAAAAATGATCATAACAGGAGATGTTACGCAGATAGACTTGCCTCCATCTCAATTGTCAGGATTGAAGCATGCCTTGCGGGTGCTTGATGGAGTTGAGGGTATCGCCCGGATAGATTTTGATAAAAAGGATATTGTCCGTCACAAATTGGTGCAGCGCATAGTCGATGCATACGAAAAAGATGACGAACGAAAAAGAGAAGAAAAAGCATCAGCTATAAGCGAAATCCCCGGTAAATAATTTTACGGGGATTTTCATTTAAATAAAAGTCGTAAGAGGTATTTACGAGCTAAACAAAATATGCTGAATGTTGTTATAAGTAGCAGTAAATTAAGTGTCAGACAGTATTTAGTGATGGATTAAAAAGCAATAAACGGCTATAGCTGTTATGCTTGTAAAGTCAGTAGATAGGTCTGAGATTTTAATAAGTAAATTCTATATAATTTCCAGATAATGAAAAATACTTTAGTTAGAACTGATTACAAATTTGAAGGACAAAGCCATGTGTATCATGGGAAAGTGAGAGATGTATATTCGATTGGTAAAGATGAATTGGTAATGATTGCAACAGATCGTATATCGGCATTTGACGTTGTACTGCCTCAGGGGATTCCTTATAAAGGACAGGTTTTGAATCAGATTGCAGCAAAATTCTTAGACGCTACATCCGATATTGTTCCTAATTGGAAGCAGGCAACTCCCGATCCGATGGTAACAGTTGGTTTACGTTGCGAGCCGTTTAAGGTTGAAATGGTTATCCGTGGTTATTTGACCGGTAGTGCGTGGCGTGAATATAAAGCCGGAGCCAGAACATTGTGCGGTGTGGCTTTACCCGAAGGAATGAAAGAAAATCAGAAATTTCCAACTCCTATAATCACTCCTACAACAAAAGCGGATGAAGGACATGATGAAAATATTGCGAAAGAGGAAATTATAGCACAAGGATTGGTTTCGAAAGAGGACTATGAACAATTGGAGAAATACACTTATGCACTTTTCCAAAGAGGAACAGAGATGGCCGCTCAAAAAGGGCTTATCTTGGTGGATACGAAATATGAATTCGGAAAAAATAATGGGGAAATTTATCTTATAGATGAAATACATACACCCGACTCGTCTCGTTATTTCTATGCTGATACTTATCAGTCTTTATTCGAAAAGGGAGAAGAGCAACGTCAATTATCTAAAGAGTTTGTGCGCAAATGGTTAATGGATAATGGATTCCAAGGAAAAGACGGGCAGGCGGTTCCCGAAATGACAGAAGAATATTGTAATTCTGTATCGGATCGTTATATAGAACTGTATGAAAAAATAGTAGGCGAACCATTTGTGAAGGCTGATATTTCCGACGTTGAATCACGAATTGAAAAGAATGTAAGTGCATATTTAAAAAAATAATAGTATCTTCGATTTGATAAGGGTTTCGACCTGTTAAGGATTCGTAGTTACTAAACTGATAATATTTATGCCAAATCTTTACATAATTTCCGGATGCAACGGTGCAGGCAAAACAACAGCTTCGTATACAATGTTGCCAGAGATGCTCGACTGTAAAGAGTTTATTAATGCAGATGAAATAGCAAAAGGGCTTTCTCCGTTTCAACCGGAGAAAGCTGCTATTGAGGCAGGCCGGATTATGCTCAGGCGGATGGAAGAGATGCTGAAGATGCAAGAAGATTTTGCAATAGAAACAACTCTTGCTACCAAGTCATATACCTTATTTATTAAAAAAGCTCAAAAATTAGGCTATTTCGTAACATTATTGTATTTTTGGCTAAGTTCTCCCGAATTAGCTATTAAGCGTGTCGAAGACCGAGTGAAGTCTGGAGGACATCATGTTCCAAGCGATGTCATAAGAAGACGTTATGCTGCAGGAGCATCTAATTTGTTTTCTCTATATACCCCTATCTCTGATTATTGGTTGGTGGTAAATAACTCTGAAAATCCTTTCAGTCTGATTGCTGAGGGTAAGAAGGACAATTTTATAGAGATATACAATAATGAGATTCTTAATCAAATAAAAAATATATGACTTGTGATGAATTGGCCCTGCGGGGCAAATTGTTAGTTGGTCTTAATTTATCTTATACCCGTTTGATTGAAAAGAAGCAAAAAGAAGATGGAAATCTCATCTTCTCAAAAAATGGGAAAATCGTAAAAGTAAAAGCCCGCAGGTTGGGCAACGTCAGAATAGGTGAATCTATAGGCGTTATTTAAATGTTTCAATGACATATCAGGCAGAAAAAATTGTACCCTATGAGAGTACCGAAAATAAAGGTGCTCAGGTCGAACGTATGTTCGATTCTATAGCGGAAAATTACGATACACTGAATCATACGTTGTCTATGGGGATTGACCGTGGATGGCGTAAGAAAAGTCTTTTGGCTTTAAAAGACTCTAATCCTCAAACTATACTTGATATTGCAACCGGTACCGGAGATCTGGCTATTCAGGCTTTCGATATTTTGCGTCCTCAGCATATTACAGGAATTGATATTTCGGAAGGTATGATGGAGGTGGGGCGTAAAAAGGTCGCAAAGATCGGGCTTTCCGATAAAATCAGTTTCGAGAAGCAGGATTGTATGGATTTATCTATTGAAGACAATACATTCGATGCTGCCATCGTTGGTTTTGGAGTTCGGAATTTTGAAAATCTGGATAAAGGATTAACCGAAATTCTAAGGGTTTTGAAGCCCGGAGGAAAGTTAATGATTCTGGAGCTGACCACACCAAAGACTTTTCCGATGAAGCAAGGGTATTGGTTGTATTCACGACTTTTTATCCCGACTATAGGTAAATTGATATCAAAGGATAAAGTTGCATATAAATATCTGCCTAAATCTATAGAGGCTTTTGTACAAGGGAAAGAAATGGTCGGAGTCCTTACTAAGAACGGCTTTAATAATGCCCGGCATAAATCTTATACATTTGGTATTTGTACAATGTATATAGGGCAAAAATAGTCGAAACAGGAAAGTTTTTAAGTGAAAAAATATAAAAGAAAGAGTTTGAATATATTCAAACTCTTTCTTTTTAGTAGCAGATATCTTTTTCTTAAGATTTTATCTTACCATATAACTCATCAAATTTCTCACGATCGAATCTTTCGTAACGAGGTTTGGTTGGTACGTAGTCGTCATTATCCCAAAGAGAACTTGTAATCATCAAATCTGCGCTGTATCTGTTGCAGGCAATGGGTACATTGTGTACACGGCACTGACGAAGTAACATCATTATATCGGCTTCGTGTGGCTGTGGATTAAGGTCGTCGATCAGAAATACAGCCAGATTTATTTCTTGACGAACAACCATTGCTGCGATCTCCGCATCTCCACCCAGAGGACCTGAATTCATACATGTGATTTCGGTATCCATGCCTCTTTCGCTAAAGGCTTGTTGTATAAGATGACCGGTTGTGCCGGTACATACAAGATGGTGTTTTGATAAAAATTCGGAATTATAATAACACCAGTCAACCATGTCAGCCTTGCGGTGATCGTGAGCAACCAAAGCTATGGTAAGTCTTTTTTTCATAAATTTCGTATAATTAGTTTTTCTGAAATGTTTGTATTGATCTAGTTATCTATTAGTTGAATCTTTTGCTACAAGTTCGGCTATCTTAACAATTACTTGTGTTGCTTTTTCCATTGAAGGGATGGGGACAAACTCGTAACGGCCATGAAAATTAAGCCCTCCGGCAAATATGTTAGGGCAGGGTAGACCCATAAATGATAATCGAGCACCATCGGTTCCCCCTCTGATTGGTTTTACTATAGGTGTTATATTTAACTCCTGCATAGCGTTGAAAGCGTAATCTACAATTTTGATTACGGGTTCTACTTTTTCACGCATATTATAATATTGGTCTTTTATCTCAAGATGTATACTGCTTACAGGGTATAGTTTTTGGAGGTAAGTTACAGCATCTTTTAAAAGTTGCTTTCTTTGTTCAAATATTTCTCTGTCGTGATCACGTATAATAAATGAAACATTAGCAGCATCAACAGACCCCGACATTCCTATGAGGTGGAAAAATCCTTCGTATCCTGTTGTATGTTCAGGGCGTTGGCTTTCGGGTAAAAGTGTTATCAGCTTATTGGCAACAATCAAAGCATTAACCATTTTATCTTTCGCCGATCCTGGATGGACACTTCTTCCCTGAATGGATACTTTAGCTCCTGCAGCATTGAAATTTTCATATTCGAGTTCGCCGATAATTCCTCCATCCATGGTATATGCCCATTCTGCACCAAATTTTTCCACATCAAAATGGTCTGCGCCTTCACCTATTTCTTCATCCGGAGTAAAACAGATCCTTATTTTACCATGTTTTATTTCGGGATGTTGAAGCAGGTGTTCCATTGCTGTGATAATTTCAGCAACACCGGCTTTATCGTCAGCTCCCAAAAGGGTAGTTCCATCTGTTACAATAAGATCCTGGCCTTCGAATTGTAGTAATTCCGGAAAATCAACAGGAGATAATACTATATTATTTTCCTTGTGTAGTATTATATCTTTGCCATCATAGGCTTTCACTATACGAGGGCTTACATTCTTACCTGTAAGATCGGGGCTGGTATCCATATGTGCAACAAAACCAATAGTCGGGATTGTTTGATCGGTATTTGAAGGTAGGGTTGCCATTACATACCCATTTGCATCTAGCGATACATCCGATAATCCCAGATTTATGAGTTCATTCTTTAGTTCTTCAGCCAAGACTAATTGTCCCGGAGTACTTGGAGTTGTTCCGGTTTCGGTGCTGGATTCGGTGTCGAATTGTACGTATTTGATGAATCTGTCTACTACATTCATTCTATTTGAAAAATTTTTGATGAAAATTTAAGTAGGTCGATTTACTGTAAAAGAAATATAACTATTTGCTTTTAAAAGCGTTATTCCGCCTACGATTTACTAAGAACAAAGATAGTAAAATGAAAGTAAACGAAAAAGTTTGTGATGGATTTTGGAATTTAAAAAAAATATCTACCTTTGTGCCCGGGTAAGTCCTATACGGTCAGCTCCCGATTAATCCCCCAGGGTTTGATCGCAGCAAGGGTAGTTGGTTGTAGCGGCGCGATATAGTAAGCTTACCCACTTGCCTCTTTAGCTCAGTTGGCCAGAGCACGTGATTTGTAATCTCGGGGTCGTTGGTTCGAATCCGACAAGAGGCTCAAAAAGGAACTAATTGTTTAGTTCCTTTTTTTGTTTATTGTACTCTCGTTATTTTTATTTACGATTATTCTTTTCCTTATAATATTTCATCAGATAATAAGATGAAAATGACAATATAACAAATGTACACGCACGTATATAATGGTTCACATTGTATCTGTCTGCTATAATTAATATAATGTTCAGAAAGATACAAGTTGTTGACACGATAAATAAAGCGATACTGAATTTGTACATTTGTTTATTTTTCTAGTTCTACAATTATAGAGTCGTTTTTTACTTCAATTTTGCTATTTGGATACTGTTCGAGTATGAAAGTTTTTACTCCGCTTAATGATGGGTAATCGCGTTCTCCGATGAATAGCCGAGCATCGTCTATCAGTATGATATGTTCTGTATTAGTGGAAAATATAGCTTTTAACTCTTCCCATATCGGACAGTCCTTGTCTCCCCGTGCGGTGATACCTCCCGAATAGTGCCCATCTAACCAAAAGATGGCTTTGCTGGTGATCTCTTTTACAATTATGGCCATTACTTTGCCACTATCACCTTGTAAAACGTGAATGTGAGGTTTTTTTCTGAATCGTTTTTGAGCCAATTTATGCAGGCTTAAGCTTAATTCGATAGTGTATATCTTGTCAAAGTTGTCTTGTTGAGCCCATACCATATCACCAAGATAGGTTCCGGATTCTATCAGAACCGATATGTGATGTTTATTTTTATATTCGGTTATCAATTCTTGCTTTACGATATGAGGTACCGGCATTGGCTTACCTTGTTTTAGCCATTTGTTCTTTTTCTTGCTGTTTTGATACGATTTGTATAGTTTTTGAACAAATCGAGGTAGTATATCCAGATATTGTTTAGATTGTGGCATGTGTGTTGTATGTTTTAAAGTTTGAATGAAAAGCCTATGGCCTGAATTTTATAAGACCAGTCATTTTTCTTATTGCAATTTCAATCAAAGATAGAGAAAAAAGTTTCAGCTTGTCCAACGGATATCTGAACTAAAGTGTTATTCTTTTATAAATAATGCGAGTCAGTAATTGAAAGTAATATTCTATCAGGTTTTTATATTAAAAAGGTTACAAAAGTCACACTCATATTGTATTTCTTCTTTCGTTTACTTTTACCCCTCTGACCCCTAAAGGGGATTTTTACTGTCGTTCGAAAATTCCCTTTAGGGGTTTGGGTTTATTGAAAAAAAAGTAACAAAGGTTACACCAAAAATGTACTTTTATGATTGACACATTTTCTCTCTGAGAGATCGAAAATGTATGTTGTCCAGTTATTTAAAGAGCCTTTTTTTGCAAAGGAGGGTACAGTCCCTGTCATGCTCTATTTATAGATAAAAAAATTAAGAGGTATGAGCCTTACTTTAAAATGATCTCATCTTTTTGGATTTTTATATCGCAATAATGGCAGTTTAAAACGACCTGAGTATTATCCAATACTTCAAATCTTGTTTCCATCGGCTCATTATTTGTAATGCATTTAGGATTATTGCATTTGACTATTCCCTTAATTATATGAGGAAGGCTTACCCTTTTCTTTTCAATAACCCGATAGTCTTTTATTATATTTAAAACAACATTGGGAGCAATAAGCGCAATGCGGTTAATTTCACTTTCTTCAAAGAATTTATCCGAAATCTTTATAATACCCTTAGTTCCCATTTTTTTACTTTCGAGATTATTTCCTATCGTGATGGGATGAGCGAGATTGTCAAGGTTAAGCAATGAAACTACTTTGAATAACTGATCGGATGGTATATGATCTATAGCAGTGCCGTTACATAAGGCAGCTACTTGTAATTCTTTTCTTTTTTCAGACATGGCTTTTGATTTTTTGCTGTTTATTAAAGACTTATACCTAATGTGTCACAGATAACTGCCTGACGTGTGAATACACCGTTTTTTGCTTGTTCGAAATAATATGCCTTGGGGCTGTCGTCTACATCCTGTTGAATTTCATTTACACGGGGCAGCGGATGGAGTATTCTTAAATTCTCACGACTGTTTTCTATCATCTCTTTTTTCAGGATATAAACATTTTTCACCTTTTCGTATTCCATCAGATCCGTAAAACGCTCACGTTGTACACGGGTCATATATAGAATATCCGTTTTATTAATTATCTCGGGAGAGAAGTCTGATGTTTCTTCGTGTTTGATATTGTGCTCATCACAGAATAATTTGTATTGTTCGGGAAGTTTCAATTCTTCCGGAGCTACAAATCGGAAAGTGGGATTGAAATGCGACATCCCTATGATAAGAGAGTGTACGGTGCGTCCATATTTCAGGTCTCCTACTATTGTTATATTCAAATCGGTAAGCTTGCCTTGTGTCTTAAATATCGAATACATATCCAGCATGGTTTGTGTAGGATGCTGATTGGCTCCGTCTCCGGCATTGATAATTGGGGTTGCTGTCAGTTCTGATGCATATCGGGCAGCTCCTTCCAAATGATGTCGCATGATAATAAGGTCGGCATAGTTGCTTACCATGGCGATGGTGTCTTTAAGGGTTTCACCTTTGGTCGAACTGGTAGTCGAAGCATCAGAAAAACCGATAATACGTCCTCCTAATCTGTTGACAGCTGTTTCGAAACTAAGACGTGTACGCGTCGATGGTTCGAAAAACAAAGTAGCGCATACTTTTCCTTCCAGAAGTCGGCGGTTCGGATTTTTATCAAATTCTTTAGCAATTTCAAGTATTCTGAGAATATCTTCTTTGCTGTAATCTGTAATTGAAACCAAACTTTTATTTTTCATAAGTAAGTGTATATGGTATTGGTATGAATAATTGATAAAATTAAAACAGGCTCTAAGTAGAACATTTTAATGCCATTATACGTTTAGGTTCTTTCGCTAACCAAAATTGTAAATCGCTTGGGGGTTCATCCGTTGATTTTTACACAAAAAAAACCTCGAAAACAACAATGTTTCGAGGCTGTATAATTGAAGAACAAAAAAGGCTGAGTTTAAATGTATTACTTGTAAACTCAATTCATGGAAATATGAATGCCTGTATTTGTTCATATTTTTTGTGCATATGATATTTATGATTGCAAAGTTAGTTAATTAAATAAAGTAAATAGTCTTTTTCTCTGAAAATCGTACCTTTGTACCCGAAAAAATTATAACATATGTCTTGTATATTAAATATAGAAACAGCAACAAATGTTTGTTCGGTTGCCGTTTCATTTGATGGTAAAATTATTTTTCAAAAAGAGAATACAACGGGGCCATCTCATGCTGCTTTATTGGGCGTTTTTGTAGCAGAAGCATTGGAAGCTGTCCGAAAAAATAATCATAAGCTTGATGCTGTAGCTGTAAGCTGCGGACCCGGTTCTTACACAGGTTTACGTATCGGTGTATCAGAAGCTAAAGGTTTGTGTTATGGTTTTGGTATTCCATTGATAGCAGTCAAAAGTCTTGAGGTTATGGCAAAAAAGGTATTGGATACTCAGTCAGGCATCAGCGAGGATGATTTACTTTGTCCTATGATAGATGCCCGTCGTATGGAAGTTTATGCTGCTATCTATAACAGTAAACTTGAAGTCTTACGGGATACAGCGGCAGATATTGTAGATAATGATTCTTACCGGAATTTTCTGGATAAGCAGAAAGTTGTATTCTTCGGTAATGGTGCAGAAAAATGCAAAGATGTGCTGATTCATGATAATGCCGTTTTTATAGATGGGATATACCCTTCTGCAAAGCATATGATTGAATTATCTGAAAAGGCCTTCAATAATAAGTTTTTTGTAGATGTTGCTTATTTTGAGCCTTTTTATCTGAAAGATTTTGTGGCAACGACACCTAAAAAGAATCTTTTGTAAAAAAGGTTGTTAGAATGACAACTTTTTCTGTCTTGTAATGTTATTATAGCGATCAACTTAAAAACATTACATTATGGAAACAAAAGATTCATTGCTTAAAATCAAGGTAATACCTAATGCGCCTTTATTGGTGGAAGGTACTGTAGAATTAACTCTTGCAGATGGTTCAACTGTGGTAAAAACAAATCCACACTTGTGTCGTTGCGGAGGTTCCCATAACAAGCCTTATTGCGATGGAACGCATGCTAAAATAGGTTTTAAAGATTAAGAATCTTGCCTGTTTTTTTTTAGACCGATATACAACCAAAGTCTGTTTAACAAGTATTCTTGATCGTATATCGGTTTTTTTATTGTGTCTGTAAAATAATAAAACGGCTATTTATTGGTAATATTTGCAATAAATAGCTATAGATTTGCTATTTTTGTAATAGTTCTGCTTTAGGTTATAGACCTATTTAAGTATATAAAGAGGTCTGCGACCTTAGTTATTTAAAAAAAAGTATTCGTTTTATGGAAATTGAAGATTGTCAGAGCGAAGGATTTGCAACACGTATTATTACTACACAATTCAATCGCAAGGATGCGCATGGCGCAATTAGTTTACCGATATACCGTAATGCTGCATTTGAGTTCGAAACAGCCGAAGCTATAGCTAATGCGTTTCAGTTCAAAGCTAATGCACATACTTATACACGTATATCAAATCCAACAGTAGAAAATTTAGAGCAGAAAATAAAGGCTGCGTCAGGTGCGGATTTTGTCATGTCGGTTAGTTCGGGTATGGCAGCTATAAGTAATACCTTTATGGCGATAGCATATGCAGGTTCTAATATTGTAACATCTCCTCATTTGTTTGGAAATACATTTTCGCTGTTTCAATTTACACTTGCCGAATTTGGAGTGGAAGTACGTTTTGTGAATACTGATAATCTTTCTGAGATAGAAGCGGCTGTAGATGAAAATACCTGTGCTTTCTTTTGTGAGTTGATAACTAATCCTCACATGGAAGTGGCAGACCTTCCTGCTATATCTAAAATATTAAACGCTAAAAATGTACCGCTCATAGTTGACTCTACCATTGTTCCCTGGTGTGGTTTTAATGCTAAAAAGGCAGGTGCAGATATTGAGGTTGTTTCTACAACAAAATATGTATCGGGTGGAGCTACAAGTATTGGAGGTGCAATTTTGGATTACGGAACATTCGATTGGTCTAAGAACAAAAAGTTAAATAAAGTAACTGCTGTTGACGGACGATTGCGATTTACATTTAAGCTTCGTCGTGAGATTGCCAGAAATATCGGAGCTTGTATGGATTCGGAAACTGCTTCTCTGCAAGCATTAGGAATGGAAACCCTTCAGATCCGCTTCGAACATATGTCGGCTTCGGCTTATGAATTGGCGAAATTTTTATCAGTTAATGAAAAAGTAAAAAAGGTGGGTTATACAAAATTGGAAAGCTCTCCTTATAAGGCTGTCTCTGATAAATTATTTACATCTAATCCGGGTGCCATGCTCACCTTTAATCTTGCATCGAAGGAAGATTGTTACCAATTTCAGAATAAATTGAAAGTAATCAGACGGGCTACTAATTTGTTTGATAACAAGACATTGATTATTCATCCCGAATCTACTATATACGGAACATTCTCTAAAGAAATGAAAGAGGTAATGGGTATTGAAGATAATCTCTTACGCTTATCCGTTGGGCTGGAAAATATAGAAGACCTTAAAAAGGATATATTACAGGCTTTAGGCGAATAATTGTACGTAAAAAATAAAAAAGGACAGTGATTATCACTGTCCTTTTTTATTTTTCTTTATAGGCTAAATAACCTAACCAGATAAGAGGCAGTGTTATTATACCTATATAGAAGGTATTGTATTGCAATGTTTCAGGGTATAATGCAATGGCGAGGATTAAACCTATTGCCGCTCCTCCTAGGTGGGCTGCGTGCCCGATATTTCCTAATGAACGTCTCATGCCATATACAGAGTAAGCCAGATAACCGATTCCGAACAACCATCCGGGGATAGGAATAGGAATAGGGAAGATCATCATAGTCATTTGCGGGTATATAGCTATAGCAGCAAATATAATTCCCGAAACGCCACCCGATGCTCCAACGGCTGTATAAGTGGAATCTCTGCGGTACATCCACAACGTAAGAAGATTACCTCCGAGTACCGCAGCAAAATAAATAATCAGATAGATTGCATTGCTAAAATGGGCTATGATAATATCAGAGAAGAAATATAATGCCAGCATATTGAATAGCAGATGCATAAAATCGCCATGAAGAAATGCTGAGGTAATCAGCCTGTCTACCTGTTTCATTTCCCGTATAGCATATGTACTAAACATATATCTCGAAAAAAAACGCTTATCGTTAAACCCGATAAAACTGATTATACATGTTACCCCGATAAGGATCATTGCTACTATAGTCATGAATTAATTGTTTTATATATGATTTACTTTTTGACCTAGCGTGCAAAAATATCAAAATATTCTATAGATAACTATTCGCTTCGGCTAATCTTTTGACTGAAGAATTTAAAGAAAGTTTTAATTATGTAATTTTGCGTTAATAAAAATTAATATCTAATTTTGTCTCAGATTTGGTAATCGAAGTAGTTCGTTTACTTCGGTGAAAGGGAACCCGATGAAATTACGGGGCTGTACCTGCAGCTGTAAATCCTCTCTAATTGATGTTGGTCAAAATTTCTAAGCCACTGTATCTGTGATACGGGAAGGTTTTTGACCAGAGGAAAGCCAGAAGACCTGCCAAATTGTATAATAAACACCAAGCTTCCAGGAATAGAAGGCTGTGTAATACTCACAAAGTATACATCACTATTTTATTTTTTGACAGGGGATTCCCTGTGTAGAGGAAACTCGATGTTTTATTTTATGCTGCTTAAAATAAAACACTATATGAGGTATTTTACATTACTTATCGTGGCTGCTTTTGCTATGGGCTGCCAATTTTTGAATGCACAGAATTGCTTAATAAAAGGCAAAATAACCGACAGTACCACTAAAGAACCATTACTGGGTGCTACTATTAGTATACAGGGTACAAATGTAGGTATCGCGACTAATACCCGTGGCGAATATCAGATAAAACGTTTATCGATAGGTATATACACCATCACTGCTTCTTATGTCGGATATACTACCAAGCAAAAAATAATAACAATAAAAGATCAGTCAACGGAGCTGGATTTCTCTTTAAACAGCCGCCCCGAAGCAATCAATGAAGTAGTTGTGACCGGAACCGGAACAGAACATTACCTGAAAGATGCTCCCGTACAAACAGAAGTTATTACCAATCAGATATTATCGGCATATTCCGGGCGAAGTATAGAAGAAATACTAAGCGGATTGAGTCCGTCTTTTGACTTCGGGCAGAATGAAATGGGTTCAAATATGCAGATGAATGGCTTAGGAAACAATTATATACTTGTCCTGATCGATGGTAAAAAAGTGCATGGGGATGTAGGAGGACAGAATAATCTGAGCATGATTAATCCTGAAAATGTAGAACGTATAGAGGTGGTAAAGGGTGCATCTTCGTCTCTTTATGGATCGGATGCTATAGCCGGGGTTATCAACATTATAACGAAAAAAAATTATAATCCTCTGAATATCGAAAATACAACTAGGGGAGGATCATATGGCGATTTCCAGCAGCATAATACTATTGGGTTAAAGTCCAAAAAGTGGAGTTCTTCTACTGTTTTTAATCTTAAGCATTCCGATGGCTGGAAGAATTCAAATCAGGAAATATATAAGAATACATTGTATCCTTCGACAGTAACGAAAACTGCTAACAGGTTTACAGATTACCGTGTAACAGAAAAAATAGAATTCAAACCGAACGAAAAGCTGAGTGCTTATGCCAGTGGTATGGTTTACGGAAAAGATATGTACCGTCCATGTGGTGAACCTCAATATACAACATATGGAATGTTTTACCGTAGCCAATCTTATGATTTGGGCGGAAAGTATTTATTGTCGAATAATAACTTTCTTACGTTTGATGCAAGTTATGATAAAACAAATTATTCGCACCGATACACGTCATTGACTGTCGAAGAGCATATTGATGAATCCGGCGAAATTTCGCATCCTGTTTTTCAGAAGGGAGATGAGTCCTTGCAAAGTTCTCAGGAGAGGATATTAGCCCATCTTAAAGGAGTCTTTAATTTAGGCAAATCTCATAGACTTAGTTCGGGTATCGAATATAATCTGGATATGCTTAAATCTCCTTATCGCATTTTATCTGAAAAAGAATCTGCCTATACACTATCAGCCTATGTACAGGATGAATGGTCGTATCGTAATCTGAATATAACAGCCGGAGCTCGCTTGGTCGGTCATAAAGAGTTCGGCGCAAAGATTACACCTAAAGTTTCGGCCTTGTATAAATTGGAAAATGTAAATCTTAGAGCTACTTATTCGAATGGATTTAAAACTCCGACATTAAAAGAATTGTATTACAGGTATGAACGTACAATGATGTCTGACCTGCGATTGTATCTTGGTAATACGGGACTGAAACCTCAGTTCTCCAATTACTATTCGCTGGGAGTCGAATATAATTCGAAACGATTTACAGCCAGTGTCACCGGATATTACAACAGGGTAAAAGACATGATTGCTCTTGTTGAGATCGAAAGTTCTTATTACGATAAAGTAAGAGGAATTGACAAAACAATGCAGTACAATAATATTGAAGATGCTAAGATAAGAGGGATCGATTTTATTTTCAATTTCAATGTGACCGGAAATCTGCTTGTAGGTGGAGGGTATAGCTATACGAATGCTGAAGCGAATAAGCTGAATGAAGATGGAGTTATGGTTAGGTTGATGGTTGACGGTACGGCATTACATCATGCTAATATGCGTTTTGTATGGAATCACGATTGGAAAAAATATAAACTTGGGGTGGGATTATTTGCCCGAGCTCAGTCTAAAAGATACTATGAATATGACGGAAATGCCGGAGGTTATATGACTTGGCGTTTGAATACAAACCACAAACTTGCGACAATACGTAATTGTAAATTGGAATTTAATGCAGGCATTGATAATATATTTGATTATCATGAGACTAAGCCTTATGGCTATAATTATGCATCGAATACTGTCGGTAGAACATATTATGCATCTGTAACTCTACGCTTTATAAAATAAACACTAAATATTAAAAACAAGACATGAAAAAAATCACGAAATTTTTGGCGGTATTATTGACTGCTGTAATGTGCTTTTCGGGCTGTTCGAGTGATGATAACGAATCTCAGGACGCAGCAGTAGTTGTAAAAACTAAAGATAAAGCTCTTTTATTGGTAACTTTTGGCAGTACCTGGGATGAACCTCAGAAGACATACGATGGTATGCTTGATACATTCAAAAAGGAGTTTCCGGATGCCGATGTTTATTTATCGTTTACATCTACAACCTGTATAACCCGTTGGGGGGCAAAAACCGGAGAGTATTACGCAACACCTGATCTTTGGCTTAATGCAATCGGTAAAGCAGGATACAAAGACGTGATGGTACAATCGCTGCACGTAATACCCGGTGAAGAATATACTCTATTGAGAGACTATTATGTGAAAAATTTCAAGAAAGCATATACTTCTATTCCTGTTGTATTAGGAGAGCCGTTGTTGGTAAGCGATGAGGATATAAAAGAAGTTGGTGACGCTTTATATACAGCTTTCAAACCTCAGTTGGAAAAAGGAGAAGCTGTAGCTTTTATGGGACACGGAAATCCTGAATCGAGTTATAGTAATGCAAATATGAGCTATCAGAAAATAAAGACTTATATGCAGACTAAATGCGATAAGAAGATGTTTGTTGGTACTGTCGATTGCGAAGATATGTTGATAGGAGCTGTAATAACTGATCTTAAGAATACAGTTGCATCCAATACCACTATAAATCTTACACCGCTTATGTCTATAGCCGGAGATCATGCGAATAATGATATGGCTGGCGATTATGATAAAGCCGAAAAAGCAGAAGATCAGAGCTGGAAAGTACAATTAAACGCTGCCGGATACAAAGTGGAAAATTCCAATTGCATTCTTAAAGGGTTAGGAGACTATCCGGCTGTTGTAAATGTATGGATAAGGCATTTGAATGAAGCAATTGCTGCTCAAGAATAATTAGTCCTTCTTACACACTCTATATAATAATCATTTTCTTGAACTGCATAGCTATAGACCCAACTATAGCTATGTTTTTATGTATGAGTTTTCCTTTTTGGAAAACTTTTTTGATAAATGTTGATAAATAGTTTTCCGGAATGAACAACATTCTCAATTTTTTGTTAGATATTTGTATGAGATTATTGGTGTCACAAACTCGTTTCTTCGGGTGAGTGATGAAAAGGGAATCAGGTGAAAATCCTGAACAGACCCGCTGCTGTAAACTCTTTTTCGGTTTTAAGCAATACCTCAATGCCACTTTTAGTATTAAAGGGAAGGCTGCTTTGAAACCTGAGTAAGTCAGAAGACCTGCCAATAATGATTAATGATTTTGTCTTTCGGGAAATGAAGACCGGTCATAAGATTTAATTTCTTATATATTTTTATCCAAAGGATAATGCTTTCAGTGATGGAAGTAAAATGTTTGTTATATTTTGAAAATATGATAGACCTGGGAAATTATACCTTCTGATTTGTTGCTTTCCGAACGGATGTATTTCTAAAAAATATGAAGTTGGAAATGGAAGCTAGTTCGTTAACAAAAGAAGAAAAAATATCAGCCAAACGGTTGGCTAATTCTATTTTGGATGTTGCGATCCTTTTGCTCGAATCAGGGGCACATTGCGAACGAATCAATAGAAATGTGCAGCGAATAGCCGATACTTATTCATTTAAAGTGGATATGCTGTTGACTTTCACGGCTATTTCGGTTACAGTTACGGATTTAGCCGATGCTGATAATACTGCTACCATTAATAAAAAAGTAAGGCATCATGGAGCGCATTACGGGATTCTGACAAATACAAGTATTCTGACTTGGAATTTTTATGAAAAAAGAGAGTCTGTTGACGTGTTGGAAAAATGCTTGGAAGAGTTACGCTCTATGCCTAAACATTCTATATGGGTGGTGCGTCTGTTTATAGGAGTTGCCTGTGGTTGTCTTTGTTTACTGGCTGGTGGTAACTGGATAAACGGATTATTTGCTTTCTCTGCATCTTTTATGGGACTGATTGTGCGTCAGGAAATGGTCAAATATCATTTCAATCTGATGATTGCGATTGTTTGTTCTGCTTTTGTCACAACTACAATATCGGGTCTTGATACATTGTTGCATTGGGGTGCAAAACCGGATATAGCTGTAGCGACAGCTGTATTGTTTCTTATACCCGGCGTTCCTCTCATAAATTGTATTATCGACCTTTTTGAGGGATATATACCTACGGCAATAGCACGAGGAGCTTTCGGAGGCTTTATTTTATTGTGTATAGCTGTCGGAATGTTTTTAAGTATGAATTTGATCGGTATAAGTAATTTTTGAGATATGTGGATGGATATTTTAAAGGATGCCGCTTTAAGCTTTTTTGTTGCACTCGGTTTCGCATTATTATTTGAAACTCCGAGAAAAGCATTATGGGTTGCCGGAATACTCGGGGGATTGGGGCATTGCATCCGTTTTACTATGCTGCAGTTCGATTTTGGGCTGGTTGCTTCTACTCTTTCAGGTACATTGTTTATCGGTCTTGCCGGAATATATTGTGCGCATCGTATACATACACCTCCTGTAGTTTATACTTTGCCTGCCTGTATTACAATGATCCCGGGTTTGTATGCATACAGAACCATGCTCGGTTGCATTCGTATTTATGGAGAAGGAGTAGGGCAGACGTCTTCAACTTTACTTCAAGATACTGTTTACAACTTTATATTGACCTCTTCTTTATTGTTTTGCCTGGCTATAGGTATATGTGTTGCCGCATTATTTTTCAGAAAGAAGAGTGTAAAGGGGATTAAACAGATAAGTGATTTAGGATTGAAAATATTTTAAGGTTTCAGAGTTTTTTGTTTAGAGTCTGCAGCCTTATTGATACAAGGAATATAAACAAGAAGGACTAAGTCCTTCATTTTAACAAAACGAGATTATGAAAAAAATATGTCCACGCTGTTCTGACAGCTTTGTGTGCCGTGAAGACCGCACCGATCTTTGCAGTTGTACCCGCATTTATTTATTGTCGGGAGTTCGTGATTATGTAAAAGAGAATTACGATGAATGTTTGTGTCCATCTTGCCTGAAAGAAACCAGTGCGAATTTCCATTCGTTTGGTGTTAATCCAAGATTTCAGGTTAGTAAACATTAAGGTCTGAGGCCTATTGATTCTATTACATCAGCCGTTTATAGCGATTCGGCAAAGTTCAGGTAAACTTGATTGCTCTCACCGCTTAAACGTTACTTAGGCAAATATAGTAATAGTCCGAGTCTGTTGCAACTAAAAAATATCATTAAATACTTGCTGTTATGTTACTTAATAACGGCTGACGGATTATGGTTTATTGATAATTGATTGATTCTCTACAAAAACAACTTAAAAACAATATGAACTTTTCCGAAATTCAAATAGTCAAACGTGATGGTAAGCAGGAGTCTTTTTCTATCGAGAAGATTAAGAATGCTATAACCAAGTCGTTTCGGGCGAGCAATTTACCCGATGGCGAACGGGAGATGTACGATATAGCTTTTGCTGTGGCAACTGAGATTAAAACACCTAAAACATCAGTAGAAGAAATTCAGGATCTGGTGGAAAAGGAGTTGATGAGGCGTAATCCGGTTGTTGCAAAAAAATATATCATCTACCGAGAGTGGCGAAATATAGAGCGTCATAAGAAAACTCAAATGAAACATATTATGGATGGTATCGTTTCTATTGAGAAGAATGACGTAAATCTGGGAAATGCCAATATGTCGGCACATACTCCTGCGGGGCAGATGATGACTTTTGCATCGGAAGTTACAAAGGATTATGCAGAAAAGTATCTGGTAAATAAAGAATATGCTCAGGCTCATAAAAACGGAGACATACATATTCATGATCTGGATTACTATCCGACCAAAACGACGACTTGTTTGCAATATGATTTGGAAGAGTTATTCGAAAAGGGATTCAGAACGAAAAACGGAAGTATTCGTACTCCACAGTCGATACAAAGTTATGCAACGTTAGCAACCATTGTTTTCCAGACCAATCAGAATGAACAGCATGGGGGGCAATCTATACCGGCATTTGATTTTTTTATGGCTAAAGGTGTGTTGAAGACGTTTCGTAAACATTTACGTTCAAACCTCTTACTGCTTCTTCAATTAGACGGAAACTCGGTTGATGAAGATTGGTTAAAGAATCAGGTTGAAGCACTAGTCCCTGGTATTGAGTTATTGTCTTCTCAAAAGGGTGACTTGCTGGCTTGTTTGAATAAACAACATTCATTATTGATTAGTGCCGAACATTTGGAAGCTGTATTGAAAAGATCATTAGAGAGTAGCCGGAAGGATACTCATCAGGCGATGGAAGCATTTATCCATAATTTGAATACGATGCACTCGAGAGGTGGCAATCAAGTTGTCTTTAGTTCTATAAATTACGGTACGGATTCTTCACCCGAAGGCCGTATGGTTATTCGTGAGCTATTGGCTGCAACAGAGGAGGGACTCGGAAATGGAGAGGTTCCGGTATTTCCTATTCAGATATTCAAAGTTAAAGATGGTGTTTCTTACTCCGATGAGGATTACAGTCTGGCGATGACCGATTTCGATGCTGCATTGAATGGCGCATTTTCTTTTAAGTCGCCTAATTTCGATTTATTGCTATCAGCTTGCCGGACAACTTCTGTAGCTCTTTTCCCTAATTTCATGTTTTTAGATACTCCTTTTAATAAGCATGAAAAGTGGAAAGCAGATGACCCTAAGCGATATCTTTATGAGACCGCTACAATGGGATGCCGTACCCGTGTTTTCGAAAACCTGCATGGCGAGAAGAGTTCGGTTGGCAGGGGTAATCTATCTTTTACATCGATGAATTTGCCCCGTTTGGCAATAGAAGCCCGGATGAAGGCAGAAAGCCTTTATCCGGAAAGAGACAAGCAGGCTATCCAGCAGGTATCACGTGAATTGTTTCTTAAATCGGTAAGTGATCTGACAAAAATGATTGCTGAGCAGTTGTACGACAGGTATGAGTATCAACGTACAGCATTGGCTCGCCAGTTTCCATTTATGATGAATAATAATCTATGGAAAGGTGGAGAGCTTTTGGAACAGAATGAAGAAGTAGGAGATATTATCCGTTCCGGAACTCTCGGTATTGGTTTTATCGGCGGACACAATGCAATGGTTGCTATCTATGGCGAAGGACATGCCATTAATAAGCAGGCATATCAGACCTTATACGATGCTATTCTGGAGATGAATAAGGTTGTAGATGAGTATAAACTGAAATACAATCTTAATTATTCGGTTCTGGCTACTCCTGCGGAAGGTCTATCCGGTAGATTTACGAAAATGGATAAGAAGAAGTATGGAGTTATAACAGGTGTTAATGACAAAGATTACTATGTGAATTCATTTCATGTTGATGTAAAGGAACACGTTAATGTTGCTGAAAAAATTAAATTGGAAGCTCCTTTTCATGCTATAACCAAAGGCGGACATATTACGTATGTTGAACTGGATGGAGAAGCGAAGAAGAATATTCCGGTAATACTTAAGATTGTGTATCTGATGCATAAAGAGAATATTGGATATGGTTCTATAAACCATCCTGTAGATACTTGTCGTAAATGTGGTTATAAAGGTGTGATTTATGCGGAATGCCCTTTGTGTAAAAGCGAGAATATTGTGCGTATGCGGCGTATTACAGGATATCTGACAGGTAGCCTTGAATCGTGGAACTCAGCAAAACAAGCAGAAGAAAAAGATAGGGTAAAGCATGTTTAAAGATCCTTTGAGAATACTGAAAATATATGAAGAAACGATAGCCGATGGTGAAGGTTTCCGTTATTCTATCTATTTGTCGGGATGCAGCCATCATTGTAAAGGTTGTCATAATCCCGACAGTTGGAATCCTGCTTTGGGTACATTGTTGACAGAAGAATGGCTGGATCGTATAGTGAATGAGATTAATGATAATCCTTTATTGGATGGGGTGACTTTTTCGGGAGGGGATCCGTTTTTTTATCCACAATCGTTTCTTCAATTATTGAAAGCTGTTAAAGAACGAACAGGTAAGAATATCTGGTGTTATACCGGATACACATACGAACAATTGATTGAGAGTAAAGATCTGGCTACATGTCTAGGATACATAGATGTTTTGGTAGACGGGCGTTTCGAGAAAGATCTTTATTCACCGTCTTTAGCATTCAGAGGAAGCAGCAATCAGAGGATTATAAAGCTGGATAAAACATTCGATCATTCGATTGTTTGCAGGATGCTGTTACCTAAGGCTAAGAAGTAGTGTTTTTAATTTGGCTCTGCTTATTTTGCCATTTTCGGTAAGAGGTATCTGTTCTATTTGCATTGTTCTCTTTGGTATAAAATAAGGGGGGAGAGTAGTCTCTAGTTCAGTAATATTAATAGTTGTATCATGCTCTGTTACAAGTACTACTATTTCTCCGAATTTCGGATCAGGGATCGAGGATATTGCAAAATTTCCTGAAATACAGCTTTTTAATAATGTCTCGACTTCTTCTATCTGGATTTTGATACCTCCGCTATTGATGATGTTATCTTTACGTCCTATGATACGAAAGCTGCCATCTTCTAACAGTTCAGCTATATCATTGGTCTGAAGCTTTTCTGTATTTACCAGAGGTGCATTTATGATAAGCGTTTGTTCGGCGGACAGACTGAGAGATACCGATTCGAAAGGATAGTACCGATCAGAAGAATCTTGTCCGTTCAACTTACGCAATGCAATATGAGATAAGGTTTCCGTCATGCCATAAGTTGAATATACATGATTCGGAAACAGATGTATTTCTTCGGCTATCTGAGGATCGATTGCTCCACCTCCTATAATGAGGTGCTTGACCCGGGAAAGTCTTTGTTTTTGTTCTTTGTCTTGAAGGCTGTTGAATACCTGCATAGGAACCATTGCTGCAAAGTCGTATTGTGTTGTGTCATTTTTGAGAGGGTTGCCGCTAGGTGTTGTTATATATAAATCCAGACCTGCAATAAGAGATCGGACGACTACCATCTTTGCCCCGATATATTTTAGATCCATGCAGAGCAGAGCCTTGTCTCCTACTTTTAAACCCAAAAAAGAACATGTAAGCCGGGCACTTTGCATCATTCTTTCTTTTTCGACCTGTATTTCTTTTGGTATACCTGTAGAACCGGATGTTTGTACAGTAAGAGTGGGATTATCAGAAAACCAATCGTGAAGAAAAGAGTACAGATCATTCCAAAACGGGTTATTGAATACCTGAATCATTTCAAAGTCTTTAGCTGAGTAGTTTACCCCTTCGATAGTGATTGTCTGTTGTTTTCTGTCAAAATTGTACATTTTACAAACTGTTTGGATCGAAAAAATTACCTTCAGGATTATACCAAAGACAATCGCCTTTTATCTCTAAAGGCATATCTATATTGTTTGTATATAACGAACCTGTACCTAGCCCTTGTGGCAATGAATTATGAAAGGTCGAACACCATTGAGCAATTGCATTCAATCCTATATTAGACTCTAGAGCCGAAGTTATCCACCAGTCCATTTTCATAGAATTGGCTAGCTCTATCCATTCGGTTGCTCCACAAATACCGCCATGTAAGGTAGGTTTCAATATGATGTATTGAGGCTTAATAGTTTCCAATAGCTCTTTCTTTTGTTCGGGATTATTAACACCGATCAATTCTTCATCCAGAGCTATTGGTAAAGGTGTATGTTCGGTCAGATATCTCATTTGTTCCCATTGCCCCGCTTTGATAGGCTGTTCGATAGAATGAAGATCGAGTTCGGCAAGCCGTTTCAATTTATCTAAAGCATCATCGGGTGAAAATCCTCCGTTTGCATCTACCCTAAGGGTAATATCTGTTGCAGAGAAATGTTTACGTATATATTTCAACAGGTTCAGTTCGTCGTCGAAATTGATAGCTCCTATTTTTAGTTTGATGCACCGAAAACCTTGCTGCATTTTTGTCTCTATCTGCTCAAGCATATAATCATAATCGCCCATCCAGATAAGTCCGTTAATAGGTATTCCGGCGGAGCCATTCGAAAAAGGAGTATTCCAAAGTTTAAAGCTGCCTTGCTGTTCAAGCTGTTTTATCGCAGTTTCGAGTCCAAACAAAATAGATGGATAGTTTCTGAGTTTTTCTGTATTAAGATATCCGTCTTTTTCAAGTTCTTTACAGAAAAAACGGAGTTTGTTCTCGTAATCATCATTGTAATCGCAGCTTAAATCAAATAACGGGGCACATTCACCTATTCCCCAAAGCCGAGGATTATCGGATGATGAAACGATTACGTACCATATTTTATGATCGGTGTAAACGCCCCGCGAAGTACCCGCAGGACGTTTAAACTGTAAGTTATATGGTTTTATCTGAACCTTCAAAGAGGTCTCAGACCTATCTATTGCTTTTGTAAGCATAACAACAAAAGTAAGTTATCACATTGAAATATATCATTAAATACTTTCTGTTACCTAATAATACCAATCAAGGAAATTTAGGGAACTTTTTGAAATCCGGTTTACGTTTTTCAAGAAATGCGTGTTTACCTTCCTGCGCTTCATCTGTCAGATAATAGAGTAGGGTAGCATTGCCTGCAAGCTCTTGTATACCGGCTTGTCCATCCAGTTCTGCATTCAAACCCATCTTGATCATACGTAATGCCATCGGGCTGTGCTGCATCATTTCATGTGCCCATTTTACGGTTTCATCTTCCAACTGATCAAATGGTACTACAGTATTAACCAATCCCATTTCGAGAGCTTCCTGAGCTGAATACTGACGGCAAAGGAACCATATTTCACGGGCTTTCTTTTGTCCGACTATACGAGCTAAGTATGAAGACCCGAATCCTGCATCGAAGCTGCCTACTTTAGGACCTGTTTGTCCGAAAATAGCATTATCTGAAGCAATTGATATATCACAAACTACCTGAAGGACATGTCCGCCACCGATAGCATAGCCGTTTACCATTGCAATAACAGGTTTAGGCATCGAACGGATCAGTTTTTGTACTTCAAGTACTTGCAGACGAGGTACGCCGTCTTTACCGATGTATCCGCCTTTACCTTTTACATTCTGATCTCCTCCCGAACAGAAAGCCTTATCTCCTGCACCGGTCAGTACGATTACATATATATCCTGATTCTCGTGACAAATACGCAAAGCATCTGCAATCTCCATTGTTGTTGTCGGAGTGAAAGCGTTACGGTAGCGTGGACGATTAATTGTTATACGACCTATTCCTTCGAAGTAATCGAACAGAATGTCTTCATATTCTTTGATGGTTTCCCATTTTTTTTCTGTAGCCATAAGTAAGCAACTATTAGTTTATATAGATATTTTATGTTTTATAGTTATTTATTGCATTTATACTTGCTCGAACAATAAAAAAGTCTGAGACCTTATTTTTTTAGATCATGGTAATATTTCTGAAATGCCTTCTTGCATATATCCATATCCGCAATGACTTCCAGAATGATGGATTGTTCTGATTGTTCTGCAGTAAATAATGTGAGGTGATTATTTAATTCGTCTTTATCCTTGGCTGATAGGTATGTAAACCCGGCAGCTTTAGCCCAATCATAGGATTCGGTTGTATGTTCTGCCGAAACAAATTCGTTAAGGGATTCAGATTTATTCAATCCTGGTAAAAGATGAAAGATGCCGCCACCGCCATTATTTATCAGTAAAATTCTGAGATTCTTTATGTGTTTGATATTCCATAAAACATTCAGTCCGTAGAAGAAACTGAGATCGCCGATAATCAGATAAACAGGTTTTTCTGAAACAGCAGCAAATCCTACAGTAGTAGGTAAAGTGCTTTCTATTCCATTTACACCTCTATTACAGTAAACTCTAGTCGATGAATCTATCGGATATAGCTGAACATTACGTACCGCTGAACTATTTGCTATGTGCAATGCAGAGTTTATAGGCAGCATATTCAGAAATTTACCCGTAGCCCAAATATCACAAAAAGGTATATTATCCGCTGGGGATTTTATCGCATTTGTTGGGTTTATCCACTGCTTACAAAAAGTAGATTTTACCTCTTTTGGAATATTGCTATCTAAAGCGGTCAGAAAATCTGTCGGATCAGTTTTTATCAGATCTGTGAGAGATTGAAACAGATCGACCACCTCTCCCGATTGGGTCAACAGCCAATGTGTCTTTGGTTTATATTGCCTGAAGAAATGTTTTATTCGTTTAGAAACAATATGTCCTCCTAAAGATATAAGTAGATCCGGCCTATATAATTCTTTATCTTCATCGCTGAGTTGGTAGAGTAAAGCATCGAAATTAGATATAAACTCAGGAGATATACAGTTCGACAAATACTCGGTGAAGATTACACAATTGTGATCTTTTGCCAGCTTTTCTAAGATCGATATAAGTCGCTCCGAATAAAAACTCTGCCCTACAAGAATAATTCTTTTAGGCAGTTCTTTCCATTGTTCAGCATAATAAGATGTGTCGATAGTCTGTTCTATCTTTGGTGCATATATTCGCCTGATTTCGGGTAATGTTGGCTCCGAATAATCAAACAATGGTTCACCTAGAGGGATATTAATTTGTACAGGACCCGGAGCATCACTTGTACATGAAATAAGAGCTTCGTTGATTAGTCTGTTACAGTACCATTCGTCCGTATCATTACTTATTTCAGGTAGATTTACTGCTTTTTTCACCAGAGAACCGAATGCTCCCGGTTGAGGGAGAGTTTGACCATCCATTTGTCCTATCCATTGTGGTGCCCGGTCGGCTGATATAACGATAAGCGGTAACTGCTGATAAAATGCCTCACTCACCGCCGGAGCATAATTTAGCAAGGCTGAACCTGAAGTACAGCATATCGCTACAGGACATTGTTTGGCTTGTATGATGCCAAGAGCATAGAATGCAGCGTTCCGTTCGTCAACAATAACATGACAATCAAAGAACGGCTCTTGCGAAAAAGTCTGCATCAAAGGTGCATTACGAGAACCCGGAGATAAAACAATATGCTTTATCCCATATGCTTTAAGCAATGCTGCTGTTTGTAATATGTTCTTTTTTGTTGAAAACATATCAGATATTTTCTATAATAGAGATAATTGTCTGCAGTTTATTTTCGGTTTCTTTCCATTCCGAAAATAAATCAGAAGAGGGAAGTATGCCTCCACCTGCATATAATCTTAATTTGTTGTCAAATATTTGCATACATCTCAGATTGACATACAGATCGGTTCTTTCATCAGTATTCAGATTCCCTATAAATCCAGAGTAATAGCTCCGGTTATATCCTTCATTATCAAGAATGAAATTAAAGGCTTCTTCTTTAGGAAATCCGTTTATTGCCGGACTTGGATGTAGTAAGTCCAGAACATGTCCTATCTGAGAAGGGTTATCTAAATGAAAGGAAAACTCACTTCTCAAATGCAATAGATTTCCAGCTTGGATGGTTTCCACATTATTATGAGATGATGTTATGCCTGCTTTCTGTAATTGCTGATGCATATAATCGGCAACAATCTGCTGCTCGAGTTTATTCTTATCGTCCCAAACAGCTGACGCTATATCCGATTCAGCTTTCTGTGTTCCGGCTAGTGCATCAGTGATCCATTGATTATCTTGACCTGATATCAGTCGTTCAGGAGAGCATCCCAACCAGGTTCCTGAAATAGGAGTATGGCATAGATATATAAAGCTATTCGGGTATTTTGAACAAGCCTTGGCAAATGAAGCTCCTGCTGAGAAACGGTCTCCTTTTTCAATGTCAAAAGTCCTTGACAACACTAGTTTTGTACATTTTCCCGATTCCAATTCTTCTTGAAATAAATCGTAAACTTTGCAATACCTCTCAAATGAATTACAGTCTTCTTTATCAGGATAAGACGCAGGTCTGTACCCATTTTTCTGATGTAAATCCAGCTTTTTTATATAGTCCAGTATGCTCTGTTCGTTATTCAGGATTACATCCGGTTTTATTAATATAACAGGAGTACTACCCGTTATCTGATATGGTACAATTGTAAATCCGTTTTTTCCGTTCAGTTCAGATAAATTGGAGAATGTTTGGGTGATATCTGATTTTTGCATTATCAGGTTGATCGTATTTGTTTTCGGCAACCTGTATAAAGCAAAATGTATGTTATTATCTATCAGAGAATCTAAAATATTGTATTCCGTATGTTTGCTAAATTCCATTACTATAACTTGAATCTTTCTTGATGCTCTTTTCAGATCACATCAAATATGATGCTAATTTATGGTTTATTCGGCTGAAAACCGCCTTTTTTTACTTAAAAATGGTTTCTTATCATTATACATATGAGAAGAGCAGATGAATAGCTATTCATCTGCTCTTTTTTGTTATAGGTTTTGGTCTAAATAAAAGTCTGTGACCTTACCAGATAGATACTCGTTTTTCTTTTGGTATGAAAAGAGAGTCTGTTTCTGTAATGTTGAATGCTTTATACCAAGATTCAACCTGTGGAAGAGCTCCATCCACACGCCATTTTCCAAGGGCATGAGGGTCTATCTTTGTTAATCGGGTTATTTCCGCATCTCTGATATTACCAGCCCAAAGATTTGCATATGCAAGGAAGAAACGTTGTTGAGGAGTAAATCCATCGATCTTTTCTGTCGATTTACCGTCTCTTGTTTTCATGAATGCATAATATGAAACCTGAAGTCCCCCCTGATCAGCGATATTTTCTCCTAAGGTGAATTTACCATTGGCATGAAGGTCGCCAAGTACTTTTATATTATCGAAGAAATCTGAAAGAACCTTAGCTCTTTCTTCAAATTTCTTGGCATCTTCGGCAGTCCACCAATCAGACATATTACCATTCTTGTCGTATTTACGACCTTGATCGTCAAATCCGTGAGTCATTTCGTGTCCTATTACGACACCGATAGCTCCATAATTAACAGCATCATCCGCATTCATATAGAAGAATGGAGGTTGAAGTATACCGGCAGGGAAACATATTTCGTTGGTAGTTGGATTATAATAAGCATTTACGGTCTGAGGTGACATTAGCCATTCTGCGCGGTCAACAGGCTTGCCTAGTTTGCCTAGCATGAAGTTGAATTCGTATTCAGATGAACGGGTCATATTTGCCCAATAGCTGTCGTCTTTGATTGTAAGAGACGAAATGTCTCTCCATTTGTCAGGATAACCGATTTTTACAATGAAAGTACCTAATTTTTCCTGAGCTTTAGCTTTAGTTTCTTTGCTCATCCATTCGAGGTTGTTGATGCGTTCGCTCAATGATTCTTGTAGGTTCTTCACAAGGTTAAGCATACGTTCTTTCGCTTTAGGCGGAAAGTATTTTTCAACATACATTTGACCGACTTCTTCACCAAGTGATTCGTTGATTGTATTTACAGTACGTTTCCAGCGGGGTTGAATTACTTTGCTTCCGCTAAGTTGTTTTCCGTAAAATTCGAAGTTAGCATTGACAAAATTATCACTAAGATATTTAGCAGATGCATTTATTAAGCACCAAGACAAATATGCTTTGGAATCTTTTACTGGGGTCGCCTGAATTAATTTTACCGCAGCTGCTATAGGTTCAATCTGAGATACATTCAATTCTTTAAGGTCTTTTGCTCCTACAGATGTGAAGAATAGATTCCAGTCGAATTTGGCTACTGAATCATTCAAACTGGCCACCTGCATTTTGTGATAGTTTAGCTCAGGGATACGGGTTTTCTCTTTTTCGAAATGAGCTTTAGCTAAAGCCGTTTCTATTTTCATTACAGCTTCCGATGCAGTTTTTGCATTGGCTGCCGAGTACCCGGCATTTACAAACTGAGTTTGTATCAGTTTTACGTATCCTTCACGGAGAGCCTTAGATGTTGCATCTGTAGCAACATAATAATCTCTTTCGCCAAGTCCCAATCCACTTTGGTAGATATGAGCTATGTTTATCGAGCTATTCATATCATCTGCACCTACATAGAATCCAAAGAATGGAGCAGATGTATAGTGTCTGATTTTTGCAGATAGAGTGATAATATCTTCAACGGTTTTAGCCGCTTCTATTTCAGCCAGCTGGTCTTTAATCGGTGCAGCCCCGTCTTTGTTTAATTTCACACTATCCATCCCTATCTTATACAGATCTCCGATTTTCTGAGCAGTTGATCCGGATTTATGTTCGGTCTTACCTAGCTCTTCAATCAGATCTTTGATCTGTTTCTGATTGTTTTCACGCAGTTGGTCAAAAGATCCGTAACGTGAATACTCATCGGGGATAGGATTGGCATCTGACCAACCTCCTGTTGCATAACGAAAGAAACTAGTACCTGGATTAGCAGTAGTATCTAAATTGTTTAAGTCGAGTCCTTTTTCCACGACAACCTCCTCCTCGGCTTTCGCCTTTTGTTTACATCCTATGGCAGCAACAGCTGTTGCGGCTAAGAATGCGAATGGTAAATAATACAATTTTTTCATATTAAAGAAGTATTTTGAATTTCTTATTCATTTCAATTATGGCATATGAGAACATTAGAATCGCTATATAAATAAATGGTAATTTAGCCGTTACATTGCTTATTGAGGGGAAAAAATGTGCACAATAAAAAATAACTAACAAATGACTATAGTACATACTGGAAGACATCTTTCCCCAGAAATCGTTAGAGTTGCTGCTGTATTGGGATTTTTTTAAGACTAAGATAAATAATACTGGACATAATACAATTAGAGATATGTAGAGATCATAAGTTACACCTAATTTATATGTAAACCAAGACTCTATAATCAACACTAAGATTGAAAAAATAATGGCTGTACAAAGAATGTAATCTTTGACCATTAAGAATAGATGCTTTTTATTCTTAATGATTATACCTAATAGTATAAATGAGACCCCTAAAAGAAAATTACGATAGAGAAATATATAATAAAATTTCTTTTGTAATGAGTATATTAATACAAATATAAGTAATGCTGTAATCAGATATGGAATAAAATTAGACAATGGGTATTTTTTTTGTATCCAATATATTATAATTGTAGCTTCAATTAATATAAGCACATACCAAAGATGACCATATCCTACAATCATATGGAAAAATAAATCCTTGAAAGAAGAAGTGCCTGTATAAAAATTAAATGCTGCATATATAAAAATCCAGACAAAGTATATCCGTAATAATTTTAATACATACTTTTTTATAAAGGTAGAGTCATTGATCTTTTCGGATAGAAAGTAGCCATTTATTATAAAAAAACAAGGAACAGCTATTCTTGAGATACCGGAGGTGACTATCCAACCCATAAAAGTAATATTACTCCATGGAACATGAATGAGTACTACCAAAAAAGCAAGCAAACATTTAAAATAGTCTAATGAAATATTCCTTTCCATATAAAAAACTACAAATTTTCCAATATTCGTTTAATAACCGTTTGTGCTGAAATCTCACGATTAGCAGCTTCTTGGATTACTATGGATTGAGGGCTTTCTATAACTTCGTCAGTTACAATCATATTACGGCGTACAGGCAGACAGTGCATAAAATAAGCATTATTGGTCAATGCCATCTTCTCTGTTGATACAGTCCATGATCTGTCTTTACTTAAAATTTTTCCGTAATTGGAATCTGCAAAGGCTGCCCAATTTTTTGCATATACAAAATCGGCTCCGGCCAAAGCTTTATCCTGATCATATTCGACTTTTGCTCCTCTGACAAACTTAGGATCAAGTTCATACCCTTCGGGATGAGTTATGACAAAATCGACATCAGCTTCGTTCATAAAGTCAGCAAAAGAATTAGGAACCGCTTGAGGCAGAGCTTTAGGATGAGGAGCCCATGTTAAGACTACTTTAGGTCTTTGAGTCTTTTTATATTCTTCAATCGTGATCAGATCTGCAAATGCCTGAAGAGGATGCCCTGTTGCAGCTTCCATACTGAATACAGGTTTCCCCGAATATTTTATAAACTGATTAAGAATTTTTTCTTCACAGTCATCTTGTTTATTTTCAAACTGAGCGAATGCACGTACCCCGATAATATCGCAATAACAACCCATTACAGGTATTGCTTCGAGTAGATGTTCTGTTTTATCTCCATCCATGATAACGCCGCGTTCTGTTTCGAGTTTCCATGCTCCTTGGTTGATGTCCAGAACTATAGTGTTCATTCCTAGATTCATTCCGGCCTTTTGGGTACTCAGGCGTGTACGCAGACTCGAATTGAAAAACACCATTAAAAGGGTTTTATTTTCTCCCAGATGCTTATATGCATATCTGTTTTTTTTTATTTCAAGAGCCTCTTTAACGGCTTCATTTAAGTTTCCCAGATCTTTAACGTTGGTATAAGTTCTCATTTTGGTATTCCTAACAATTATATAAATAAAAAGCTTTGTCTATTTAGTTGCATCAAACTATGCTGCATATCGTATTTTTATACGAAACAAATTATCAAAGATATAAGATTTTGAATTGATTACTTTCTTTTATTTGTAAAAATGTGTGTGGAACCACTAACTTAAGGTTTCAGACCTATTTACTCTTTTGGTAAAAAAGGCAACCAAAGTCTGTTATAAACTATTAATTTATCATTAAATACTTGCTGTCACTAAGTCTCTTTTAGAAAGATGAAAGTGATATACCGCCTGTCCCATTGGGGCATCCGCAGCCTTTTGCTGATCGGCATGATGTAGATATTACCAAAATGGCTAAAATCACTATAAAGATTAAATTTTTCATACGATGAATGACTGTATCTTATATTTATAGTTGCCAAAGTAGTAAAAAAGCAGAGTCCTTAAAAATAAATTGTACTTTTGCTGATAATAAAAATAATTTTTGTAGTGATTTCAGTAGAAGGATTAACTGTAGAATTCAGCGGGCGACCGTTGTTCGATGATATATCATTTGTTGTAAATAAGAAAGACCGTATTGCCCTTGTCGGAAAAAACGGGGCCGGAAAATCGACTATGCTTAAGGTTTTTGCAGGAATACAGGAACCAACACACGGTCGGATTTCTTATCCAAAAGATTTAACTATAGGCTATTTACCTCAGCACATGACTTTGGTGGAAGGTAATACAGTCTTAGAAGAAGCATCTTTGGCTTTTGATCATGTTCAACAACTCGAATCTGAGCTCGAATCTGTCAATCAGCAAATGGCAGAACGGACTGATTATGAATCGAAAGGGTATCATGATCTGATAGAGCGTTCTGTTTATTTGAATGAGCAGTTTATGATGTCCGGTGGAGGTAACTTTTTGGCAGAAGTAGAACGTACTTTAATCGGGCTGGGATTCAAAAGATCAGATTTCGAACGTCCTACGAGTGAATTCAGTGGAGGTTGGAGAATGCGTATTGAGTTGGCAAAACTTTTACTCCGCCGTCCTGATGTATTACTACTCGATGAGCCGACCAATCACCTTGATATAGAATCTATACAGTGGCTCGAAAATTTTCTGGCAACACGAGCCAATGCCGTGATACTGGTATCTCATGACCGGGCTTTTCTTGATGCAGTAACGATGCGTACTATTGAGATTGTTTTGGGTAAGACATACGATTATAGGGTAAGTTATTCGAAATATGTTGAACTGAGAAAAGAACGCCGTGAACAGCAAATAAGAGCATACGAAAATCAACAAAAGCAAATACAGGAAACTGAAGATTTTATAGAACGTTTTCGATATAAAGCAACCAAGGCAGTACAAGTACAGTCGAGAATAAAACAACTGGACAAGATTGAACGGCTCGAGATAGATGAAGAAGATAATTCCTCTTTACGTCTTAAATTTCCGCCTGCGCCTCGCTCAGGTTCGTATCCTGTTATAACCGATGAGGTGGAAAAATCATATGGAGATCATCTTATATTTAAGAATGTTACTTTAACCATTAACAGAGGTGATAAAGTTGCTTTTGTCGGAAAAAACGGAGAGGGCAAATCTACTTTGGTCAAATGTATAATGGGAGAGACCGATTTCAAAGGGAAACTCGAATTGGGACATAATGTGAAAATCGGATATTTTGCTCAAAATCAGGCTTCATTATTGGATGAGAGTAAAACGGTTTTCGAAACGATAGATTATGTTGCAACAGGAGATATACGAACTAAAATACGAGATATATTAGGAGCTTTTATGTTCGGAGGTGAAGCTTCCGATAAAAAAGTAAAAGTACTGTCGGGAGGAGAACGCAGTCGTTTGGCGATGATACGCTTACTACTCGAACCTGTTAATCTTCTTATTCTCGATGAGCCGACCAATCATTTGGATATGAGATCGAAAGATGTATTAAAAGAGGCTATAAAAGAATTTGACGGAACGGTTATCATTGTATCCCACGATCGTGAATTTCTTGATGGACTGGTTGATAAGGTATATGAATTTGGTAATCAGCAGGTAAAGGAACATCTGTATGGAATATACGAATTCCTGCAAAAGAAAAAGATGGATACTTTACAGGAGTTAGAAAAGGCTTTAGCTTCAAAGAATGGTGAAGCTCCAAAAGAAGATCTTAAAGTTGTTCAGTCTGAAAATAAGTTATCTTATGAAGAACGTAAAGAGCTAGGTCGTCTGATAAAAAAACAAGAGAAACAAATTGCCGATGCTGAATCCCGAATAGAGAAACTCGAAACTGAAAAATCGCAGTTAGAAGAGGTTTTAGCTACACCTGAAGGTGCTTCGGATGCTGCTCTTTTCGAAAAGCATGGAAAGTTGAGTAAAGATATAGAAAATGAAATGAGTACATGGGAATTGCTGACCATGGAATTAGAGGAAATAAAAGAGAAATCCCGATAGGTTGTTTCTTTTTTAGATATTTAACGAAGGTAAATTATTGTCATTTTGATATATAGTTTACCTTTAGTTGTTTTTGTTGCATGTTTATTAAACAATATCAAAAAGCTGAGATTTTAACACTGGTCAATTTTATGAAAAAGAATGTAAAGAAAGGTTTGCTTATAGGAGGCGGAATTCTTGTTGTACTGCTCATTCTATTATTTACTGTTCCTTTGCTATTTAAAGGGAAGATAAAGGATGCGGTTATTAATGCTGCGAATGAAAAACTGAATGCCGAGTTATTTATTAAAGACTTTGGTATAAGTGCATTTTCTAATTTTCCAAACATTACATTATCTCTCGAAGATATGTCGGTAAGTGGTGTGGGGGATTTTGCCCGAGATACTTTGGTTAAGGCTAAGTCGGCAAATATCACATTGTCCCTTTGGGAAATAATAAAAGGAAATTATGCTGTGTCACGTATAAATATGGATCAGGCACAGGTTTATGCCAAAGTGTTGGCTGATGGTCGTGTCAATTGGGATATAATGAAGACTGATAGTGTATCTGCAGAGACTGTTAACAATGATACCGACTCCGGAGACGGAGGTTTTAAACTTCAGCTGCAAAAGGTATCGTTAAATCATTGCAAGCTGTTGTACGAAGATCAATCTCTGAATATGAAAGTTTTGTTATCAGACTGGAGTGGGGAGGTTTCTGGTGATTTTACGGCCAAGAATACAACTTTAAAAACAAAGTCTACCATTGGTGAAGTTTCATTTACAATGGATGGTATACCTTATTTATCAAGAATCAAGGGGCTGGCTGATGCTACAGTCGATGTGGATATGGACAAGATTAAGCTGACATTCGTTGAGAGTAATATTCAACTGAATGACGTAAAAGCGTCTCTTGACGGAACATTTAGTTTTGTCGGGGATGACGGCAAATATTTTGACCTTAAATTAAAAGCTCCGGATACTCAGTTCAAAGATATTTTGTCTATCCTTCCTGCATTATATACAAATGACTTTAAAGACCTCAAAACGTCAGGAACGGCTTCGCTTGAAGGGTATGTTAAAGGTCTGATGCAGGGAGACCATTATCCTGCATTTGACTTTAAAATATTGATACAGGATGCTATGTTTAGATATCCATCTTTGCCGAAATCGGTCGATAACATAAATGTCATCATGGGTGTTAGTAGTACCGGTGGAGATTTGGATAACGTGGTATTAGATATCAGCAAATTTGATTTCACGATGGCGGGTAATCCCTTTTCGGCAAGTTTGAATATAAAAACTCCGATGAGTGATGCAAACCTAAAAGCCAAAATGAAAGGTATTATCGATTTGTCGATGATTAAGGATGTTTATCCTTTAGAAAAAGGAACTGATCTGAATGGGAAATTGACAGCAGATTTAAATGTAGCAGCCCGTATGTCGGCTATTGAGAAAGAACAATATCAGAATATTGATGCAAATGGATCTTTGAAGATCAATAATATGCAATATAAGAGCACTGCTTCCAAACCTATACTGATAAATAATGCAGAATTACAATTTTCGCCACAGTTTGTCAATTTATCTACTTTTGATATTAAAATAGGAGATAACGATCTGTCTGCTAACGGGCGTTTGGAGAATTTAATAGCTTATGTATTAAAAAATAAAACGTTGAAAGGGGAGCTTCATTTGAAATCATCTTATTTTAATCTCAATGATTTTATGGATGCCGATAAAAATACGGCAACAGCAAGTGCTGCTCCATCTGAAAACAAAGAAAAAACTTCTTCGGGAAGAACATCTCCCTCATCTGATAACTTTATGATACCTCAGAATCTCAATTTTTCTATGGATGCCGATATGAAACATGTTGTGTACGGAAAAACGAATATTAATAATCTGAGAGGTGTTATAACGGTTAAGGATGGTATTGCCCGAATGCAGAATGTTTCGGCTAATGTGTTAGGGGGAATCGCTAAGATTTCAGGAGCATATAATACGGCAGAAAGTGTATCAGCTCCGAAAGTAGATCTGGCATTGAATATTAGCAAGGCTTCTTTTGCTGAAACATTTAAATCCGTGGAGGCTATCCAAAAGTTTGCTCCTATTTTTGAGAAAATGTTAGGGAATTATTCTATGGATATTAATCTCAATACTTCTATGGGGAGTAATATTTCTCAGATGCTGGGCTCTTTAACTGCCAGTGGTTTGATTCAATCTAACGAGGTGAAAGTCCAAAATGTAGAAGTCTTGAATGAGTTGGCATCTGCTCTTAAATCTAATTCATTAAAATCAATTACCGCTAAAGATGTAAATATACCTTTCGCGATAAAGGATGGAAAGATCAATACCAAACCATTTGCCATTAATATTGGAGATGGTGGGAAATTGAGCTTAGAAGGTATGACCGGATTAGATCAGACGATTAACTACAAAGGATCGGTAACTTTGCCTAAAAACATGTCTAATAATTTTGTGAATGCAGTTCCTCTTACGATAACCGGAACATTTAATGATCCTAAAATAAAAGTTGATGCAAAAAGTGTCATAGGTAGTATTGCCGGGCAGTTGTTGGGAGGAACAAGCACCGGTAATGGAAACACAGATAATATTTCGTCAAAAATAACTCAGAATAAACAAGAGCAAATCGCTAAAATACGCAGCGAAGCAAAAACTGCATCCGAAAAAGTAGTGGAAGAAGCTCAAAAAGCAGGACAGCAATTGATTGATGCTGCTGCTCCGAAAGGTGCTATTGCTAAATTAGCCGCTGATAAAGCTGCAGCCAAATTGAATTCGGAGGCGAAGAAAAATGCCCAAAAATTATTGGATGAATCAGAAGAGAAAGTGAAATTACTTGAAAATTGAAATTTCGGAACTCTAAAAAAAGAACAGACGTTTAATGTCTGTTCTTTTTTTTATGCTAAGCCTTTTGCCAGTTGTAACATTTCGGTTACAGAGGTATTTGGTCTTACTCCGTTTATAATAAATTGGACGTAGAATCCTCTTAATGCCCCTCTGGGGAGTTCTGTATATCCTGATGGTACAGCGTCTTTTAATCCTGCTTTCAGAATATCGGTCTGTGTCTGATTTATATAGAGTTTATACCCCAACTCATCGTCAGTTAATTGTCTGCACCATCGGACAGTCATTAAATGCCAGCTTTTAGTATTGTCGAATTTGATGTAATCGTCTATTGTAACACGCCCGTTCCATGTTACTATTATAGCGGCTTCGACAAATCCATAGAAATCTCCGGGTGCTACATCAAAAACATCTATGTCGTTATCGTTATGGTTGTGCTTTAAAGTCCATTTATCGTAGGCATGAAATCTGGCTCCCCCCGGCATCAGGTTAAACCCATATTTATTGGTGTTTTTGTTGCTAAACCAATAAGTGTAATCGGCAACTGCAGCCGAATTACTTCCGGATTTACAAGTGAGCATTGTTCTTACATCACTTTCTGTACCGTTGCCGCACATTGCAAATAATTGAGCTACATCAGCATTTGAGGGGGCTCCCCATGCTCCTACGGGAGCATCTTTGCCGTTTTCCTTTATCTGGTAATTGCGTCGGTTCAATTCTAGATATTCAAAGTCGGCCCGATTGTAGTATAGACCATAATATTTATTGATATCACTCAATGAGGTCTTGTACCGTTTCGGATCTAGGCGGTATCTCGAAAGAACAAGGTCAACTTGACTTCTTGTGGTTTCTACGCTGGCCGGATAGTGGTTTATATTACTATTAAACCATAAATATTCACCGATTTTTACAGCCTCATATTTTGCCGAAGTATTACGATTTGGGTCAACGAAGCTTACGGCGATTTCTTTTATGCCCCCCGGATCTGGTGGAGTCACTTCGTAATTCTCTGAATCACTGCATGCAGAGAAGAAAGATGCTGTAAGAAGCATCAAAAAGCTAGATTTGATTTTCACGAGTGTTGTTTTTTGCTGTTATTGTTCGGGCAAAAGTACAGTAAAATGTTTGACTTTGGCAATTCATGTTAAAAAAATTAAGTGTAAAGTTTGATTGAAATTTAACGAATGTTAAATATATGTCTTTTTTATGCAAATAAAAAAATATACAGCCCTTTTAATTTTATAAAAGAAAAAAAGACTGCCCGCAGCTAATTCTTCGGCAGTCTTTTTTCCTATTTTATTCTCTAATGACACTCAAGAGTATAAGAGTATCACTTTGGTTTTTATTTTTCTCTGATAATGATATTTATTTGTGTTCCTGAAAGATTCCAATGGTCACGTATGCGATTTTCGAGGAATCTCTTATACGGGTCCTTTATCCATTGAGGAAGATTACAGAAAAATACAAAAGTCGGAACCTGCGTATTAGGTAGCTGAGTGATATATTTAATCTTAATATACTTTCCTTTATTAGATGGAGGAGGAGTACGCTCTATAATAGGAAGCAGAACTTCATTTAATTTATGAGTTGGAATTCTTACTTTTTTGTGGTTATAAACCTCTTTTGCTGTCTCCAATACTTTTAGTATACGCTGTTTAGTTAGAGCCGATGCAAAAATAATAGGAAAGTCTGTAAAGGGAGCCAATCGGTTACGGATAGCTTCTTCAAAAGTCTTGATAACTACCTGTTCTTTATTTTCAACCAAGTCCCATTTATTTACACATACAACTAATCCTTTTCGGTTTTTTTGTATGATCGAAAATATATTTAAATCCTGACTTTCTATACCTTGTGTTGCATCCAGCATTAGAATACAAACATCAGAATTTTCGATTGCTTTGATAGATCGTATTACTGAATAGTATTCTAAGTCTTCGGTCACTTTCCCTTTTTTCCGTATTCCGGCCGTATCTACTAAATAAAAGTCCATATTGAACTTATCGAATTTAGTATAAATGGAATCACGGGTAGTGCCTGCAATATTAGTAACGATATTGCGATCTTCTCCGATAAGAGCATTCACAAATGATGATTTACCAGCATTAGGACGACCCACTATGGCAATACGGGGAATATTCTCTTCGTAATCCTCAAAATCGATCTCCTCATTAGTTGGCAGTTTTGTAATAACTTCATCCAGTAAATCTCCGGTTCCTGCTCCATTAATTGCCGAAATATTTATTGGATCACCCAAACCGAATGTGTAAAATTCGGCAGAAAGGGCATGTACATTAAAGTTATCAGCTTTGTTTGAGACTAATATAATCGGCTTTTTTGCCCGTCGTAAGATACCGGCTACACTTTGGTCGAGATCAGTCACTCCGTTCATCACATCTACAACAAACAAAATAATGTCTGCTTCTTGAATAGCTATGGCCACTTGTTTATTGATTTCTTCTTCGAATATATCTTCCGAATTTACAACCCAGCCACCAGTATCCACAAGCGAAAACTCTTTTCCGCCCCATTCAACTTTTCCATATTGTCTATCGCGAGTTGTTCCTGAAGTTTCATCAACAATAGCCTGACGCGATTGTGTCAAGCGGTTGAATAATGTTGATTTTCCTACATTCGGGCGTCCAACTATCGCTACTAAATTTCCCATAAATTCTTAAACTCTAATAAATATAAGTAAGTATATACTGTTGATACCTTCTCTTGAAAAAACAAGAAGTTCTGCTTCTCTGTATTTTTTGCAAAGGTACACATTTTTATTGGTTTATGGTTGCAGACCTATTTATTAATTAGCTGTGCAATGCAAAAACAGATTGATAAAGCAATAAAGACCAGTCCGTTTGCCGGACTGGTCTTTATTCTGTCTTATATAGCTTCCGTTTATGCGGAAATGTTTACTTTTTCTACAATCTCCATACCTTGCAGAATGGCTTTTTCATTCATAGGTAAAAGACCGTGATGTCTTGTCGGTAAAGTCTTTTTCAATCCCATCATTACATGTTCGAGATCTACTACCGGCTTTATTTTGAGCAAGCCGCCCAATACAATCATATTGAACGCTTTTTGGTTTTGCATTTCTGATGCTTTTCCCATAGCGTCAACTTTATATACAGATATATCAGTTCTTGTAGGCGGACGATGAATTCCGTCCGGATCATATAAGATAATTCCTCCCGGTTTTACCTGCGATTCGAACTTTTCGAGTGAGGGTTGATTCAGAATAATTGCAATGTCATATTCGCTGACAATGGGCGAACTGATAACGTCATCACTGAGTATTACTGTTACGTTAGATGTACCACCCCGTTGCTCAGGACCATATGACGGAAACCAAGAAACCTCTTTTCCTTCCATCAATCCTGAATATGCCAGAATTTTACCCATTGATAAAACTCCTTGTCCACCGAATCCGGCTATAATAATTTCGTTAACCATAATTTTTCTTTAAAATAAGACCTTAGATATCTTTTAAATCTCCGATTGGATATACCGGAAACATATTATCTACCATCCAGTTATTTGCTCCCGCCGGAGTCATTTTCCATCCAGCATTGCAGGTAGAGACTATTTCAACAATAGATGTTCCTTTTCCGTCCAAAGAATTCTGAAAAGCTTTAGCAATCATTCGCTTCGCTTTTTTTACAGCAGGTGCTGTATGTACACTTTGACGGGTTGCAAAACAAACACCTTCGAGTTGGGCTAGCAGGTCTGTTATTTTCAGAGGATAACCATTCTCATAAGTATCACGTCCGTTTGGAGTGGTTGATGTTTTCATATTTTGCAGAGTGGTTGGAGCCATCTGTCCTCCGGTCATGCCATATATACCATTATTAATAAAGATGATGGCAATATTCTCTCCTCTATTGGCGGCATGTATTGTTTCGGCTGTCCCAATAGCGGCTAAGTCCCCATCTCCCTGATAAGTAAATACAAGCTTATCGGGACAAAGTCGTTTTATAGCTGTAGCCAGTGCCGGAGCACGTCCATGTGCAGCTTCCTGCCAATCAATATCAACATAATCGTATGCGAATACAGCACAACCTACGGGTGCTATAGCTATAGTTTTATCACGTAAACCCATTTCGTCGATAATCTCGGCGATGAGTTTATGTACGACACCATGCGAACAACCCGGGCAATAGTGCATCTGATTGTCATTCATCAGTTCGGGTTTGGCATATACCAAATTTTGAGGATCTACTATACTGGTGTTCATAAATTGTAATTCTTAATTGTTATAACTTTCTATGTCTTGCACGGGAAAAAGATGTTGTGAACAGCTATTAACCTTGTAGCAAGTCGAAAAAAGGTCTGAAAGCCTTATTTAATAAGTTTATTTTTCAAGGCAGCAACAACTTCCGCCGGGGTGGGGATGATACCTCCCAGACGTCCAAAATGTTCTACCGGAACTTTTCCGTTAACAGCAAGACGAACATCTTCAACCATTTGTCCTGCATTAAATTCTACAGTCAGTATACCTTTTACCTTTGAAGCATACTCATTGATGATCTGAGAAGGATATGGCCATAAGGTTATTGGTCGGATTATGCCGACTTTTAAGCCTTCTTCACGTGCCAGTTCTGCGGCTTTTTGGCTGATACGAGCTGCTGAGCCAAAAGCTACTATTAAATAATCCATGTCATCGCAATTGATTTCTTGATAACGGATTTCTGTTTCTTCTATCTTCTTATATTTTTCCTGAAGATTAAGGTTGATACGTTCCATCGCATGGGCGTCAAGCTCAAGGGTGGTTATAATATTAGGCTTACGGTCTGGTGTTTTGCCTAAAGTAGCCCATGGGCACTGTTTACGTATTTCGTCTTCGGTACGTCTTCTTCGGTACTCGGGTAGTTTTACCTTTTCCATCATTTGCCCGATAACACCGTCCGTAAGGATCATGACGGGGGTCAGGTGTTTAAATGCCAGTTGGAATCCCAGATCTACAAAGTCTGCCATTTCCTGAACTGATGCAGGAGCTAGCGTTACCATTTTGTAGTCGCCGTGTCCTCCTCCTTTCACTGTTTGAAAATAATCTGATTGCGAGGGTTGGATTGTTCCAAGTCCGGGTCCCCCACGCATAACATTTACAACGAGACAGGGAAGACTACCGGCTGCAATGTATGATAGTCCTTCTTGCATAAGGCTCAATCCGGGACTTGATGATGATGTCATCACTGCTTTTCCACAGCCTGCACCTCCGTATACCATATTGATGGAAGCTGTTTCGCTTTCGGCCTGTAACACTACCATTCCGGTGGTTTTCCAAGGGGCTTCGGCCATTAAAGTTTCCAATATTTCCGATTGGGGAGTAATAGGATATCCAAAATATCCGTCGACGCCAAGCCGGATGGCTGCATGTGAAATGGCTTCGTTGCCCTTCATTAAATATATTTCTTCTGACATAATGTTATGTTGAAAGTTCTTAAATATGTACAGACTATAGATTGGCTGAGAAAACCAAAATCTGAGAAAATTGTTGATCAAGCAACTATAATCTGTTTGAAAATAAAAAGATACAGCAAATATATCTGCTGTATCTTTTTTATATCTTCTTTTTATATATGGTTAAGCATGCATCCGGACAAACATATCCGCAGTTGGCACAGCCAATACATGCATCTTCATTTTTCATATATACGTAATGGTATCCTTTCTGATTTACTTCTCGCGGTTGCAATTCCAGTACATCACACGGGCAGGATACTACACAGAGGTCACAGCCTTTACAACGTTCGACATTGACCACTACTGTTCCTTTAACTTTAGCCATTCCTTTTAAATGATAGTTGTCTATATATTTTAAGGTCGTAGACCTGTTTACTAACTTACCAAGTATGATAACGGCTGAAGATTTCTCTTCGAAATGTGCCGTTAAAGACTTGCTATATTTAATAGCTTTTAGATTTTCCTGTATCTACGGACGCAAAGTTATATTATAATATTGCATTTTGGCTTTCTTCAATCATAAAGTTGTCAACAGAATGTTAATGAATCTTTCATGATGATACCTAAAATCCAATCAAATAAGCATTTTCGAGATAAGGATGCTCTGGAAATTATAGAACTTTTTTTCTTAAAATAGTGGGGGGTTAAAGGATTTTATAGGATAGGTGAGTATATTAAATGGCAGTTTAGTCATAAAATAGAGATGATTATATTCAAAATATAAATTAACTTTGTAAACCTAAGGTTTGATCCTTTTGTATTACACGTTATATATAACATTGTTTGGATTTTATAGTTCAATTGTATAATGTTAAAGGTTGTATGTTGTTGATATTAGCGGATATAATAAATGATAATAGATAAAAGAATTTACTCGTTATTTTTCTTCTTCATAGTAATTTTCTCTCTGGCAGCTCAGCAGGCGAAAATCAGCGGAACAGTCACAAACTTTGATAATCAACCGGTCGATTTTGTTCGTGTATCTGTGAGAGGATCTGTATCCGGCGGTTTTACGAATGGTCAGGGTAAATATCAAGTGTCTGTACCTGTGGGTGATTCGGTGACGATTGAGTTTTCGGTATTGGGATATCAGAAAACAGAACGGAAGATAGCGAAAGTTGTAGGCAATATGACTTTAAATGTTATGCTTAGAGAAAAAACGTTGGAAGAAGTAACCGTTACCGGATCAAAAGCTCAGACTAATACTATCCAGAATATCGAATTAGGAAACTCTAATTTATTGACCGATCCTTCTATCGAAACCCGTATCTCTATGGAGAGTGGAGTTAGTAAAACCAATGAACTGAGTAATCAATATTCGGTGAGAGGTGGTAATTATGACGAGAATCTTGTTTATGTCAACGGTATAGAGATATATCGCCCGTTACTAATAAGATCTGCACAACAAGAAGGGCTCAGCTTTCTTAATCCGAATATGACTAAAGATGTAAAATTCTCAACAGGAGGTTTTGATGCTTCTTACGGGGATAAAATGTCTTCGGTACTCGATATTACTTATAAAAAACCGACCGGATTCGAAGGGGTGGTTTCTGGTAGTCTCTTAGGTGCAAATGCTTATATAGGGAGTTCTTCGGGTCGTTTTTCTCAAATTACCGGATTCAGATATAAAACAACGAAAAGCCTGCTTGGTACAACTGATACCGAAGCAGAATATGATCCGGAATTTGTAGATGCTCAGACTTACATGACTTTGCAGCTTACATCGAAATGGGAAGTTAGCTTCCTTGGAAATTTGTCTAGTAATGTTTTTAAATTCGCACCTCAGAGCAGAGAAACTAAATTCGGAACGATAGATAATGCCAAAAACTTTAAAGTGTATTTTGATGGCTGGGAGCATGATAAATTCCTTACTTACTTTGGAGCTCTCAGTGTAAATGGTAAATTATCGGAAAATTTTGAAATTGGATTTTCCGGTTCAGCCTTTTCATCTCGAGAATATGAACGTTATGATATTTCAGGAGAGTACATGCTGACTGACTCCGGCTTGGATAGAGGAGGAGCCGAGGGGAGTAACGGTAGTTTGCTGGCGATAGGCTCGTATCTTGAACATGCCCGGAATAAATTGAATGCAGATGTGTCGACTCTATCTCATCAGGGTGCTTTCAGATTTAATAATCACCATATAAAATGGGGGATTACACTTCAAAAAGAAAAGATTGAAGATAAGATAAAAGAGTGGAATATGAGAGATTCGGCGGGTTATTCCAAACCTAATATCCCCGATATTGTGAGTGTTTATTCCAATTTGAAAGGAGATAACTCAACAAATACAACCCGTTATTCTGCCTATTTACAGGATACATATCAATTTACATCCGGTGACAATGTATTCTATCTGAATGCCGGTGTGAGGTTTAGTCATTGGTCATTTAATGATGAATCGTTGGTTAGCCCCCGGGCATCCCTGGCCTATGTTCCGAATAATAAATTTACCTTACGCCTTGCTGCTGGATTGTATTATCAGACTCCATTTTATAAGGAGTACCAGCGTATCGAAACAGTCGGTCATAATTCTGTTATAGTGTTGAATGAGGATATAAAATCACAAAAATCGTTACAGTTTGTTCTGGGTGGTGATTATAAGTTCATGGCTGATGACCGTCCTTTCAAATTCACAAGTGAGGTCTATTATAAACATCTGACCGATTTGGTTCCCTATACTGTTGATAATGTAAAGATCCGCTATTCCGGAGAAAATCAGGGTAAGGGATATGCTATGGGATTAGATATGAAATTGTTCGGTGAGTTTATCAAAGGTACAGATAGTTGGGTGAGTCTTTCTTTTATGAAAACCCAGCAGGATGTAAATGGTATAAAAGCACCGTTGCCTACTGATCAGGGATACAACCTTTCTTTTTTCTTCAGAGACTATTTTCCGGGAATAGAGCGTTTGACGATGAGTTTGAGTGCCAGTTTATCTCAAGGATTGCCTCAATCGGCACCTAATAGCGGATTTATAAGTTCTAAAACTTTCAGGACACCTGCTTATAAACGGGTTGATTTGGGCTTTGCATGGCAGGTTTTAGGAGAAAACTTTTCGATAAGAAATAGAAGCTCGTTTTGCAGTTTATTTAAAAATATCTGGTTGGGAGCGGATGTTTTTAATTTATTCGATATAAATAACACAAATTCGTTTTACTGGATCAATGATGTTTTTGATCAGCAGTATGCTGTGCCCAATTATCTGACAGGGCGTCAACTAAATTTAAAAATCGTAGCCGAATTTTAATTCTATATTAATAGGTCTACTAGTTTAAATGTGATATTTTTTAGTATTTTTTGCTTAATAAAAACAACGGCTACTTATCTGTTGTTATATATAATGTAGTATCTTTACGTATTATACTCTTGGAAAGTTCTATCGGATTAGATAGATTAATAATGGTAAATATTAATGAGGTGATCTAAAGTGATACCCGATTTTGCTGTTATACTAGGTAAGTTAATAAATGGGTCTGTGACCTTAAAGGCTTTGAGTAAAGAGTTTAGAGGCTGATAGAAGCTTCTCCCCCGTGCAGAAAAGAAAAAACAAATATATAATGATTTACAAATGGAATTACGAACCACTTACACCAAAAGATACAGAAAAAAAAGATGAACTAGCTAAACAGATGAATTTACACCCGGCTCTGTGCCAGCTGTTGATCCAGCGTGGTATAACCACTGTAGATGAGGCTGATAAATTCTTTCATCCAAGTTTTGAAAATCTGCATGACCCGTTTTTACTTCCTGATATGGATAAAGCGGTTGACAGAATTGAAAAAGCTTTAGGACAGAAAGAACGTATCTTGGTATATGGTGACTATGATGTAGACGGGACAACAGCAGTTGCCTTAGTCTATAAGTTTTTAAGAAAGTTTACAACAAATCTCGATTATTATATTCCCGATAGGTATGACGAAGGGTATGGTATATCGGAACAGGGAATTGATTATGCTTCGGAAACCGGAGTGACTTTGATTGTAGCCCTTGATTGTGGAATTAAAGCTATAGAGAAAGTTAACTACGCAAATAGTAAAGGGATTGATTTCATAATTTGTGATCATCACATGCCCGATGAAACATTACCCAATGCTGTTGCTGTTGTAGATGCCAAGCGTTTGGATTCGATATACCCTTATGAACATCTTTCGGGGTGTGGTGTCGGTTTTAAACTGGCTCAGGCATTAGCGCAGAACAACAAGATTGATTTTAGCGAACTGCTTGATCTCCTCGATTTGGTGGCTTTGAGTATTGCGTCGGATATTGTTCCTTTAACAGGTGAGAATAGGGTATTGACCCATTATGGGTTGAAACAGCTCAATAATAGTCCCAGTATGGGATTGAAAGGTATTATTGATATCTGCGGATTGAGTCATAAACCCATCACGGTAAGTGATATCGTTTTTAAAATAGGCCCTCGTATCAATGCCTCGGGGCGTATGATGAACGGAAAAGAGGCTGTGGATCTCTTGCTTGCAAACTCTACACAGGATGCCCGTGCTAAAAGTGAAAATATAGACCATTACAATGATAACCGACGGGAGCTTGATAAGCGTATAACCGATGAAGCGACCAATTATATAGAATCGACTCTGGAGATAGGTAAAGTCAATAGTATAGTCATTTATAACGATAGTTGGCATAAAGGAGTGATTGGTATTGTCGCCTCCCGCCTTACCGAAAAGTATTATCGTCCGGCAGTTGTTCTTACTAAGTCGAACGATCTTATAACAGGATCGGCTCGTTCGGTTATGGGATTTGATGTATACAAAGCAATTGAGGCTTGTAAGGATATTCTGGAGAATTTTGGAGGGCATACTTATGCAGCCGGACTTTCTCTGAAAGAGGAAAATTTACCGGAGTTTAAACGCAGGTTCGAAGAAATGTCTGTCGAATTAATTGCTCCGGAAATGATGTGTCCTCAGATTGATATTGATTCAGAACTTACATTTAAAGATATAGATGCTAAATTTATATCCGATTTGGGGAGGTTCGCACCTTTTGGACCCGAGAATCTGAATCCTGTTTTTGTGACGCGTAACGTAAGTGATTACGGGACAAGCAAGCTCGTGGGGAAAGATCATCTACATATCAAACTTGATATGTTTGATGCTACAAGCAGTGCTTTGATACATGGTATCGCATTCAGGCAAAGTAACAACTATCAATTGGTGAAAACCGATTTGTTTGATATTTGTTATACCCTGGAACAAAATGTCCATAACGGGAAGACGAATACGCAACTCTATGTGAAAGATATAGATAAAGGTCAATTTACCTAATATTTAACTTAACATTGAATGAGAAGAACGACGACAACAACAACTATTATCTCAGCATTATTATTGATGTTTACAGCATTAGCCGCATGCTCCAGTGATAATAAAAAGGCAAATGAATCATCTTATCTGCAAAGTATGGAAAAAGAAGAACCTCATGGTATAAGCCAGGATGCCTATATTACAAATAACGGCGAATTGGGAGTGTCTCTGTTGGGACATGCTTCGATTGTATTTAAATATAAAGGTAAGGTTATTCATGTTGATCCTTATTCCAAAGTGGCAGATTATTCAACACAACCTAAGGCGGATTTGATTCTTTTGACTCACGAACATAGTGATCATTTGGATACAACTGCTATTAATCAGATAAAAAAGTCCGATACTCACTTTATAACCTCTAAGGTTGTGAATGGACTACTTGGAGTAGGAGAGGTTCTGAATAATGGAGACATAACTTCTTTCGATAGTATTTCGATAGAAGCTGTTCCTGCTTATAATATTGAACATAAGACTCCCGAAGGTGTATTTTATCATCCCAAAGGTCGTGGAAATGGATATGTACTGACTTTTGGCGATAAAAAAGTTTATGTGGCAGGAGATACTGAAAATATTCCGGAGATGACTAAATTATCTGACATTTACATTGCATTCTTACCTAAGAATCTGCCTTATACAATGACTGATGATATGTTTGTGGATGCTGCAAAGAAAGTGAAGCCGGTTTATTTATATCCATATCATTTTGCTGATTTTAATGATAAGGATATGGAAAAGGCACTGGAAGGAACTAATATAAAAATTTTAGTTCGTCCGATGTCCAGTAAATAAGAAATCCTTCGATCTAAGAAGTGGATATTTTTCATAAAATACTACAGCAGTATTGGGGATACAATAGTTTTCGCCCATTACAGGAAAATATTATAAAATCGGTTTATGCCGGTAAAGATACATTAGGGCTAATGCCTACCGGAGGGGGGAAATCCATCACCTTTCAGGTTCCGGCATTAGCTCTTGATGGTTTATGTCTTGTGGTCACTCCCTTGATTGCGTTGATGAAAGATCAGGTTGACAATTTGAGGGCTAAAGGGATAAAAGCATTGGCTATTTATTCGGGAATGAGCCATTCTGAGATTGTTACAACACTCGAGAATGCAATACTGGGAGATTATAAATTTTTGTATATCTCACCCGAACGACTTTCTACCCGTTTGTTTCAGCTAAAGCTCAGAGATATGAATCTCTGTATGCTGGCTGTTGACGAGTCTCACTGCATTTCGCAATGGGGGTACGACTTCCGTCCTTCTTATATGAATATTGCCTCTATCAGAGAGCAGTTTCCGGATGTTCCTGTTTTAGCATTGACAGCAACAGCTACACCGGAGGTAACTGACGATATTCAGGAGATTCTGAATTTTAAGGTGAAAAATGTTTTTCGGAAAAGCTTTTCGAGAGAAAATCTGTCTTATATAGTACGATATACGGATGATAAACTTTCGTCACTTATTCAGATATTGACAAAGACACAGGGTACAGCTATTGTTTATGTTCGGAGCAGGATTAAAACTAAAGAAATAGCTGAGAGCCTAGTGAAAAATGGAATTCAGGCAGATTATTATCATGCGGGATTGCCTTCTTATGAAAAATCACGAAAACAAAATACGTGGAAAGACAATGAATGCCGTGTTATTGTTTCTACAAATGCTTTCGGGATGGGAATCGATAAGCCCGATGTTAGGGTTGTTGTTCATATGGACTTGCCCAATTCAATAGAGGAGTATTATCAGGAGGCAGGCAGGGCAGGCAGGGACGAGAAAAAAGCTTATGCGACAATCTTATATAATAAAACGGATAGTACAAAATTAAAGAAACGCATATCGGACGAATATCCTGAGAGGGATTTTATACTTCTTATATATGAATCGTTAGCATATTTTTTTCAGGTAGCGGAGGGATTCGGTACTGAAATGGCTTATGATTTTAATCTTCATCAGTTTTGTTCGGCTTATAAATTTCCTGTTTTACCGACACATAATGCTTTGAAGATTTTGAGTCTGGCCGGTTATATAGAGTATACGGATGAGGCGGACAATCAATCACGTCTTATTTTCAAGATATACAGGGATGAGTTGTATAAGTATGAGTTTGATCCAGAATACGAACGTCTTATCAATGTTATTCTGAGATTGTATACCGGATTGTTTGCTGGTTATATAAATATAAACGAAGGTGAAATTGGTGTCCATATCCAGAAAACACGAAAGGAAGTATACGAGATGCTCAAGCTGTTGTCGAAAAGGCATATTATTGATTACATTCCGTATAAAAAAACACCATTTGTGGTGTACACACAACCTCGTTTAGCTAAAAAATATGTAGTGATCTCCAAAAGTGTTTATGAGATTCGAAAAGAAAGATTTACAAAACGTATTGAAGGTATAACCGAATATGTTGAGAGAAATGACGTATGCCGAAGCCGCATGCTACTCGCTTATTTTGGCGAAAAAAATGCAAAAGACTGTGGATGCTGTGATGTCTGTTTAACGAAAAATGATTCGGGGATAACAGCTTTTAAATTTCGCTCAATAAGTAATCTGATCAGTCGAATGCTTGATGATGCCGATCAGGGTATTGCTCTTGAGGATATTTTAAACTCTCTGACTGAATATAGTAAAGAGAACATACTGGCTGTTATACGATATCAAGTCGATGAAGGTATTTTTCTCTTAGAAGAAGGTTGTCTGATGAGAACAAAATAAGGTTTCAGGCCTATTGTGTATGACTGCAAGAGCAGGTTATTGCTTAAAAATACATCATTCAATGTTTTACTACTTAATACAGACAAAAACGAGGATACTTCACAGCATCCCCGTTTTTATATTTATATAATTAAGTGAAATTAAGTAGTATATTACTTTGTTAATAAGTTGCTTTCGTTTTGATCGTAAGATACATGTTGAGCTTTGCCCCAATCTTTAGATTTTTCATTCCATGAATAACGGCTTACTTTAGTAACGGTTGCTCCGTCATAGGTATAGTCCATTTTGTCGAGAGGTAACCAATTTTTATTGGTTGCGTTCCATATATATGTAACTTTCGATACACATATACCTTGTTCGTTCATTGTATTTACTTTCTTTTTGAAAGGAATGAGGTTTTCGCTCTTTCCGTCACCTTTAAAGTAAGTAGTTGAAACGACATTGTCTTGTTTTTCTACGTTATGATAGAGTAAAGCGTCAGAATCTGCTTTCACTACCAATGAATTGGTTACAAAAATAAATAATGCAACAATGGCTGAAGTAAAAACATTTGCTTTCATAATGTCAAGTATTTAAATTGTTGAACTTTTGTTTTATTAATTTTGTGATGTAAAAGTAGGTGTTATTTTGTTGTCTTCCTAGCAAAATGATATTAAAATAATCAAAAGTGTTATTAAACATATTTCTATTGGATTGGATATGTTCTATGATGTTGGGTTTGTAGATTTGTTATCTGATGTTTTGGTGTTATATATCTTATTTATAGTCTTTTGTATGTGTGTTGTTTTTCTATATATGGATATGTTGTGTTTTGTCTTTTTGTTTTAATATGGATGGTTTTTATCTGATTAGATAAGATGTGGTGTTAAAATGATATTTATGAAGAAGCTTTGTTGTTTGTTGATATCTGTTAATATGATATTGGTTAAAATTGTATGATTATATGATATTGTATAAGTGCTGATTTTGTTTCTAAGGCCTCAGGCCTATTTATACTATTTCATAAGGCATTTCTCGCGATTTGGCATAATCAAAATAAATTTGTATTTGCTCTCACTGCTTGAATTGTTGACTTTGAAGGCATAACAGCAAAAGTTTGTTGTAACTAAAAAAAACACGTTATTAAATACTTTCTGTTACCTAAAAGCAAAAACAAATCTATTTATTGTCTTGTTATATAAGGTGACTTAAGCATCTTATGATATACTTAAACTCACAGGAAACAATTAAAAGTCTTCAGGACTATATTTACAAAACAAAAAAACATATGGCAAAAAGTTTTAAAGAGGTGATGAAACATCGCCGTACCTATTATTCATTGACCAACACTGCTTTGGTTTCTGATACAGAGATTCAGGATATTATTGAATTCGTTGTAACTAATGCACCGTCTTCATTCAATTCTCAATCGACAAGAGTTGTGCTCTTATTGGGTGAAAATCATAAAAAATTATGGGATATTGTAAAAAGTATATTAAAGGCTAAAATGCCGGCAGATGCTTTTGAGAAAACCGAAATCAAAATAGATACTTCTTTTGCCTCAGGATATGGAACAGTATTGTTTTTTGAAGATCAGGCTGTGGTCGAAGGATTGCAAAAAGCATTTCCTTCATACAGTGAAAATTTCCCAGGCTGGTCTTTGCAGACATCAGCAATTCATCAGTTTGCTATCTGGTCTCTGTTGGAAGAAGTTGGATTCGGTGCCTCATTGCAACATTACAATCCCATTATAGATGAAGAAGTAGCTAAGACGTGGAATATTGATGAAAAATGGAAACTAATTGCTCAAATGCCATTTGGTGTTCCTGCTCAGGAACCTGGAGCAAAAGATGTGTCTCCGTTATCGGAACGAATTTTAGTATTTAAATAAGGAAATAGAAACCTATATAAAAAGGAGAACAGATTTAAGTAATATAAAGGATTTAATAATGTGTTTTAATTTGTAACATGTTTTGAATGTTTTACTTACCAAAGTAATAAAAAGGTCTGAGACCTTAAGTTCTCCTTTTTTTGTTTGAATATTTCTTTTTGCGATACATTGAAAATGCACCACAGACTAACAGTATAAAGAATATCGGACACGAAATATTTATAAATACATATAAATTACGATTTTCGGATATTTTCTGTTTATCGAGCAGATTCATTTGCCTTGATTTTGTTCGGAGATGCATCCAGTTGCTGTCATCTGAGAGCCAATTGACAGAATTTACAATAAAATCTTTATTGCCGAATGTTTTTCCCGATGATCTGTCATAACCCATTGGTAATATTTGTGGAGAGCCGTTTTGTGTTTCTATATCATTTCGTATAATATCGGACGATGAAACAACAATCATTTTTGTAGGCTTGCTTTTTGTGAGAATTTGATCTTTTTTTATGGAAATACTATCAGCCATCATTCTATTTTCGAACGCTGATGTAAAAATGCCTTCTAATGATATCGCTACCGGAATAAATGAAGTATCGAAATAACCTTTGTTATCTTGGATTTTTTCAATATCGAGGCTTATCATTTCAGGAATGCGTACTATGTGGCTTTTGTCAGAAGTGGTAAGCAGAACTTTAGGTGTCACGGTTAATTTTTTGTTAACCAGATTCAGGCTGCTGGCAAATGATGCCTTAACTCCGTCAATATCTTTGGTAACGGCATTGTCTGCCGAGGGTAATAATATAGGTGAATAGTACCATGGTAGATTAACATACGATGAACCGTTTGTTGAATTTACCGGTATAGTTGTACACGTAGCGTCTTGTATGAAGTCGGAATTTATACGAATACCGTAATTGAATAGCATATCATCCAGATTTACCTCATTTTTTATACTCGGTGACTCTCCTTTTTCAGTCAGTTCTTTATAAGATACGTATGCTCCATCAATAATCCAAAGTATGCGTCCTCCTCTCATTAAATACTGATCGAGTATGAATTTCTCTTTTTCGGTGTATTTTTCTGTAGGCCCTGCTATAATCACAACCTTAAAGTTGTCAAGAACTGATACATCATTCGTGATTTGTCCTCTGTTGATGTTGTAATATTTAGCAAGTGATTCTTCCGCATCGTATATATATGTGCGGGGAAGCTCTCCATGCCCTTCTATAAACGCAATGTTTTGATTCTCTTTGTTTGTCAATAGTCTGATGGCATCTGAAAATTGGAATTCGAGGTCTTCTATCGAAGCATTCAGATTTTCTTCAGCTGTATTGCCTCGTATGCTTTTTAATAATGGTATGGATAAGGTATCTCCATTACTTGTTACCTGCGCATAAGGATAAATTAATTGACGGCTGATTTTTCCGTTTCGGTCTATTTCATTTAGCTGGATAGCAGGCATTGATTTTTCCGCCATATATTGTGGCAAAGTTTCTCTGTCCATTCCCAGAGAATAGGGATTTATTATTGAAATGGATAGACGATTTTCTGCTTTTTCATTTAATTCATTCAGTAAGTCTAGTGCAGAAGTTTGCAGGCGTTTTAGTCCATAGTTTAAGTCTCCTGTGAAATAAATGTTGATGCTTATCGAAGTATTATTTTTATTTACCGCTTCCATTAAAACGGTCGATTCTGGACTGATTGTGTATCTTTTATCTTTAGTCAGGTCTAAGCGTGCCGACACAGGTATTAGTGTCATGGCAATAGACAGAGAGGTTATACCTATTAAAATAGTAAGTGATCTAAGTTTTATTTTTCCTAAAATCAGAATTGATATTGTAAATAAAAGGATGATGTATCCCAGAAATAGTGTTATGTCATTCAGATACAATAATCCTTTTCTGATTCTGTCGGTATGAAATGACAACGATAGATTTAATATATGGGACTTGACCTGAGGATTATGTATGACACTACTCATCATGTCCATTCCATAAAGTAATATAAAATTTAAGCTTAAAGCTGACAAAAATGCTATTATCTGATTATTGGTTAACGAGGAAGCCAGTATTCCTGATATTAGAAATACGGATGTAATAATAATCAGAGACAAGTATGTCAATGTGACGATGCGAATATCGATATTTCCAACGGGAGTGCCCAATTTATATATGGTATATATATAAACTAATGTTGAGATAAATATAAGAATGACAAATATCAACGCAGAAAGCCATTTGCTAAATAAGATAGTAATGGTTTTAACCGGTCTAGACCGGAGTAAATCAAGCGTGTGGCTGCGTTTTTCTTCTGATATCAATCTCATGGTCAGAGCCGGAGTTAATATCAGTAACAGGATGGATGCCGTTTTGTAAAATGAGTCTGTAACGGCATATCCATTGTCCAATATATTTGAACTTCCGGGGAATAGCCATAGAATAAGCCCGCAGGCCAAAAGAAATATAATAGCGAAACCAAGTCCGGTAACCGAACATATTATAGTTGTTAGCTCTTTTCTTATCAAAGCCGTCATAACGGATATTTATCTGATTTATAAGAATAACTGACGGTCAACTTCCTTGTAATGGTGGATCCTTTGATATTGTTCCCAGCCTGAGTAATCATCGTTGTATGAGTCCACCACAATTATTTTTCCGGATTTGGCATTTCTTGCCGCCTCCAGTCCGGCTATGGCATCTTCAAAAACAATAGTGTCTTCTGCTTTCCGTTTTATAACAGACATGGCCGTCTGATATATTTCGGGATCGGGTTTGCTTTTTATCTTGCCATTATTATAAACCACTTTCTTTCGGTCAAACCAATCGGATAAAGCAAGGTGTTTGAAGTAGAAATCTACATTCTCTATACCCGACGCTGTTGCTATTGTGTATGGAATATCTTTTTCTTTCAGAAAGGAGAGAAATTCTTCAACACCCGGTGCTAGTTTCATCTCTGTTTTCAGGCAAAGTTCCTGATACATCAATTCTTTTTCGAGGGCAAGGTCTTCTATTTCTTTATCGCTAAGATGTTCGTTAAATAATGAGTTCAGGATGTCCCTATTGTTCTTTCCATGCATTTTCTGAAACTTTTCAGCATCAGTCATTTTAATCTGGTATTTGTCGAAAAATTTATCCCATGCTCTGTTGTGCAGGTCTGTATCCCAGAACAGCGTTCCGTTGAAATCGAAAATTACCCCTTTATAACTCATATTATTTTATCTATAGAATGAATAATATTCAAAAGTAATAATTAATTATAAGTAATGCGAATCGGCAGATTAAACATCAATAAAAGGTCACAGCAGTAAGTCGACATTTTAGCTGTTACTTTTGTAACCTTTTCGGGAAATGAAGAATTAATAATGAAGGGTGAAAGATTGAAATAGACAACTAATAATTATTTATTGATAATTGTACATTGATCCTGTAACTTTTGTTACCTTTTAGATATTATACAAGTATTGATTCACATTAATTAATTTATCTTTGTAATGAACAGTATGTGTATTTATGGTAGTAAAAAAGTATTTAAAGGTAGGGATTATTGGACTTTTTATTCTTCTGATATTGATTTCAGGGATAGTGATGTTGCGAAAACTGACTCACGATAAGCAGGTATTCGAGGAGGATCTGTATGCGTATATTCCAGCGGAAACGTCAAGTCTTTTTCAGATCAATAAGCAAAAAGATGTAAAACTGTTCAGTTCGTATTTTCAGGAGATAAAACCTGTATTATTATCGATAAGCCCTTATATAACATATCCTTTGTTAATAAGCTCTTGTAACAACTATCCTTGTATTGTAGCTAAAGTAACGATTGAGCAGGAACAAGCTATCGGCAAAATATTATCTAATGTATTATATCCGGCATTTCCTCCGAAAGAAAGAGTATATAAAGGAACACGGATTTTATTTTATCCGGGTACAGATAATAAGTTTTTTGCCTGTATGTTTTACAATGGAATATTTGTAGGTGGATATAATTATGAGTTTCTTGAACGTATTGTTGATATCTCGGACAGTAGTGATTTGTTTTTAGATTCTTCTTTTGAATCTTTATCCAAAGATTTGAAAATTAACTATCCGGTCAATTTAATATTTAAAGAGAATGGGTATTCTTTTATTTTTAATGGAGGGTTTGATAATCAGGGAAATCTAGAGTTTTCAGGATTGTCTAATACGAAATATGAACAGGAATCTTTGAACGCAGATAGTTTGACCGATAGTGTTTTTGTTGATAAATCTATTTTGCCGGATAGTTTATTGTCCTATAGTATTGATTTTACAAAGTCCGGTTTATCTGATAAATTAAAATCTTGTTTCGAAGATCCCCTCTATAAACTTGAAGTTGATACTTTACAGAAAGCTCCCGTATTTTTATTGAAAAATAGGGTGAATAGGTTTGAAATTTTTAAAGAACTGAATACTCTTGAACTTGGATATATCGGTAAGAGATTAAGTACTAAAGATATAATATTGAATAAGCAGCATGTATATACTACTTCGGAACAATTAGCGACATTTTTATTTAAAGAGAATAAACCTGTTACCTTAACTTTTTATGACGGTTATATGTTTTATTCCTGTGATCGGGACGTATTAGAAAGATATTTGAAGATGAGAGGGAAAGTATCCAGAATAACATCTTCGAATGATAGTATATTTAAAACTCGGTTACGAATCAAAACGGTATTCAGATCTAATAATCTAGACGAATCAAGGGAGCTTCCTTTTCGGATTCATCTTTCAAAATTTTCAGTAAGTTTTTCTAAAATAGCTGTGAATACGTACTATTCGGAATCCGGTCAATTGAAAACTGAAATTATCTTAAACAATTAATAAGGCAGAGTGTTATACAAAAAATAATATCTAAATAATCTATAAAAAAAGTATATTATGTCGATGATTCAAGAACTAAAAGCCTTCATGATGAGGGGAAATGTTGTCGATATGGCTGTCGGGGTTATAATCGGCGGTGCATTCGGGCAAATTGTAACTTCATTTGTGAATGATGTGATAATGCCTCCAATCGGAGTATTATTAAATGGCGTAAATTTTACAGACCTTAAATTTGTTATCAAAGAAGCATCGGTTGATGCTGCGGGTAATGCTTTGCCTGCTGTAAGTTTGAACTATGGAAATTTTATTCAGATGGTCATTAACTTTTTAATAATATCCACAGTGATATTCTTTGCTATAAAAGGAATGAATACTCTACAAAAAAAGAAGATCGAAGAGCCTGCCGCACCTCCAGCTCCAACAAAAGAAGAAGTTCTGCTTGCAGAGATTAGAGACTTGCTAAAACAACAGAATAAATAAGAAGCATATAGAAAGTGGAGATGCTCAAATTGAGACTCTCCACTTTTTCTTATTTAGTTCTCTATTTTGAAATATTTATAGATAATCTTTTGTGTGAAATATGAAAACATCATACAAAGGATAATAGAAATAATTCCGGTTAATGTTTTGGACATTTTAGTTCCGATACATTGATCTAATATTAAGAACATGGGAATGTGTGAAAGATATATTGGTAGACTATATTTCCCGAAAAAACTTAATACAGGGTATTTGTAAGAAGAACTCAAATTTATAATACTACTGATAAATAAACAAAGCGGGAGAGCTGTTATTATCATTACGTATCTGATAAGAGGCCCTATCTCTATGTTGTTAAAATAAGGATTCGCAAAGAATATACAAATTAGACTTATTCCTGTTATAAGTAATACATACATGCATATCTTACCTGTTGATGATAACTGAACCTTATTTTTGATTAAATATCCGACGTAGATACCAATGAAATAGTTTGGAATACGTGTTCCTAATTCGGAAAAGAATCGGGGGAATAGACTGAAGAGTACTAAACCCAGTATACAACCGATAACTGTATTTTGCAGTATATTTTTCGAAGAGGTAACTTTTAAATAAATAGGGCTGATTAGGTACATCAGGCAGATAGCCGGAATAAACCAAGGTGTTGGTCCTTGTACTGCTAGCCAAAAATCATAGAAGGTTAGTGCTTGTATGATTGATGATATAGGAAAGTGGAGATAGTAAACAAGAATAATTTGTATCAGTAATTGTATTGGAATATACAGTGCAAATATACGGATAATTCTCTTTTTATAGAATTGACTGGTTGATGGTGTTTTACTCCAAGAGAAGTAAACACCCATTCCAGACAGTAGAAAGAAAATATCAACACCAGTATACCCACACCATTTTATTTCGCTGATAACCGGAATATAAAAGATCAAAGGTAAATGGAATAATACAATCCATAACATGGCAAAGCCCATTAACTGAGTCCTGTATTTTGAAAGTAAAGCAAGTTCGATATTTGGTAATTGCATTAATTCTTGTTTCGGTAAATATTGTAAGTCTCTAGAGCCTTTTCGAGCACAGTAAGGGCATTCCCCAGATCTTCCTTATTCAGTATATATGCAATTCGGACTTCATCTTTTCCTAGTCCGGGGCTAGTGTAGAATCCCGATGCCGGAGCAAGGAATACAGTTTGTCCTTCATATTCAAAATCAGAAAGGCACCATTCGCAGAATTTGTCAGCATCATCAACCGGTAACCGGGCGATTGTATAGAATGCTCCCATCGGAATAGGAGAATATACTCCCGGTATCTGATTTAATCGATCAATAAGGAATTTACGGCGTTCTACGTATTCTTCATATACATCCATTAAATAATCAGGATCTGCATCCAATGATGCTTCAGCAATGATTTGTCCAATAAGAGGAGGGCTTAAGCGTGCTTGACAGAATTTCATCACTGTTTTACGTAGTTCTTTATTCTTTGTTATCAAAGCACCTATGCGTATGCCACATTCGCTGTATCTTTTCGAGACAGAATCAATTAACACAACATTATCTTCAATACCTACTAAATGGCATGCCGAGATATAGGGAGAGCCTGTGTATATAAATTCTCTATATACTTCGTCTGAGAATAGATATAAATCGTGCTTTTGCACAAGGTGTTTGATTTGATTCATTTCAGCCCGAGAGTATAAGTATCCTGTGGGATTATTCGGGTTACAAATCATTATACCTTTAGTCTTTTCATTGATTAAGGCTTCAAATTTTTCAATAGGAGGAAGTGCAAAGCCTTCTTCTATACTTGATGTAACTCCTCGTATTTTCGCACCCGCGGAAATGGCAAAAGCCATGTAATTTGCATATGCTGGTTCGGGAACAATAATTTCATCACCAGGATTCAAGCAAGCAAGAAATGCAAACAAAACAGCTTCAGAACCACCTGTAGTTATGATAATATCATCAGCCGAAACATTAATATTGTATTTGGCATAGTATCTTACCAGTTTTTCTCTATATGATCTATATCCATCACTAGGACTATATTCGAGAATATCCCGGTCTATATTGTGTATGGCATCTAATCCGGCCTTTGGAGTCGGAAGATCAGGTTGTCCGATGTTCAAGTGGTATACTTTCAGACCTCTTGCTTTCGCAGAGTCTGATAATGGAGCCAGTTTCCTTATAGGAGAGCTTGGCATTTCTATTCCGCGTTCAGATATTAGTGGCATATGTTTATGAATAATTGGTGCAAATATAATGAAAAGATACAAGGCATAAATAAAAAACGGCCTTTGCTCAGAGCAAAAGCCGTTTTATGTTATATTTAGTTATAAATTACTTGCTTTCGCCTGATAATTTATCTCTAAGTGCCGCTAATTCTTCGATATCTCCAAGAGTTGTTTTCTCTGCAGAAGTAGATGTTACTTGAGCAGGTTCATCTTTCTTGGTAGCTTTTCTTGAAGATCTTTTTTCAGAAGCATCGCTTCCTCCTTTTTCTTCTTCATATACTTTGCTATGAGATACGATGATTCTTTTTGAATCTTTGTTAAATTCGATAACTCTGAATTCTAGTTTTTCGTCAGCCTGAGCTTGAGTTCCGTCTTCTTTTACTAGGTGTTTTGGAGTTGCAAAACCTTCAACACCATAAGGAAGAGAGATTACAGCACCTTTGTCAACTAGCTCAACAACTGTACCTTCGTGTATAGATCCTACAGTAAAGATAGTTTCGAATACATCCCAAGGATTTTCTTCCAATTGTTTGTGACCTAGGCTTAGGCGACGGTTTTCTTTGTCGATTTCCAATACTTGTACTTGAATATCTGCACCTATTTGAGTGATTTCGCTTGGGTGTTTGATTTTCTTAGTCCAAGAAAGGTCTGAGATGTGGATTAATCCGTCTACACCTTCTTCTATTTCAGCAAATACACCGAAGTTAGTGAAGTTACGTACTTTAGCAGTATGCTGGCTTCCTACCGGATATTTAGTTTCGATATTTTCCCATGGATCTGGTTTCAATTGTTTGATACCTAGAGACATTTTGCGTTCTTCACGATCCAAAGTCAAAACTACAGCTTCTACTTCGTCTCCAACTTTCATAAAGTCTTGAGCACTACGTAGGTGTTGAGTCCAGCTCATTTCAGATACGTGGATAAGTCCTTCTACACCGGGAGCGATTTCGATAAATGCACCGTAATCAGCCATAACTACAACTCTACCTTTCACTTTGTCACCAACTTTCAGGTTGGCATCAAGTGCATCCCATGGATGAGGAGTAAGTTGTTTTAGACCAAGGGCGATACGTTTTTTGTCATCGTCGAAGTCAAGGATAACCACATTGATTTTTTCATCCAATTTAACCACTTCTTCAGGATGTTGAACACGTCCCCAAGAAAGGTCTGTAATGTGGATAAGACCATCTACACCGCCAAGGTCGATAAATACACCGTATGAAGTGATGTTCTTAACGGTTCCTTCAAGAACCTGACCTTTTTCAAGTTTAGAGATGATGTCTTTTTTCTGTTGTTCAAGTTCAGCTTCGATAAGAGCTTTGTGAGAAACAACAACGTTTTTAAATTCGTGGTTGATTTTAACAACTTTGAATTCCATTGTTTTGTCAACGAATACATCGTAGTCGCGGATTGGTTTAACATCGATCTGAGATCCTGGAAGGAACGCTTCGATACCAAACACGTCAACAATCATACCGCCTTTAGTACGGCATTTGATGTAACCTTTGATAATTTCGTCTTTTTCAAGAGCTTCGTTAACACGTTCCCAAGAACGAGATGCACGAGCTTTCTTGTGAGAAAGGATCAATTGTCCTTTTTTATCTTCTTGGCTTTCGATGTATACTTCTACTTCGTCGCCGATTTTCAGATCAGGATTGTAGCGGAATTCGTTCATCGAAACAACACCGTCTGATTTGTAACCGATGTTAACAACAACTTCGCGTTTGTTCATCGATGTTACTTTACCCATAACCACTTCTTTGTCATTGATTTTATTCAATGATTGGTCATAAGTTTCTACTAATTCTTCTTTGCTTTTGCTAGAAAAGGTTTCGCCTTGTTCGTAGGCATCCCAGTCGAAATTATCAACCGGTTGTACATTTTTTAATTTATCAGATTCGATCATCTATTCACGATCTGAGTCCAGCTCTGATCAGTAACTTTAAAGGGTTAAACTTAAAATTTGCTTTTAAAAGCGGTGCAAAGATATTGATTTTTTTTGAGACTTAAATATTTATCCTCCTCTTTTTATCAGATATCATATATTACGGTCTCATTATGAATTGTTTCCTAAAATAGAAAAGGTAACAAAATCGGTGGTCAATGATCAGGTAACAGTTATCAATTAGACATTATTAATTTCCTCAAAAGGTAACAAAGGTTACTCCTTTTGTATACATTCATCTGTAACTTTTTTACTTCTCATTCCATGTTGAGTAATCAGTATATTTATAGACTTTCTGTATAGATAAAAATCAATGCGAGAGATGTCCTTTTTTATAAACTTGTCGAACCTTATTTTGGGTGAGTATTTGTTTCAAAAATTAGAAAAGTCAGATATTCCCCCTTGGCCGGATTCAAAAATACATATGTTTGTACTTAAACACATATATATATGTATACCAATAGATAGTTTTGCATTAAATAAAAATCATATAATTAGCAGCATTTAATCTTAAATAAGTTAACCGAAGGTCTGTTTGAGACCTTAATAAAAAGGAACAACATGAAATTATTTTTTTTGTTATTAGCAGTTGCTTTAGGGCTGAATCTTTCGGCACAGGATATGTTTCCGGATGGAACACCCATTCCTGAATGGTTTAGGCAAAATAGAGCTACTGATATAAAATCTCTTGGTAAAGCATATAATATTACTGAGTATGGAGTATTGAATGACAGTACGACTTTACAGACCGAAAAGATACAAGTGATTATCGACAAAGCTTCAAAAGAAGGGGGAGGGGTTATCGTTATTCCTGCCGGAACTTATTTGAGCGGGTCTCTTTTCTTTAAACCGAATACGCATCTATACTTAGAGAAAGATGGAGTCTTGAAAGGGAGTGATGACATTGCGGATTTCGAGATATTGAAAACCCGTATGGAAGGGCAAACCCTTGACTATTTTGCAGCACTTATAAATGCTGATGGTGTGGACGGATTTACTATTTCGGGAGAAGGAACTATAAATGGAAATGGTTTGCGTTACTGGACAGCTTTCTGGTTGAGACGGAAGATAAATCCTAAATGTACTAATATGGACGAAATGCGTCCTCGTCTGGTATATATATCCAACAGTAAAAATGTACAGATGTCGGGTATAAGACTCGAAAATTCGCCTTTCTGGACAACTCACTTTTATAAATGTGAAAATGTAAAATTACTGGATCTATATATTTATTCTCCGGCGAAACCTGTGAAGGCTCCAAGTACTGATGCTATTGATTTGGATGTATGTACGAACGTATTGGTGAAGAATTGTTACTTATCCGTTAATGATGATGCTGTGGCTTTAAAAGGAGGGAAAGGACCATTAGCAGATAAGGATGAGAATAATGGAGGTAATAAAAATATCATTATTGAAGATTGTACGTTTGGCTTCTGTCATAGTGCTTTGACCTGTGGCAGCGAATCGATTTATAATCACAATATCGTTTTCAGACGTAATACCATAAATATGGCTCAGCGTCTGTTGTGGCTCAAAATGCGTCCTGATACTCCTCAGAATTATGAGTATATATTGGTGGAGGATGTGAAAGGGAATGCACGCAGTTTTTTGTATATCAAACCATGGACACAGTTTTTCGATATGAAAGGACACTCTGAAATGCCGTTGTCTTATTCACATAATGTGACAATGCGTAATATTCAGTTTGAATGTGAAACTTTTTTTGAAGTTGTAAACTCTGATCAGTATAAATTGTCAGATTTTACGTTTGAGAATCTTGATATTACTGCGAAAAAAAGTTCGGAAATACAAGCCGGTTATATCAAGAACTTTAATTTGAAAAATATAACAGTAAATGGTAAAAAGGAGTTTTAAGGTTTCACTCTTTTAAATAAAGTATTTGATGATATATTTTCAAATTATAATAATAGGCTATTATACTGTAACTGTATGATTTTATAGGTTTACGTTAAATGTAGTAAGGGTTTTGACTTTCAAGTCAAAACCCTTACTGATATCTTAATAGCAGAATTTTCTTAATGCTTCATATCACAGGCATGTTCGCAGATAGCAAAGTCGAGCCCTTCCAATTGTACTGTAATGTGGGTTATGCCGGTTTTTTGTTTGATGATTTTTGTTATTTGGTTTAAGAGCAGGTCTCTGTCCGAATTGTTTTTAACGGAAACATGAGTTGTGAGAGACAAAAATTCCTGAGTAATCATCCATATATGCAGGTCGTGGATATCTATAACTCCATCAATAGATTTTATAGCTCGTTTGACTTCTGCTGTGTCTATATTTGCAGGTTTACTTTCCATCAGTATATTCACAGAATCTTTTAGTATATGCCATCCGCTGTATAGTACAAGTACCGAAACAATCATGCTGGCTATAGGGTCAGCGATATTCCATCCTAGAAAGATAATCAGCAGAGCTGCTATTATTGCTCCAACCGACCCGAGAAGATCTCCGAGAACATGCATAAAAGCACTTTTTATATTAAGGTTTTCTTTTGTTTCACCTCTTGATAATATCCATGCTACTACAATATTGATAACAAGACCAATCGCCGATATGATTATCATGCCTTTACCTATAACCGAAGGCGGTGACGATAATCTAACGATAGCTTCATACAATATATATATTGATAGGGCTACAAGTGCGATACCATTAAGCAGAGCCGCCAATATTTCGAAACGTTTATAGCCGTATGTTTTGTCAAGAGTGGCAGCCCTTTCTCCGAATATCAGAGCGGCAAGGCTTAACCCGAGAGCCACAGCATCGGATAGCATATGTCCGGCATCCGAGAGCAGAGCTAAGCTGTTTGTTAGTATTCCTCCGACAAATTCTACCAGCATAAATCCTGCAATTAGGCAAAAGCTGATGGTTAGAGCCTTTTTATTAGCATTATGTCCATGCGAATGCGCTCCGTGATTGTGTGTATGTGTATGATTGTCTGACATTATATTTAATATTTATAATCTTTAAAATCCGCGGCCTGATACTATTGAGGTAATGCAAAAGATCCGGACTTTACAAAGAAAAGAAGGATTGTTTGATTTATCAAACAATCCTTCTTTATTATTTTCTATTTTTTGTCAGACTGAGTTAAAATAATGACCCGAATTTAAGCTGATAACGTATCTGTTGTTATATGCTTGGCAAGTCAATAAATAGATCTGAAACCTTAGTCGTTCATTGAGATCAGAAACTCCTCGTTATTAATAGTTTTTTTCAACCTGTTTTCAAGAAACTGCATAGCTTCTACCGAATTCATATCTGATAAGAAATTGCGTAAAACCCACATGCGGCTTAGTGTATCTTTATCTAATAGCAGGTCGTCGCGGCGTGTGCTTGAAGAAATAATATCAACAGCAGGGAATACACGCTTGTTCGACAATTTACGGTCGAGTTGAAGTTCCATATTACCAGTACCCTTGAATTCTTCGAAGATAACATCATCCATTTTAGATCCTGTTTCCGTAAGAGCTGTTGCTATAATGGTTAACGAACCTCCGTTTTCGATATTACGGGCAGCACCGAAGAAACGTTTGGGCTTATGCAGGGCATTAGCGTCCACACCACCGGTCAGTACTTTACCTGATGCAGGTTGCACGGTATTGTAAGCACGAGCCAGACGTGTAATAGAGTCCAGAAGAATCACTACATCGTGTCCGCATTCTACCATACGTTTTGCTTTATTCAATACGATTTCGGCAATTTTCACGTGGCGGTCGGCTGGTTCATCAAATGTTGAAGCTATCACTTCTGCGTTTACACTGCGCTCCATATCTGTAACTTCTTCAGGACGTTCATCAATCAGAAGTACGATCATGTACACTTCGGGGTGATTATTAGCTATTGCGTTTGCTATATCTTTCAGTAAAGTTGTTTTACCGGTTTTGGGTTGCGCTACTATCAGTCCGCGTTGTCCTTTTCCTATCGGAGAGAATAAATCTACAACACGGCACGAAAAATTATCATTACGACCATTTGTCAGACTGAATTTTTCGTTAGGAAACAATGGCTTTAAGTGATCGAACGGAACACGGTCTCTGACTTCGTCGGGTGTGCGTCCGTTTATTTTATCAACCTTTACAAGAGGGAAAAATTTTTCTCCTTCTTTTGGAGGGCGGATTGGGCCTTCTACAATATCTCCCGTTTTTAATCCGAACAGACGAATCTGTGATTGTGATATATATATGTCATCAGGAGAAGACATGTAGTTATAATCAGATGAGCGAAGGAATCCGTATCCTTCCTGCATGATTTCCAAAACTCCGGTGGCAGATAATATACCATCAAATTCGAAACTCTTATCTTGAGATTGAGCTTGATTCTGTTGGTTTTGATTATTATTCTGTTTTGCAGATTGATTTTGATTATTATTATTTTGAACAGGGGCTTTTGCTACAGGTTCAACAATAGTTTCGGGTTCGGCTTCAACTTCCAGTGCTGTAAGAGGAGCCAATGCCGGAACTTCGGGTTTTGGTTCGTTTACTCTCGGTCTGTTGGATTTGAACACAAGCTGGGTTGGTTTCTGAGGCTGTGGTTTAGGTGCTTCTGCTACTTCTTCTTTTTCTTTTGCAGCTGGCACTTCTTTTTCTTCAGTCTCTTTTTTTACGATAACTTTCCCTTTGTTTTGCTGTTTGGTTTCTTTTTCTGCCTCATTTTGAGGTTCAACTATCTCAGGTTTTATAGCTTCCGCTACAATTACAGTTTCTTTTTTCTCTTCTGCTTTGATTGTAGGAGCGTTGTCTTTCTTTTGCTTAGGCTGGTTTTGTTTCGGTTGAGGAGCCGGTTTATTGCTCTTTACCTTTTCAGCTTTCTCTTGATTTTTTTTACCTGAGGCCTGATCTTCTGCTTTATAGCTATCCGAGTTTTTGTTTTTAGCTTCAAGAATAGCTTGTTCATCCAGAATCTTATAGATCAGTTCGTCCTTTTTATAAGCATCAGGACGCTTTATTCCCAGCTCCTTAGCCAGGGTTCTAAGTTCTGTAGTGAGCTTTTCATTAAGCTCAAGAATGTTATATATACGCATGTATATCTATGATGTTTATTAATTTAATATGTTCTCAGTATAGTACAGAGACTGGAAAGTACTCTATTATAATTTTTTGTTTGATGCAAATAAGCTGGATATAATATTGAAAATGTTCTTGATACAAGAAATAAGAAGTCTTTTCTTGTCCTACAAAAGTAGCAAAGTTTTTTCTAAAAACAATTTTTTAGAAGAATAATTAATATTCAATAGACTTTATTTGTGTATTTAAAATAAATTCGTAGTTTTACTAAAAAATAGTAAATTGATTATGAGGGTGATATTTGTAGTGATGATTTTTATTAAAGGATTTATAGGTTTTACTGTTTGTGCGCAATCTCAGATTGAGTGTGAGATTGATTCTTACATAAACCGATATTTATTCGACAAAGCTTTAGGGCTGATTGATAGTCAGGAAGAGTCTAATAGCCTGATGCAGAAGAAGGCTTTGTGTTTGAAAAATCTGAATAAGTATGCCGATGCTATAACGGTGGGAGAGGAAATTGTTAAGAAATATCCCGAAGATAAACAATCTGTAGCAGAACTGGCAATCTGTTATCAGGCATTATCTAAATGGGATAAGAGTCTGGAATGTTATAATCAGTTAATAAATAAAGATTCTACAAATATTTATTTCAGAATACAGAGGGCGGATATGTACATGAGGCAGGATAAATATGCCGAAGCATTGTCTGAATACAGCACTTTGACCGAAAAATACGGGATGGATAATATGTTAAGGAAAATCGCTCAATGCTACGATAATCTCAATATGCCTGATAGTGCCCGCGTGTATTATAATAAGTCATGGTCGAAAGATTTTTTTGATACATTTTCGGTTGCAGGTCTTATAAATTTGGATATCAAGAAAGGTAAGACCGGATATGATGAAGCAATCCGTATATCGGATCATTATGTAGAAAGGGACTCAACTAGCCAGCAAATTAACTTACTGAATGCGCTCAGCTATTATGCCGCCGACTTGTACGAAGCAGCAGCAGCACGTTTCGAAAAATGTTATAATAGGGGAGATAGTTCACTTGTTGTGCAGCGGAGTCTGGGATTTTGTTATTATTCTTTGGGACAGAATGATAAAGCATACACATTTTTGCTGAAGGCCAGTAAAATAGACTCTGTAAATATCAATATCTTATATGCATTAGGTGTAGTTGCCAATGAAAGATCCGACTATAATACGGGAAAAAGATGTTTCGGGCTATTGATAGACCGTGCTGTACCTGCCGACTTTACACTGTATCAGTATTATCGAAATTTTGCCATTTCGTGTGAAGGTAAAGAGGAACTTTCGGAAGCTGTGGAGTTCTTTAAAAAGGCGGTTGAGTATGCAAATGATAATCAGAAGATGAATCTCTATTATACTATATTATCATTGTATGAGATTGATCTCAAGCAGCCGAGAGAAGCATTGACATATTATGAATTATATAAACAGTCGCTACAGACATATTATGGACAACTGTTGAAGATAGAGAATCCCGACAGAACAGATCAAGGGGAAATAAATGTAACCCGCAATAAATTAGATGCACTTGACAAGCACATCAATGGATTGAGGAAATCTTTAGGTTTGATCGGATTTGCCGGCAGCAATGTAAAAGTATTATCCTCGATCAATATTAATCTTTAATACTTCTATTGTTTTATTGGTAATTTTAAACCGATCATCGGCACGTTCGCCAATGATCCATACAATGTCATCGACAGAACAGAGCAGCCAAATATTTTCTTTTTCGATAAGACTGAATTTCCGGTCGGTAAAATAATCGCTGATTTTTTTGTGTCCTTTCATTCCGAAAGGTCGGAACTTATCTCCTTTTTTCCATTTACGGATGATCAGCGGAAATGAGAGTTTACCTTTATCGATATATATTGTATCGGGATTACGTTCTATCTCAAAATCTTTAGGCTTGCGAAACGATTCGATAGTCAGCTTCAAGGGCTCTGCTATTTCTGTTTCGTGTTCAAAAAGCGTATATATTTTGTCCGATTGGCTTTCAATCTGCTGGATAATAAAAGTGTTTCTATCTTTAACCAGCTGATATTCTGTTGAGAAAAAAACTTTCCCCGATTGGCTGTTAACCGATTCGTATATATTATCGACAGTAGGTGTATTAAACCCCAGAGGAAACAATATTTCAAAAAGTATAGTTTTGGGTTCGACCTGCTGCAACAGAGCATCTATATTAATGATGTTATCAGAAAAAACAGCCCTCTTAGCTTTGTCTATATACGATTGGTATATTTTTTCTGTCTGAGTCAGGTTTTCGGCAGTACGGCTTATAGACTGTATTACCGATGGATTTATCGTTTGAAGTAAGGGCAGAACGTTAAGCCTTATTTTGTTACGGGTATATATATCCTCTTTGTTTGTGCTGTCTTCTACAAATGATAATTCTTTCTTTTGCAAATACGTTAAGATGTCATCCCTGTATATGCAAAGTAAGGGACGGATTACATATCCATTGAGGGGTGCAATACCTGTAAGACCCCGTATACCTGTACCTCGAATCAAATTTATGAGAACGGTTTCAACCGAATCATTTTGATGATGTGCAATAGCTATTTTTTCGGCTTTGTATTTCTTCCTGATTTTCTCGAACCACGCATATCGTAATTCTCTAGCAGCCATTTCGAGTGAAATAGACTCTTCTTTGATATATTTTTTTGTGTTAAAGCTGGCTGATACATATTCTACATTGTATTTTTCGCAAGCTTTTTCAACGAAATACTCGTCCCTGTATGATTCCTGATCCCGAAGATGAAAGTTACAATGTGCTACAATACATTCATATCCCAAATTGTAAAGTATATCTAACAGTGCGATAGAATCTGCACCTCCGCTTACGCCGATTATTACACGGGCGCGATCGTTCAACAGATTATTATCCTTAATATACTTTTTTACTTTGGAGAGGATTTGCATGTTTTGAATCTAAGGTCTCAGACCTTTTTATAATGTCAATAAACGGGCTGATAAGCAGATCTGTTAATCTGTTAATCAACTATAATATAGTTCGGCGGTTTTATTCGACCTTCTCACACAAAATTAGCACTTTTTTTTCATTGACAAGGGTTGTCGCAAATATATAGTCATTTCCACCGTCTTTGAGTTTAGTTTGCTTTCTTATTTCAGCTACCGATAGTGGATAATTGCGTGTACTTATATTCGCCTGTTTCATTGTCAGATATTGTTTTATATCTTTCTTATTCGCTCCAAATACATTCTTGACCGTAAAATGACGTCCCGGAAAATCGGGTATATATAAGTCTGATGTGTACAGATGGCTGTTTATATGCAGTTTTTTCAGATTAAAATAATCTGCAGGATATTTGTAGGCTCCGGCTTTTAATATAGAGCTATTGGGTTCGTACAAATATTTTTCCGGCTGATCAGAATATGTGACTGCTGCATTGTTTTCATTGTCTTTAGTAAAAGAAAAACATTGAACACCGTTGTTTATTATGTTTATACAATGGAGCTTTACCTCTTTTTGCGTAGACCTTTTTACTAAGAGCAGTTCTTTACATTCATTATTAACACTGATTATGTGGATATCTGTAATATTACTGATTGAATTTAACGCATGGGTAATATCCAGCATAGGTGATAATTTTATTATAACCTGTTTGGATTTTTGGTTTAATAGACTGTCAATCTCTATCAGGTTGGGTGTACAGTCTTCGATCAGAACTGTTTTGCGTCCGGAGGTATTTCTGCGTGCTGGATCGATGTATATAGTATCCCAGAGTTTATCTTCGGACCTCAGAAAATTGATACCGTTGTTATTTATAGCTGTTATATGATCTAAACCTAATACCTTGAAGTTATGCTGAGCTAATTCGACCAGATGAGGTTGTGTTTCTATATAATATGCTTCAGTTTTATTTTGAGCCATAAACGAGAGATCTACACCAAAGCCCCCGGTAAGATCAATAATTGTATTGCCTGTGGATAATGATGCCTTATAGGACGCCGTTTGCTCAGAAGAGCATTGTTCCATTGATATATGGGGTGGATATATGATGTTGTTCTGTGCGTACCATGAGGGTATTTTACTCTTGGCAATACGTCGTCCGGCTATTTGCTGGATAGCATCCTGCATATTTATCTGAGGGTATCGAGAGGCTTTTAGAGCTAATTCTCTGATGTCCTCATTTTCGTGTTCTGCTATGAATTTTTTTATATCTGATGTTAGCTCAATCATTTTTTCATCTTCACAACATCGTGTAAACTTGGAACAGAGTCATTTTTTAATGAATCTTTTTGTACTTTCTTTGGTCTTGCGAATAGCTCACGTAAGCTGTCGAAGTCTTTTTTATACAAGATACCTATACCCTGAGTCTGCACACCATTACCTCCATTGCTACCCACGTAATAGTACTTTTCGTTATAGTGGTTATATGCTTTCAAACGCCATGTGCCTACACGGTTCAGTAATACTTCTATATCAATATCTCCGATAAAGGCATCCTGGGTCATCGGATTATCACGATATCCGAAGTTTCCGTTAAATAGTACGCGATCGTCAAGCAGACGGCTTGAAAGTAGTAGCTCAACCTCGGTACTCGAGAAATTCGAGTCGCTTGTACGTATATTGGTTCCAACCTGCCAGCGATCATCTATCTGGCTGAGTATTTTACTGAGTTGCGAAGATAGGGTAGCAGATGCTACTGCCGCAAAGTCAGATGTTCTTTGTTCCGTTACAGCATAGTTAGGGGTATAGAATTTCGAAAGGAGCAATAAATAAACTATCTGCCTGTTTATCATATCCTCAGTACTCATCAGGCTCTTGACCTGACGCTGAACTTCGGGGTCGGCCGATGGCAGTGCAATATCGAGATTAATATTTGGCCTTCGCAGCGCACCTGTTATATTCAGAAGGCAATTAACCGGTACACTAGCCTGACCTGTGGTACGTGCAAGATTCTGATCCAGATCGTTAAGGTTTGCTACAATGCGGTAAACGGCTGTGATGTCTATATTCGCTTGAAAAGGATCCCCTCGGAATTGTACGCTGCTACCTTCTTGTATTGCAAACTTCCTTTCCAATATTTTTTGGAAAGTAAAGTTGTATGATCCTTTATTTATCTGATATGTACCGTAAAGCATGGGATCTTTATTCGTTCCCCATATAAATTGAAGAGCTCCGCTTCCCGATCCTCTCAGACGGTCTCCTCCTACGGGATCCATCAATAGCTCTACAGTTGCATCGGGTGTTGCATCTATATAGAAATCCATATTGATTTCCATTCCGGAATCGGTCTTCAGGCGTCCTATTTTGAATTTATCGTCTTTGTTTACCAATGAATCTTCCGGCGTTTCTTTTGTTTTATATCTGACAAATGAATATTCTTCGGCCGTCTCCTCCATGAAATTCATATAGATATTGGTATTACTGTTGGTACGCATATTGACATTGATGTCAACCGCTTTTTCATCGCCTTTGATAACCCCTGTTCCCGATCCGAATACAGTACCGTAAAGCATCGGATTCAGATTTTCAGTGGCGTTATATAACATGAAATTATCACCTTTCAGATCTACATAATACATGAAATTAGTGAAGTAATCGTGTACGACTTTTCCGCTGACTAAAGCTGTATTCCCTTTCTGGTCATGGAATGCAATATCGCTGAAGTAGATCAGGTCTTTCTTCATGTATATTGTATCGGTGAAAGTATAATAAGTATTCAGGAAATTAATACCAAGCCCGCCGTTTTCGATAAATGCTTTACCTTCTACTGTTACATTCGAGAAATCACCGGATAAGCGTACATTTCCATGTCCCACTCCCTGTACATTATTAAATAGGGTTGATACATACTTATTCAAGAATGCAATATTCACTTCTTCTGAGTCAAAATCTATGGACAGTTCCTGAGTTATGGGGTTGATATGCCCTTTTATTTTTGTTGTTTTGTCATGCTCGTTGGTGATAGTTCCCACCATGTTTACTTTTTTCGTTTCCGAATCCAGATCACTGTCTAAGATCAGGTGCCCTAATGTTGTATTGTTAAAAGCAAAGTCGTTTACATTCAGGTTGACTTTAGCATAGGGTTGACCTTCTATTGTCGATACTGCCAGTTGTCCGCTAGCAGCTCCTCCGAATTGTAATGCATCTATAGCTAATGTTTTAAATACATAATCGAGGTCTATATTCTGTAGGTTCACAAAAAGCTTTTCATTAGAATCTTTTGAAGAGAACGTACCGTCTATTTTTAATTTCTGGTCTTTTGTTGTGCTTGCTATTTCGAAATTATCTACATCAATTTTATTGGGAATCAAACGGATATGAGAATCACCAATGTTCCATATTGTGTTATTGAGAACTAATTCTCCTTTATTGAATTTAATATCGGTTTGCAGGTTCTTATCTTGAGATCTCGAAAAAGTAATTGAGTTGGAAAACTCTCCTTTCAGGCGGGTCTGGTCTTTGTTTAAAAATAAAGTATGGATATCAATGATGTCGTTACTTATTTTTAAATCAGATGACAACGTATTTAGTGTTTGCTTTTTAGTTACAAACGTGCCAGCAAGATTAGAAGTTATCTGATCTGCATTATTTTCGATAACGAAATATCCCGACTGTATCTGTCCGCCTCCTGCTTTCATCGAAGGCATAAAGGCTTCAACTTTAAATCGCTCTATCTGATTATTATAAAATCCTATAATCTTGGTAGGGCTGAGTATAGTTACAGGTAACTGAAATATATCGCTGGCTGTCTCTGTATTATTGATAACAAACTCGAAATTGAGGTTGTTGTTTTTAATCTTTCGTCCTCTTTTTGCCGTATAATTTATCAGAGACGGCAGATAGCTGTTCAGTGATCTTTGCATGCTCTCAGCTATAGTTGAATATGAATATTCGCCTTTTACCTGTCCGTTTATAATATCCGAGGTAATACTTAGCTCTCTTTGGTCTCCTGTCCCTGATGCAGCAATGATAAAATTGTCCATCTCGAATTTTTTATCCGGTTTCAGAAAACGGATCGAATCGGCTTTGATATATCCTTGTATATCATCAATGTTTTTGCCTGTAAAGTTAGCGTCGATCAGTAAACTCAGATAAGAGTCTTTGTATTTGTTACTCAGGTTTAGTTTATCGAAGCGTACATTTTTCAGACGGGCATCAAAATTCAATTCGGGCTCTTTTTGCGACAAGTCGAATAAACCATGTATATTAAATACCGCATTTTCATCATCCAGAGCCAAGCCTCCGTTTATACGCAGACCATCATATTTACCATCTAATTTTATATCGTGGTATGTGTATTTTTTATACACCAATTTTTTTACTATACCGTTTACATCTCCGTTCAGATATCCTTTTTTGGGTTTATTAATGTTTACTGAAAGGTCGAAAGACAAATCTTCCAGATCTTTGTTGGTTAATAAATCTCCTAAATGGAAATTATCCGTACTTACTTTTCCTCTGAAATAAGAAGATGTACGTTCATCCGGGTTGAATCCAAAATCAAGTGTAGCGATAACAGATCCCGGTTGCGCTGAAAAATTACCGATCGCTTTCAATTCTTTCAGAAAACCTGAAACTTTACCCTTGAATGAGATTGTTCCTAATTGTTTTAAAATAGGGGACGGCTCTTGTTTTGTTCCCGACAGATTATTTATGAGTGTAGGTATTCCTGTTTCGCTGACAGTAAGGTTACTTACATTTCCGGATAGCCAGAGCTTATCTTTATCACGAAAATTATTTAACGTTCCTTCTGCTGATAAGTGCATCAGATCTCCGTAATCGAGTTTTAAGTCGGATACCTGTATATTATCTAATGTTCCTTGTATCGAGGTTTTGAATAAGATACGGTCTTCGAAATGTTTAAATGCAGGAACCAATGGCGATATATCTTTCAGGGCGATGTATGATGACCCGATTTTGATGTCGAAGATGGCTCTGTCTATGATATTCTTATGGGATAAGGTATCGGCATAGTCAATTTCGCATTTGTCGAATTGTAATTGCGATTTAGGAAGATTGAGTTTAAAACCTTTGACAAACAAATGATTATCCTGAGTGATTACCCTTACGATAAGATTATCAATCTTGAGTCCGCTCTTTTCTTCCAACTTTAGCTTTTTTATCTGAATATTAAGCGAATCAGGTTCAAGAGACTTGAGTGCCAACTTTGCATTCAGATTGCTGATATTGATATGGTTTGCGTCGAATTTATCATTTATAACCCCTCTGTCTTTGATATCATACCGGAAATTTCCGTTTTCAATATCAAGGGAATTTATATGGACTTGTATTTTTGCCTTATTGGTTTGCTCTTTTGGTTTGAACGCATCAATAATAAATTGGATATTAAGTGGTGCATTAGCACTGTCTTTTGCCAGATTTACATCAAAGTCAGATAATTTTGCCGCATTGAATATCAGTTGCCTGTTAAGTAATGGCAGCAGATCAAAATCGGCGTATATGGTATTTGCTTTTAATATAGTGCTGTCTTTTCTGTCATTGAGGTATACCCCGTTTAGTTGAATGACATTGAATGGTTTTATGTAGAGGGATTCTATTCCTAAATCTGTTTGTAGCTTGTTTTTCAGCTCGGTAACTATTCGTTCTTTTACATAATTTTGCACGGACGACATGTTCAGTAGTCCGTACAAGAGCAATATTAGTCCGGCTATAATGCCTAATATGCTGAGGAATATATATTTAAATTTTTTTATATGTAATCTATCTTAAGCTAAGCAAAATTATAAAAAGCAACTTGATATATCGAATATTTCCGGCTTTTTATTCTAAATTTCATTTAAGATAATAGAGAATTAACTTTTCGATTGCGTTTTGACATACAGGACAAAATTCTTTGTAAGTATTGGTTCTCATTCTACAGTCAAAAGACGATCTGTATATTCCTTTCGAAGAGTAGCCTGCACCTTCGTATACACCTGTTGGGTATTTATCCTTTAAATCGGTTGGTGTGGGTATCGGAGTGTTTACAGGTAATTGGTTGTGCCATTTTACGGCAAAGTCTTTTAATGTAGTAATATTCGGTTCCCAAGGTTCTACCGAATGTGAGTAAGTCTGATCCAAAACATCACTGTCGTAGAAGTATTCATCGGCAAGTCCGGCGAAGCTATGCCCGAATTCGTGTACAACAACAGGTTTGAAGTCGGGATGTCCTGTAGTTGTCAGGGTATAAGCGTTGAAAATGCCACCACCGCCATAAACATTAGTATTGGCTAATATGATGATATGTTCGTAAGGTATTCCGGCCAATGCATCGTGTATATCTTTTACATGCCCTGTAGTGAGGTACCTATCCGAATAAAAGGTGTCGAAATGTGAGCCGAAAGCGGTTTGTTTCCATTCTTTTAGTCTGGGTACACTTACACCCGAATCTTTCGATTCGCTTTGTACTGCATATACATTGAAGCTGTCTTTGTACTTACTGAACGGATAATAGGAGAATATCTGGTTAACCGATTCTTCAGCATATTTTAGAAAATCGGGCATTTCTTCTTTTGTATAACCTTCTGCCAAAATTGCGATGTTGATACATTTATCAGGATTTGTTCCTTTATGTATTATGGCATACGGGGTGGTTGATGTATAACCTTTGGGGTGTATTAAGATGTCTTTAGGATCTATAATATGACTTATACTTGCTTGCGTGTTATGTTCTTTTCCTGTGAGGGTAACTTCTATTTTTACTTTATTTTTAGGAAATGGAACTAGCAGTACATTTTCGAAACTGCGAGTCACTTGTTCCGCTTCTGGTGTAGTCAGCCATTCCTGAAACAGGCTGCTGAATGTATTTACATAAATACATTTGTTGGTTTCGACATCATATACTTTGATATTCCCGTTTCCTGCCCAACAACTTCCTGATAAATTATGTTTGCGTCCTGCCCATTGGGGTAACTGATTTAATTGATCAACGGATATATTTTGAGTCAAAGAATTTCCCGAAAATATATAATCTATTCTGAGTGTTTTATCAATGAAAAACTGATCGAATTCTTGCGATTGAGAGATTAGCGGAACAAATAAGAGAAGAAGTGATAATAGATAATGCATAATGTAATTTTTTTTTTTCAAGATATGAATAGGGTCTCAGACCTATTTAATTATTTTCTTAAGTGTAATAACCCGAGTCTGTTGCTGACTAAATATATATCATTTAATACTTGTTCGTATTTAAATAGGATTAAAAACCTAGTGATAAAGCAAAGATAACTATTTATTAATCTAAATTGATTTGTCTTTTTGTTTTTATTTTGATTATTTTTGTGTCTTGTTGGTTTGCTTTGGTTGTTTTTACTGGTTTATTTGTTTGTTTTGTTTCTGTAGTTGTATTGTTTTGTCTTTTGGTTTTCGTGGAGGTGTGTATTGTTTTGTGAAAAAAAAATTGTAAAATTATAGGACTCTAAGACTCGGATAATGAGGGTGAAACATAGCTTAAGAGTCTAATGCTATTGAAAATATACAGAAAACACAATAAGGAAAGAGGCTGCAAGCCTCTTCCAATATCAACGAAGTGTTGTTTATGGTGATTAAATCAAAGTAAATTAAGATGTAAAATATAAATCTCCTAAACTAAATGGAAAATATTAAGACTTCAGAAGTGTTAGAGTGGGCGAAAGGATTTTTGTCAAAAGCTGAATTGGAATTAACCCCCGACGAAATTAAAGAGCAGCAAAAGTTTGCGTCATTGGTACAAACACCTGCTTATAAGACATTATTGTCGAAAATGTTAGATGAATCATCGCAGGTGCGAAATAACAGGAAACTTGCAAAACGGATGAAATTACTTATCGAAGAATACGGAGTCCCTGATTTTTTTGGGGCATTTGATCGTATTGGACTAAGACTTTTCACCGAAATAGGCTACTTGTTTGATGGAATCTCTATTCCAATTTTTAAAAAACGATTAAGAGATGAGACCAATAAAATCATTATTGGAGAGGAGCGTCCCGAATTGACTAAGCATCTCGAGGGGCGGAAGCAAAAAAAGATAGGGCAAAATGTAAACTTATTAGGAGAGGTTGTTTTGGGTGATGGTGAGGCTTTGCATCGTTACGAACATTATTTGGAAGCTCTTAAAGAACCGGATGTAAATTATATCTCAATTAAATTGTCAGGTATTTATGCACAGATAAAACCTCTTAGTTATGAACAGAATAAGAGGGAGCTTTGCGAACGGGTAGCCCGTATATATCAGCAAGCTATAGATTATCCTTATATTACTCCCGAAGGTGTTCAAAAATCTAAATTTGTAAATCTCGATATGGAGGAGTACAAAGATGCTGAGTTGACATTAGATGTCTTCGAGACGGTATTGAGTATGCCTAAATTCAAAAATTATACTGCGGGGATAGTTGTTCAGGCATATTTACCCGATGCAGGGTTACTACAGCAAAGATTACTGACTCTAGCCAGAAAGAGAGTAGAGGAGGGTGGTGCACCTCTTAAAATGAGGTTGGTAAAAGGTGCTAATCTGCAAATGGAGACTATTGTTTCTTCTCTGAAAGTCTGGACAAATCCCGTTCTACCCTCAAAAGTGGATGTGGATGCAAACTATCTTCATATTTTGGATATTGCCTTGCAGCCGGAGAATGCTAAGGTGTTGAATATAGGTGTTGCATCCCATAATTTTTTTACAATAGGGTATGCTTACTTATTGAGTGAGCGAAACGATGTGAAGGATTATATTACTTTCGAAATGCTCGAAGGTATGGCAAATCATTTACCCCGTGTGATGAGAAAATTAGATAAGCAGATTATTCTCTATACGCCTGTGGTGAAGAAAGAGCATTTCCTGAATGCAGTATCTTATCTGGTGCGCCGACTGGATGAAAATACAGGAAAAGACAATTTCCTGAGCTATTCTTTTAGCTTGAGACTGGATAGCCCTCAGTGGGATTTTTTAGCTGGTCAGTTTCTTGAGGCTTATGCGAAAAAAGACTCGATGATACCTCAGTCTTTTAGAAAACAAGATAGAACTGCTGCCCCTTTGCCGGTAGAAGATATTAATCTATTCAAGAATGAAGCAGATACCGATCTGGATTTACCGATCAACAGAGAATGGGCACTACAAAAATTAAAGAAATGGGAGACAGATGTAAGATCTGATAATTATAAGATACCTGTTCAGATCGGGGATCAAGAAATTGAAACAACAGATAAAAAGAGGTATTACGACCGGAGTAATAATGATGTGGTGTGCTTCTGCGAGGCTAGCTTGTCTTCGTTGGATCAGATGAAAGAAATTGTATCTGTTGCGGATTCTGATAAATCAGGGTGGAGAATAAAAACTCTCGAAGAACGTAATCGTATCTTGCATAATGTTGCTGATATGTTGTCGGCAAAAAGAGGTGATCTTATTGGCTGTATGGCTGCTATTACCGGAAAGACTTTTATGGAAGGGGATGTAGAAGTTTCCGAAGCAATTGATTTCTGCCGTTTTTACCCTATCAGCATGAAGTCATTCGAAGAGCTTGAAACCGTTTCTTATAAGCCTAAAGGAACCGTTTTGGTTATATCGCCATGGAATTTTCCATTGGCTATTCCTGTAGGAGGAGTTGCTTCCGCTTTGTCCGGAGGTAATACAGTTATATTAAAACCTGCTACAGTTGCTTTTCCTGTAGCGTGGGAATTTGCGCAGTGTTTCTGGGATGCAGGTGTTCCGAGAGATGCCTTACAGGTTGTTTGTCCGAATGGGCGTGAACCGTTGAACTTTCTCACCGGACATCCGTCTGTTAAGCATTTTATCTTAACCGGAGGAACAGATACTGCATTCAATTTATTGGAAAAGAATCCCAGAACACCTTTATCTGCAGAAACAGGAGGTAAAAATGCTATTATACTTACCGGAAACGGAGATCAGGATCATGCTATTCTTAATGTTGTTTCTTCGGCGTTCGGTAATGCAGGTCAAAAATGTTCGGCTTGCTCTTTGCTGTTGGTTGATAAAGATATTTACAAGGATGAGAATTTTAAATCTAAATTAAGAGATGCAGTTCTAAGCCTGCACACAGGTAGTGTATGGAACCCCGATAATATCATCGGGCCAATGATAACAAACGATAATGATAAGTTATTACATGCTGTTGAAAATCTCGAACAGGGTGAATCGTGGTTAGTACCTCCTGTTTTTGTGGATGAAAAAAAATATATACTGAAACCTACCGTAAAATGGGGAGTAAAGCCTTCAAGTTATACTTTTAAGACCGAATTGTTTGCTCCTTTGCTGGCTGTTGTTTGTATCGAAGATTTGAAGCAGGGAATTGACTTTGTCAATTCATCTGAATATGGGTTGACATCGGGGCTTCAAAGTTTGGACGAAGATGAACAGGAGTTGTGGAAAGATACTCTTGAGGCTGGTAATCTGTATATAAACAGAGGTATTACCGGAGCCATTGTCAATCGTCAGCCTTTTGGAGGAATGAAACGGTCTGCTTTTGGTGGAGGTATTAAAGCGGGAGGTGTGAATTATGTCTCTTGTTTTGTTGAATTTGAGGAAAATAATAATTTACAATCAGTAGCATCGGTATGTCCATTAAGTGATTTGGTTCAGGATGAGGTATCTAAGAACCGCTTGAATTTTGCTGCTGCAAATTATACTGAGGTTTATAAGGCTGAATTTTCTGAAGGACGTGATGTTAATTATATCTATGGAGAATCTAATGTATTCCGTTATTTACCATTGAATAAGGTTGCTCTTAGGGTTCGGGTGCAAGATGACCTGTGCGATGTTTTGCTTTCGATGCTTGCTGCATCTATTGCATCTGTTGATTTAACAGTAAGTGTTAGTGCTGATGATCCTAAATCTCAGAAATTAGAATGGGCTTTGCCTATGGTTAAGAATGCGAACATACAAGTTCAGACCGAATCAGAATTTTTAAATGAGATGGATCGCTATGACCGTATCAGAACTTGCTCTTCTGATTTGTCGGATGAATTTTATGCTAAAGCTGCTAAATTAGGAAAGCACATTGCTTCAAATAAGCCTTTAGTAGAAGGTCGATTGGAATTGCTGCATTACCTGAAAGAGCAAAGTATTGCTTTTGAATATCACCGTTATGGAAGCATTTTCGATGAAAAGTAGTTAAGGTCTCAGAAGAGCTGGGCTTTTAAAATAAAAATAGGATTCATAAAATATGAATCCTATTTTTTATATAGTAGAACTAGATTTGATCTTAGTTATTGATCAAAGAGAACAACTCTTCAGCTGCTTCACGAGGACCATCTTTGCTACGTCCGTCAATAGCCAGAGAAGTATGTATTTCTCCGATTTGAACTCCGTTATTTTTCATATCTTTGAAGAACTGGCGAACCAAGACTTCTGTTTCTGCACGTTCCTGAACAGGTCCGAAAGGATTGGCAAAGTAAGATTTCACAAGGCCTTTTTCGGTAGTTGTTCCTTTGGCTTTACGTGCTCCGTCTTCAAATACCTGAATTGCTTTATCCAGATCGTCATAGAATGAAATCTTCTTATCGGATTCCTGATAGTTATTTGCATAAAGCATAATATCTACTTTGTATCCTTTAGAGATTACTTCGTATGTTGAAATAGGAATTGTTACACGGGCATTGATTTTATCAGGATTGCTGTAGATACCTCTGTCCAACTGTTCGTATGCGTAAGCAGGATCAAGGTCATCTATGCGGACAAATGCTCCGATTTCGGTTCCATATCCTTTGATAGAGCCATCTGCTTCTTTTTTCAGGAATCCCATATCATCAAAGATTACGCGCATATGACGGATATAGCTTTCATTCAGCGTACGGAATGCTTCCAAGCTTTCTGATTTTCCGGCTCCGCTATCACCCATGATAATGATATTAGACTCTTTACCATTTTTAAGAACGATGTTAACCATTGCTCCGTGAATAGGTAAGCGATTGTTTTCTATTTGTTTAACATTATGAAGTGTTAATAACATCTTCTTCATGTATCCGAAATAATCGATATCGTCGCAATAGTTTGCATATCCGATCAGGATATCATTCTTTTTATCTTTATAGTAGAATGTACGTTTTTCTTCTTCTCCATCCGGATATCCGAATACGTAGATGATATCAGGTTTCTTTCCGATGTATTCACTTTCTTTGGCAAGCTCGAACAAGTTAGATAAACCTATTCCCTGAGCCATAAAATCTTTATGAAAGTAAACGAATGTAAGCATTGCACCTACTTTAGCAGGGAATACATACCAATCGTCCTCATTCAGAATAATATTATTCAATGGATTTTGGTGATGTTCCTGAAAGATTCCGTCTCGGGTATTGCGTTTTGTGTATGTAATGAAAGGAGGACGTATTACAACTGTACTGATAAATGGTATCGGTGTAAGTCCTTTGTATTCGATTGGGCAATTCCAGTTTACATCATTCAATGTAAGAGAGGCTGTTGCTCCGACTGTAGTCTGGCGGTATACTCTTTGATCGAATCCGTTTACAGTCTCCTGAATACGGCGTACTGTAGTCAGTACAAGATCATTGAACAAGTCATTGGCCTGAATGAATCTTACATTCTGAAGTCCGTCACCTAAGCGGGTATTACGTACAATAGAATATCTTTCGAGTTTTTTCCAATATTGAAGCAGTAGTTCGATTAGTTCGATGAATAAATCTTTATCAGCAAAAAGTGCGGTGTATTTATTATCAACTTCGATAACTTCTTCTATTTTGAATACAGTCAGTAATTTGAATGATTCTATAAGTGATTCGACAAGGTTTTCGTCTGTTTTGAAACTTTTGATATAATGATCGTATATAATAGGATCGTCCTTCTTTATTTTTTTGACAAATGCTTCAACTACTCTTCTAAATCCATAACTACTTAGTAATTTTTGTTTAGTATCGCAGTATTTCAGTGTGAAATTAATCATCGCTCTTCCCCGCGATAGTGTAAATTCATGTAGCATATTCTTTTTACTCTTTGATTATTATTACTAGTTATTCAATGTCTTTTTGTTTTGAGAGGCAAGCAAAGATAACAAAAAAAATAAATAATCAGCTTTGGGGCATATCTTTATCAATCAGAGATATTGTTAAATAATCTTAGATTTTAACAAATTATTAATATTTAAAAGAAACTATCTCCAAACGAAATACGTTTTAATAATATACCATAAGTATGAATAGTTGATAATGTGGAATAGTAAGCGATAAGGCTTTTATTCACATATCTTATTTAGAATCAAAATAATTAAGGTCTCAGACCTCTAAAAAAACAAATGATTATGAAGATTGAACAGATTTTAGGAGATTCCGCTTCTTATTTATTGGATCACACATGTAAGACTATTGATAAATCATTGATTCATGCGCCAAGTCCTTCGATTATTGAAGATGTGTGGGTAGATTCGGATCGTAATTTACAAACTCTCAATAGTTATAGTTCCTTATTAAATCACGGTAGGCTGTCCGGAACAGGATATATATCAATACTTCCTGTCGATCAAGGTATTGAACATACAGCAGGTGCTTCTTTTGCTCCTAATCCTATTTATTTTGATTCCGAAAATATCGTTAAGCTCGCTGTGGAAGGTGGATGTAATGCTGTGGCATCTACATTTGGGGTTTTAAGTTCTGTTGCCCGTAAGTATGCACATAAAATACCTTTTGTTGTTAAAATCAATCACAACGAATTACTATCGTATCCGAATACTTATGATCAGATTTTGTTCGGAACCGTTAAGGATGCTTGGAATATGGGGGCTGTAGCTGTTGGTGCGACTATTTATTTTGGTTCGGAAGAAAGCCGCCGTCAATTAGTCGAAATAGCGAAGGCTTTTGATTATGCTCATGAATTGGGCATGGTTACAATTCTTTGGTGTTATTTGCGTAATTCTGCTTTTACTAAAGATGGAGTAGACTATTCGTCAGCCGCAGACCTTACAGGACAGGCTAATCATTTAGGAGTAACTATTAAGGCTGATATTGTAAAACAGAAACTCCCGACCAATAACGGAGGGTTTACAACTATTAAGTTTGGTAAAACTAATCCTAAGATGTATTCCGAACTGACTACTGATCACCCGATTGATCTTTGCCGTTATCAAGTAGCCAATGGATACATGGGACGTGTAGGTTTGATTAATTCAGGTGGAGAATCTCATGGAGCATCCGACCTGAAAGATGCTGTCTCTACTGCTGTTATCAATAAACGTGCCGGAGGCATGGGATTGATTTGCGGACGTAAAGCATTCCAGAAATCAATGAAAGAAGGTGTTGAGTTATTGAATACCATACAGGATGTATATCTGGATAAGGATATTACATTAGCATAATCTCTAAGTAACTAAGGCTGCAGTTCATTGACTTACCAGTTCTGTAGCTTTACATCGAAAGTATCGGACTATCTTTCCGGTACTTTTCGTTGTTTGCATATATAAATAACAGGCTTCCGTCCTTGATTGTATTAATAATAGGACGTGATAGATTTTGGGGCAGGGCAGGGCAGCCGAAACTACGACCGAGTCGTCCGCTTTTTATAACCGAGGGATTCGAATATGCCGCACCATGTACAACAATGGCTCTTTGTTTGGCATGGTCATTTATGCCTTTTTCTAATCCGTTTAAAATAAGGGAATACCCATTCTTTCCCTGATACGTATTTTCTGTTATATAAAACCCAAGAGAACTTTGCAGAGAGTTATTTTCATTCGAAAAGGATGTTGCATATTTTTCTCCGCTGTTTTTGCCATGAGAAACCAGCGTGGAATACAATACTTTTCGGGATTTCATGTCAAGTACAAATAACCTGTTTTCTGTAGATGGCTTTGTGAAGTCAATCAAAGTGACAATATTCTTTTTGATCTCTTTTACCTTCTGATATCCGGTATACGCCTCTTCAAAGGCTTTATAGTTAACTTCGTTCTGGAGATGCATATCAGTATATAGCTGGTAACATTCCGAGAGAGAATTGTTTTCTTCTGGTTTATCAACGGTTTTGCTTTCAGTATTTGATTTGCTCACCGGTATGATAAATAATAAAAGGTATATAAATATTCTTTGCATTTTTAATACTATCCTGAAAAATAAAAATTTGATGCAAAGTTAATTATTTAATTGTTAAACAGTATGTTAATTGTCTTAATCAATCACAAAAACTAAAGTAGATAAGGTCGGAGCCCAATCATAGACAAACTTGGCGTGCGAGGTCGCGTTCCTTACGCACATGTGTGACCGGGGAGTTGTACCTAATGATGCACTAAATTCGATTGTCTGTGTTGACGGAGCATTTACCGGAATGCCGTGTATATATGCACCGTTGGTAAAACGGCTGGCGTATGGTGCAAATCCTCCGATTTCGGAACTGCCATCGACTAAGTAGTGCATTTTGAATTTCTTTTCCTGAATTACAAATATACCTGTGGGTGTTTCTTGCATATGAGGCGGTTGATGACGTCCTGTTGTTGCAGGATTCATACTTCTGACCAGCCATCCGGAGTCCGATTTTTCCAAAGTTGCAATATTCTGATTCGAAGTATCTATAAAAATAACCTTGTTGAAGATGGTGGTATCGCTCAGTTGCTTGATGTATCTTTGAGGAACAATCCATTCTCCATGTATATCAACAGTGGCTATTTTATCGAAAGTTCCTTGTTTTTCGATGTATTTCACCAGCCATCCATCTCTGCCGTAACACTCGGGTTTAATCGAGTCATTGACATAATATAACGGAACTGATTGATAACGTTCTACTCCCAGCGAATCGGCAATGCGGGTATAGGCATTCCGTTTGTAATTTCTCACCAATGGAGCTTCTCCATTCAGGTTTTTATAATTTTGTAATACAGCCCACGAAGATGGCTCGTTGTGGATGGAGTCAACAAAGGCGAGCCCTTGTTTTATCTTATCCCATTGGTATTGACGGGTTGTATCTTTGTACGGATATGTATCTTCAAGGGTATATTTATCATATAACAGTTCTTTTTCTATTTTGATTCTTGCCGGATCGATTGACTTTGGTTGTTGCTCTTCTTCTATTTTTGTGGTGTCTGCTACTGTTTCAACAATCGGAGTGGATACTGGTTCATTGCATGAAATTCCGAAGAATACCCATAGTGTAATGAATAAAAATAATGAGTGTTTTTTTATAGTCATATTTATATAGAATAATTAAGTGGTGACCTTAATTGCTTAAATAATTTCTACTTATAACAAATGTTAATTCGTAATTGTTTTTGCTTCTCATTTATAAAAAAGGAAAACCGGCTGTTGTTACCGGTTTTATCTATACTGAAAGTATTCTTTGAGTCCCAGATCCTCTTGTAAAAAAAGTGTTCTTTGAATGGCTGAAATTTAATGATAAAATGTGATAATGACCAATAAAGTAACAACCGAAAAGTGTACAGTTTCGCTGTAACGTTTGTAACCTTTTTTTATTTAATGATTTAAAATCACTATTTTATATTATTCTTCTGTGATGTGGTTATAGATTTGTTTATCATCATCCCATTCAAATTCCGATCCCCGCCGAGATCCCAGAATTTCTTTTAGTTGAGGTTTCCATTCGGCAACTTCTGCGAGATCTTTAGTTATTGTATTATCAGGGTTATCAAGATATGTTTCGTCTTCGTCGCCGTAAATAAAACGCCATCCGCTGTCTATCTTAAATTCTGTATTTTCGCGATAACAATATCCTACAAAATCTTTTTCGATGGCACGTTTTGTTACAAATGCATATTTCTGCATATCAGTATATTCCTTGATTGAAGGATCGTCCCAGTTTTCGTCTTCTTGCATGTGAGTTTATTTATATTCTATTATTCAAAATTAAATGTAAGCGTAATCATCCGTGATTTTCCCGATTTCAGAGCATTGGTAAACACCAGCATATCCGGGTCGGTAATGTCGGGACGGTCTTTTACGATAAGGTCTCTTAAGCCAAATGAAAACCGAAGTTCGGGGCTTAACTTAAACAGAGGAAAGTATAAATTGCAACCTAATCCGATATCAATCCCATAATCCAGATTTTCAAGTTTTATGACCGGAGCTTTAGGGTTGCCTATCTGTGTGTTGACAAAACCTCCTGCAAGAACATAAGGCCGTATGTTATTGAATCGTTCGGAGCTGAAACGCATGTGAACAGGAAGCGAAAGGTAATTCGTCTTAATAGACGCTTCGAAATTGTCTTTCAGTCCGTTTTCCTCTCTGAACGTAAATCGTTTTTCTCCAAAATGAAGAGTTGGCACAACCCGTAGGTTCATATATTGATTGATATACCGATCGGCAATAAAACCCACACTGAAACCGACTGAATAGGAAGGGATCTCCGAATACCATACAGACTTATCGTTATTAGCAAAACCTGTATGTGATAAAATAAGATCTTGAGCATTGATCCCTACTGTAAAGCCTAAATGGAATAGTTTTTGGTCTGCAAATGGGAGGTTTTTAGGCTTACGATTTTGAGAATATGAATGATTGCTGCAAAAAAATAGCAAAGTGAATATTAAGACTATATATAAATTATAACGTTTCAATTTGTTCTTTTTGTACGTGGTTATTACATAAACTCAAGGTTGAGTTACTTTAGAATGTGTAAAAATAAAGATAATATAAGAATAAACGAATATAATTATACAGTTTATTTATAATATTGTAATTAAGTTTTTTATCCCTTATAATGTAATCTCTGATTGACAAAATTAATTAAATATTGGCATTATCTAACGCAAATCAGTTTGTATAGTACAAAAAACAGTTTATCTTTGTTCTGTCATATATTAAGTTAGTATTAACATAAAATTTTAAGAGTCATGGCTTACGTTATTAGTGAAGATTGTATCGCATGTGGAACTTGTATTGATGAGTGTCCTGTAAGTGCGATTGCTGAAGGTGAAATCTATACAATTGATCCAGATACTTGTACTGATTGTGGTACTTGTGCGGATGTATGTCCTACAAGCGCAATTAGTCCGGCATAATTCAGGGATTAATTAAAAGCATAGAGGACTACCGAAAATGTAGTCCTTTTTTTATCTATATATTTTATCGGTGTTGCCCTTTTTTCTAATTTGAATAAGCATTTATGACTCAAAAAAGGATTCTGATATTTAATGATTGCTTTTTTATGGGAGGGACAGAAATTCTTCTTGTAAACTTGTTGAATCATTTGGTCGAAAGGGATAATTGTAGAGTGACTTTATTATTACCGAATCCTTCGGAAAAGAATGTATTGCTGAGTCGGGTTTCCGATAAAGTGGAAATTCAATATCTGTTCAAAGAGGAACAAACTGGACTTAAACGCGTTTTCTATAAGAATTTGCTTATTTTTTTACCTGCTTTATATAGCAGGCTGGTTAAGTTTCGAGAAAATGATTATGATCAGATTGTCTGTTTTAAAGACTGTTTTCATTCGATCATGTTCAGTCGGATGAAATTATTCAAGGTGCTTTGGATTCAAAATCAACCTTTTGTTCGTAATTATACAAGTCATTCAGTAAGAGAATGGCTAGGCTATACTTTAAACAGACTTCAAATAGTGAAAATGACTCGGTCTTTTGATAAATATAACAAAGTTGTGTGTGTGTCGGATTCTTCGAAAGAGGGGTATATCAATATTTATCATAGAGGCAAGTCGCAAAAAGAGCTGATTGTTTTATACAATGCTCTGGATTTATCCAATATTGTAAAGAAAGCCGAAGAGCAGTTAGTGAGAAAAGACGTAGAGGGTCTGAAGTTTATTGTAGTTATACGTTTGTCATATGAGAAAACAGTTGATAGAGTGATTCTGGCTGTAGAACGATTACTATCGGAAGGATATAAACTTAATGTTACTATTTTGGGTGATGGTATGGAGTTCGATAATTTACAGAATCAGATTAAGAATAGAGGCTTAGAACAAGAGGTGTTTATGTTGGGACGGGTTGATAATCCTTTTCCTTTTATGAAAAATGCTGATTGGTTTTTATGTCCATCTTCGCGAGAGAGTTTTGCTCTGACCTTACTGGAATCTATAACTTTGGGTACGCCTGTAATCACTACTCAATGCGGAGGTCCCGAGGATGTGGTTGGACATGGGATATATGGTATCCTGACAGAAAATAGCCAAGAGGGCGTATATCAGGCAATGAAGAAGGTGTTGGATGATCCTTCCTTGAGAGCTCATTATGTAAGAACACATGAGGAATGCCTGAGCCGCTTTGATTACAGCAGATGGCTCAAAGAGGTTGAGTCTATACTTGAGCTGTACTAGTCTTGTTTTACAGATTTTACTCCGTTAATCTTAAAGTAATATTGACACCATTGTTTGATTCCGCACTCTTCACATTTGGGACTTCTTGCAGTACATATATATCTTCCGTGGAGAATAAGCCAATGGTGAGCTATTGATAACAGTCTAGATGGTATATACTTTACCAATTCTCGTTCTGTTTCCAATGGGGTTTTAGAATTCGTAGTTAAGCCTATCCTGTTTGAAACTCTAAAGACATGAGTATCCACAGCCATTGCCGGTTTATCGAATGCCACTGATAGAATAACGTTGGCTGTTTTACGTCCCACGCCTGGAATCGATTCTAATTTATCCATTGAGTCAGGAACTTTTCCTCCGAAATCAGAAACCAGTTTCTTAGCCATTCCTACTAGATTTTTAGCTTTGTTGTTAGGATAAGATACACTCTTTATGTATTCATATATTTCATCAACTGACGCTTCGGCCATAACTTCAGGGGTAGGGTATGACTCGAAAAGGGGAGGGGTTATCATATTTATTCTTTTATCAGTACATTGAGCTGATAGTATAACCGCAATGAGCAGATGAAAGTGATTGTCGTAATGTAATTCAGTTACTGCAACCGGAACGTTGGTCTCGAACCAGTTGATAACGTGTTCGAATCTCTCTTTTTTCTTCATTTTTCAGTATCGATAGTCTATTGCAAAAATAGCGAATTCTTATGAAAAGAAAAAAGAGAATACTTGTTTAAGGTATTCTCTTTTACTATATAAGATAAACGATCTCTATTAGAAGAACGCAATTCTATTGTCTTTTACATCCAGCTTCTCTTTCAGCACTTGTGTCGCTTGAGACATGATGCGATACATATTTTGGTTATTAGCTGTTTGTTTGAATGATTGTACATTGAAGTCTTTACTTTGATCTGTTTTATTTAGAACAGTAAGTACCAATACTCCGTTGTCTCCTTTTACAGGACCAGCCAGTTTATTTACCTGACCTACTTCTGCATATACATTTAATGCTGATTCACGACCGATACCCATAATGTTTGGAGTATTGAAAGTCACAAACTTAACTGTATCTACTTTTGAGCCTAGCGATTGTGCATAAGCATCAAGAGATGTTAAGTTTTTAGCTTTCATGTCAGCTATCATCTTTTCAGCTTTCTTGTCTTTAAGAAGTTCTGCTTTTAATACATCTTTAACTTCCGAAACAGGAAGATATCCGGCGTCTATTTTAGAATTGATCAGAGCGATAATTTTATAGTCCGAAAGGTCGAACTTTTTAACTGAACCTACTTTTTCGTGGAAAGCCCATGATATAACTTGTCTTGATCCGTTGATCTGAGCTATATTAGGATATGCGCCGGTAATTACAGTGTTAGGAGTAACATTGTATCCTTTTTCCTGAGCAACTTTAACAAAGTCTTTTGCATTTCCGCTTTCTGCTACAAATTGGTTTAATTCATTATCCAATGCAGCAAGTGTCTGATCGCTTACAGTTACAGGTATTTGTACCAAAGCCAATTTATATTTAGTTGTCGGCTGAGTTTTAGCTTCAACTTTTACTATTTGGATTTGACCTTGTAGGTTTAGCTTAGTAACTTCTCCTATTGGAGCTTTGAACGCTGCATCAACGAAATCTTTTCCAGCCGATGCTAATTGAGGTTCTGTAACCCAACCCACTTCACCTCCGTTAGACTGAGGATATAGTTCATTTGCAACAACAGCAAATTCTTTTCCTTGTTTGATCACGTTTATGATGCTATCGGCTTTTGCATTTGCTGCTAGTTTATCAGTCCCTTCCGGAACAATAATCATTCTCATTTTTACCGAGTCGGCTGCAGATGTACGATCTATCAGTTTATAGATTCTGTAAGTATCATTCTCGCGGATAGGTCCGTAGACATCACCTACAGAGGCTTCTTTAGCAAATTTACCTTCTTCTGCTGACAAGTTCTTTTCTGAGAAAAATACGTCTTGATATGGAACTTCAGAATAATCAGCTACAACTAACGCAGGATTGTCTGCGGTTGCCAATTTTTCGCGGGCAGTGTTAGCTTCTTTTTCAACAGCAGCATAATCACTTTCGCTTGGTACTATTTGTTTTGTGAAGTAAGATATTTTTCTCAACTCATCTTGAGTCTTAAAGTTATTCTTACGTTCGTTATATAGTTTTTCGATTTCTTTATCTGATACAGATACAGTAGAATCTGCAATCGAAGAATATCTGTTAAGAACGTATGCAATATCAGATGTTGCTTTTGTAGCTTCACTGTTCGCTTTAGCTTCGATATCGTTTACCAAAACAGAGTTAGCCAGCAATGCATTGTATTTTTCTTCCAAACGTTGGTATTTGATCATACCACGAATGGTTGCCCATACTGATTTCAGATTTTCTAATTGAGCCTGTTGTTCTAAAGGAACTGATTTAGTATCAGTATTTACAATCGATAAAAACTGGTTCAATGCCTGTACACTGAATTGTCCTGTTTTAGGATCTGTAAATAAAGGAATCTGACGAAGAAGCGGAGATGGGTTAGCTCCTGTTAGCATATCGTTTAATTCGGTATCACTAACGCTTAATCCTATTTTTTGAGATTCTTTGTCAAGCATCATTTCCTTAACCATTTGTTCGTAAACAAATTCTCTGATCTGAGAAGTGGTATTTTCATCTAATGAAGTTTGTCCACTGATCATCTTCTGGAATGTTTCGAAATCGGTTATTCTCTGATGATATGCTCCTGTTGAAACAATATCCCCATCCACAACAAAAGCTTTGTCCTTTTGCTTATGGATAAATGACGTTACTTCATTCCAAGGGAAAATAAAAGCCAGCAATGCAAGAGCAATGACTCCAACAAGAAGTCCGGCTTTATTTCTAATTTTTTGTAATGCAGCCATTTAAAACGTACTATTAATTTTATTGTTATTATTATTTATTTATTTACAATATTTTAGCGAGCGAAGATAATAATTTTAGCTTTAATATCCGGTCAAATCATGAAAAAACTGATCTAAAGCCAATTTTCGAATTTTATTAGTGAGGGTAATGATAATTAATTCATATCAGAAAGGTTACAAAAGTTACACGATGTTTGAATATTCTCAGCTGTATTTTTTTTTTGCTGATCACTATAATGCTTTATTTCCATATTAATTGCTTTTCTCTATAGATAAAACCTTTATTATGATTTCGGCAAATAGTTGAGTTAATTAAAGCTTTATAGCTTATTATGGAGTTTCTTGCTCCTCTTTCTCTTCATCGAAATAGAGGTTCGTATTATCAGGTCTGAAGATGCGGTATTGTGTCATATTCATATTAGATTCGAAACCGGTTCCTTTTAGTATCATTTTTTCGGGTCTGTTTATTTCAATGTATTTATCTGAATACACTTTTTGCTGTCTCTCATCCCAGAATAGTTCTTCTGTGCTGAATGTTTCTCCTTTTGTATTTTTCATAAAGACATGACCTTTAAGCTGCCATAGTCTTCGTTGTGTAAAATTCCATGCGGTATCAGCTTTTAAAGTTGCTTCTGCATGAAAAGTAGAATCAAATCTTTCAACATATAATCCTTTAGGAAAATACCAGTGCGGATCTTTTGACGAATCGAATATCTGCCAGTCCTGAGTGATTACTTTATATCTTATTACTCCCGAATCAGAAATAAGCATAGTCACGCTATCATCACGAACCGAAGGTGTCTTTTCGCGGTCAAGAGGTTCGTCTATAATTTCTTGTTTATTATTCTCGCAGGATGTAACGAAATACAGCATTAGGATACTTATCGAAAGTATCCTAATTCCTGTTTTATATTGTTGATCTGACTTTGACTTAAAAAAACACATTGAGAAAATTCTCTTAAAAAATTTATGCTCTTGTTATCTGAACTTATTCTTCATAAACCAAAGGTCATTCAGACAAAGACCTAATGAAACTCCAAAGTATTGTTCCTTAATAAGATTCGATTTATCTGGAGAGACATTACTATATTCAAAATTTATATTTATGTACGAAGTTCTTCTTGTATATGGATCTGTCAATGGTAGCCCGAATCCGACTGTTGCACCATATTCTTTATAACCTGATACAGAATTATCAGAAGTAAGCACATTCATATATGAATTGGCATAGTTGATACCGCCTCTGAATTTCATTCTTTTGATGAAACTTCTGTCTCTTGGATCAATAGAGTATTCTATACCGCCATTAAAACGCCACCTGTTATTAAATCTGTCTTTACTATCCAGATTATCTTTCATATATTGTGAATAGCGAACTTTTTCCCAGTTTTGGTATGTTACATCTCCACCAATAACCAAACGGCCTTTGTGATTCCATGTAAAACCTGCTCCGACAGTCATCGGTAAGTCTGTAGGCGCATCCTTACCTGTATAATTTATAGTATCATTTTGGATGGCTGAGCCTCCTGATGTTCCTTGATAATGGATATTATTAATTTTTCCGGAAGATTTAATCTTTGGTGAAAATACTGCTCCCAATACAACTTTGTCTCCGGAGCTAAGAGGTAGAGCATATTGAACACCCAAATCGAACTTAACCATATTGACAGTCAATTTATGATAATCTGATTCGATATTCGCTTCGGAAACGTTTAATACATTGAATACCCTGTTATAGGTCGTATTACCGAATAAATAAGATATATTAGCTCCTATAGATAAATTCTTTATAGGTGAATAAGCTAGTCCTCCATATATCTGGCTGATATTACCTGAACCCGAAAATGTTTTTTGCGTGGATATCGAATTTGACGTTTCTACAGTTCCGAATTCATATCCTACAGACGAATAGGGTAATATACCAAAACTCATCCCCAGTTTTTTAGCTAAAGGAAATTGCATGGCGATATAATCCAATCCTCCATTATCGTCATTTTGCTTGCTGCTGCCTTCACTTAATTTTGATTTTCGGTAAGAAATACCGATATCGAAAATAAAGGTAAGAGAATCAACCCCCGCATAGGATGCCGGGTTACCAGGATTGGTGTTCAGTCCTTGGACACCATAACTGATTCCTCCCATTCCTTTGGATGCACCAACAGCTTGTCCTTCTAAAATGCCATATCCGTAGCGACTATATGGCGAGTTGGTATTTTGTCCGTGTAGCGGAACAATAAAAATAATCCCGATACCTGTCGCTAGTAGTAATTTTTTATATTTCTGCATTAGTGTGAAAACTCGATAATGAATTTTTAAGATTGTCTTTCGTTTGCAAATGTATTATTTTTTACTTGAGATTCTACTGCCTTTTATTCATGAACCTGTATTTTATTATAAAATTTGCATATCTTAACTATACATCATATATGTAATTTAATGGGGAACTTCTGTTATTTGAGCTTTGATTATTGAATACTTTATAAATTGTAATAACTTTAGATTCAGTGTAAATTGATATCTTTGCGATTGCTTTATCTTAAATATAGAAGGTTTTAATAAAGTATTCATGATAATAGCTGTTCGTTGCTATTTATAATTGAAGAGGAAATAAATAGGTCTAGGACCTTTAATTCACCGGAAGAATGGGGCGCGTATATTCACAAATTCAATATTTACTAAAAAAAGTAGAACCAATAAAAGGAATCCTCTATTTTCTTTTCCTTTTCTTATTTTTTGAATTTTTATGGAAATTATGTGTACACGAAGGAGATACTGAAAGTCAATTGTTTGTTTTAGGATTTGACTTGACTTCCTCTATTTATCCTGTTTGCGCAGCTACAGCGCGTATTGTTTATTGGATTATTCATGATTTATTCGGCTTTGATAGCTTTAATATCAAAGGCTTGTTTATTTACTTCGATAATTCGCTGAAAATGAAAATTGTGTGGGGGTGTACAGGTATTAAGCAAATGCTTTTATTTTCTTTTATACTTATTTTTTATTGGGGGCCTTGGCGCAAAAAACTGTATTATATTCCTTTATCAGTCTTTATACTTTTCATAATAAATATTCTCCGTTTGGTGGTTACCGCTTTTATTGTAAAAGATGGATTTCCTGCTTGGTTTATACCTGTAAATGAATCCTTGACGGGTGTGGATTGGAATGGCTCACAGCAAATGTATTGGAAATTCTATATAGACTGGTATCATTTCTTTCACGATGGCTTTTTCAAGTGGATATATTATGACGGAGTAATGTTCCTGCTTTGGCTTTGTTGGCAAGAAAAATATAATCTACCTTATCAGAAAATAAGAGAGTCATGAGGTTATTATTGAATTTAATAATGAGCCTTAAATCAATAGATCGACCTTATTTTCTTTTCTTCTTTTTTGTTTTAGCTAAAGACACAAACCTCGAATTAAAGTAAGGCTGAAGTATTTCAAAGAACGGAATACTTAATCTGTATTTAGGTGTTTCGAATAGATTTGTCGCTTTATTTAATACTATTATCTGTGTTATATATCTAATAAGAAATAGCAATACCGCAGCCACAAGGTAAGCCCATAAAAAATAGATTGAACTATATACAATAGATGCCAGAGTAGTTATGTAAAACATATATCGGGAGAATGTTTCAAGTGAGAAAATCCCCGAAGTATAATTTGTAAAGTGAGATTTAGCCCGGTAATACGAGGTCTTGATTTCTTTCCAATGGTTAAAACTTTGTAGATTGGTCGATACAAAACTTTCCTTATTTAAAACTACAGCAGTGTTGTCGCTTGTCATTATCCGGTTTACGAATACAAGTTCGGCACTATTGTAATTTAAGGCCGAAGAGAATCCCTTATTATCAAAAAACAAGTGTTTCCGATAGGCTATATTGCGGTATGTTGCAGCGAATGGTTTATGTTTGATGGCTTTAGAGAAATACTGAAGCGAGAATATGAGATTGTCAAAAATTGCTATTTTTTTCCATGACTCATCATTGCCTTCGAAGCGGCTGTAACCTATTGATATTTGTGTTTCTTTATTTAACGGGCTTACCATACTTCTTATCCATTCATTTCCAACGGGAATAGAGTCGGCTTCGGTAAATAAAAGGATGTCTTTACGGGCAGCTTTAATGCCTATTGTCAATGGCAGTACTTTATTACGAACTTCTTCATCGTTGTCGGGAATAGGAGAGAAGGTACTGTACAAATTTGAATATTCTTTTTTGAGCTTTTTCAATAAAAACTCAGTTTCATCTGTAGCTCCTTCATTTACAACAATGACTTCATAATTCGGGTAGTCTTGACTGAGGATTACTGGTAAACATTTTTCAAGATTTTCCGATTCATCCTTCCCAACTATAATGACGGATACAGAAGGCCAATCCTTCTTCTCTTGGTTGTAGTCATTTTCTGCGTAGGTTACAGGTTTTTTGTAATCTCCCAGATAAAAATAAAGCTGAATAATAAGAAGAACCAGTAAGATGCCGAAAATGATTATCCCTATTATGTCTATTGTAAAAGATGATATAAACTGTTCCATCCCGCAAATTAAGATTTCAGACCTCTTTGACGCGCCTTCGTGTCGTCTATTAATAATTGTTGTTTTAATAAATATCCGATACTTTAAGCTGTCTTTGGATTATATAATCTAGCTCATATTTAGTATCGGCCTTATATACATAAGAAAGCCAAGGTACAATAATCTTGACTTTCTTACCCTTTATTTAAGGTTTGATCGTATTTTACAGCTTATCCGAAAGATATGCTTTTGGTATTTCTCTGCAATTATATTGCGAAGCCATAATCTCTCCATAAGCTCCAGCTGAGCGTAAAGCTACGAAATCGCCGCGTTTGGTTTCGTTCAGATCATAATCTTTGATAAAACAATCCGAAGATTCGCATATAGGACCTACTACATCGTATTTTGCGATAGGAAGATCCGATGATATATTTTCAATCTTGTGATATGCTTGATATAACGCAGGACGAATCAGATCTGTCATACCTGCATCAAGTATTACGAATTTTTTACTGTCTCCTTCTTTTACATATGTTACACGAGAAATCAGTGAACCGCATTGAGCAACTACCGCACGTCCAAGTTCGAAGTGTAATATTTGTCCTTTTCTTAGCTCAAGATGTTTGTGGAATACTTCGAAATAAGAACCGAAATCAGCAATAGGATTAGTGTTCGGATCGTCATAATCAATACCTAATCCACCACCTACATTGATGTTTTTTAATTGGATTCCTTTTGCTTCACATTGGCTTTGCAATTCGTTGACACGTTTACACAAAGGTTCGAAAGTTTCAACTTCTGTGATTTGAGATCCAATGTGGAAATGGATACCTATCAATTCGATATTCTCGAAAGTTTTGATTTTGTCAAATACTTTGTCAAGCGAAGACATACTGAATCCAAATTTGTTTTCATTCAGCCCCGTAGTTATATACTCGTGAGTATGAGCGTCTACATTGGGGTTGATTCGGATTGCAACGGAAGCCTTTTTGCCTTTTTTCTCAGCCAGTTCGTTGATCACTTCAAGTTCGGGCAGAGATTCTACATTAAAACAAAATATATTATAATTGAGTGCCAGATTGATCTCTTTATCGGTTTTACCAACTCCGGCGAACACAATTTTTGAGCAAGGAAAACCTGCGCTTATTGCAGCTTTTACCTCATTACCGCTTACACAGTCTGCACCAAATCCGGCAGCAGCTATTATTTGTAGTATCTTATGGTTGGCATTTGCTTTTACTGCATAATGTTGATGATAACCGTACTTATGAGTCTGATCTTTTATTTTGTCTAATGTCTCTTTTAAAAGATCGACATCATAATAGTAGAATGGCGTTTCGATACTTTTGAAGCGTTCGACAGGAAATGTACCTTTTGTCATTATTTTTGTGATATTTGGATGTTAAAAAATAGTATTTCTAAGAGCTTCCAGAGCCCTGCTTTTATCTTCTTCTTTTACAATAAACGATATATTACAACTGCTGCCTCCGAATGATATCATCCTTACAGGAATGTCTTTCACTGAATCAAGAACCTTCGATTCAAGCCCTGCGTTTTTCCAGTCAAGATCTCCAACTGCTGATATAATAGTCATGGATTTATCAACCGCAACAATACCCAATTTTTTGAGATCATCAGTAATTTCTGCTAAATACTTGGCATTGTCTATCGTTACAGATACTCCAACTTCGGATGTAGTCAGCATGTCGATGGATGTCAGATGCTTTTCGAAAATTTCGCAAACTTTTCTCAAAAAACCATGAGCCAATAACATTCTGCTCGATTTAATGTTGATAACAGTTATGCCATCTTTAGCCGCGATTGCCTTTATTTTGCCCGACTCGGTGTCATTTGATATGAGTGTTCCTTTGGCCTCCGGTGTATATATATTCAGCAGCTTCACCGGAATATTAGCCATTTTAGCGGGAAGTATACATATCGGATGTAATATCTTTGTTCCAAAATAAGCAAGTTCGGCAGCTTCGTCAAAATTCAATTGATGTACGGTTGATGTGTTTGCCATTAGTTGGGAATTGTTCCCATAAAGAGCATCAAAGCTTGTCCATATCTGAATTTCTTCGGCATTAATTGCTGCACCTATCAGTGATGCTGTGTAATCACTACCTCCAAAATGAAAATTATCGACCTCTCCATAAGCATTTTTACAGATGTAACCTTGGGTTACATACACTTCCGAACGGTTGTCTGCCAATATTTTTGTTAAAGAACTGCTGATAAATGAAAGATCCGGTTCGTTTTTCTTATCGATACGAATAAAATCCAAAGCTGATAATTCTTTAGCCTCAATGCCTTTTTCTTGTAAAAGCAGATTTACAATTCCACTGCTAAGGATTTCACCCTGGGCTAAGACTATCTTTTCTTCAAATAGAGTGAACAAGTCTTTTGTGAAAGATCTGATATAATTTATCTTTTCTTTCAGAAAAAGAGTAGCTTTCGCCTTTATCTCAACGTTTTTATAAGTATGTTCTATTTTTTGCTGGTACTCCTTTTCCAGAATACTGATTGTTTCGTTTGCGCCTTCCGGATTTTTCTTGTATAAATAGTCCGAAATTTCTTCAAGTAGAGATGTCGTGCCGGAAATGGCCGATACTATAACTATACATTTGTTATTTTTACTAACTATATCAGCTACGATATTCAGTCTCTCTGGAGTATCTATGGCGGTTGAACCAAATTTTAGAACTTTCATCTATTGAATATTTTTTAATAAGAGTCCTTGATTTCAAATAAGAATCCACAATCGTTAAATCCTCAAATAGAATAAGGAACATAATAAATAATAGAAAGTATTTAATGACGTATTTTAAAGCAATAACCAGCTTTTGCTGTTATGCCTGCAAAGTCAATAAATAGGTCTTAGACCTTAAAATGAGAACAAAAATACAAAAAAAACTTTTATTTTATAGCTTTATGTTATTATACATTTTGTCTTTTATTTCTTGAAAACTAAATATACAGCAGCAACCATAAAACAGAAAGCTAATACATGGTTCCATTTGAGAGATTCGTGAAATACGAGAGAACTGAAAATCACAAAAACAGTAAGAGTAATGACTTCCTGAATAATCTTTAACTGTATGAGCGAGAAAGGGCCTCCGTTTTCATTAAATCCGATTCGGTTTGCCGGAACCTGAAAGCAATATTCGAAGAATGCAATACCCCAACTGATCAGTATTACTCCGATAAGAGGGAGCGCAGCAAACCACGAGAATTCTTTTAGTTTCAGATGACCATACCAAGCAAAGGTCATGAAGATATTGGATGCTATAAGCAATAATATAGTATATAAACCTGACATCTTTTTTTGTACAAAGATAATTAAGTATCTGTTTGAATAACTTGGTTTCAGCTAATTTTATGTATAGAGATTTTATAAAATAAATTACCTACCTTTGCACCCTTTCAGTAACCATAAGTATTTAGTGACATATTCCGGAAAATAACTATCTGTTGTTAATACTTGCTAAGTCTCATAAAAAAAGGTCTGTGACCTTAAAAGAATAAGTCTATAAAATTCATGTTAATAGTTGAAAGTCTTAAAGTTGAATTTGGAGGTAAGACCCTGTTTGACAATATCAATTTTATAATAAACCCCAAAGACCGAATAGCTTTGGTCGGAAAGAATGGTGCCGGAAAGAGTACCATGCTCAAAATATTAGCAGGGGTTAATAAGAGCTACAAAGGTACAGTAACAGGCCCCGATGGGATGACTATTGGCTATCTCCCTCAGGTAATGCAGGTTTCCGATGAACGTACGGTAAGAGACGAAGCATCGTTGGCTTTTTCTCATATATTTGATCTACAGGATCAGATCGAAGAAATGAACCGTCAACTCGAAACCCGTACCGATTATGAGTCTGATGACTATGCTAAGTTGATAGATGATTTTACACATGCTCATGAGCGTTTGGCTAATATTGAAGATACAAACTTTGATGGTGAAGTTGAAAAAACATTATTAGGACTAGGGTTTAAACGTTCAGATTTTGATCGTCCTACAAGTGAATTCAGTGGTGGATGGCGCATGCGGATTGAGCTAGCCAAGCTACTATTGCGCAAACCTGATGTTATGTTATTGGATGAGCCAACCAATCATCTTGATATAGAATCAATAGGCTGGTTGGAAGATTTTATTACAACTCAGGCCAATGCCGTAGTTCTTATTTCTCACGACAGGGCTTTTATAGATGCGGTAACAACCCGTACAATCGAATTGACTTTAGGCAAGATTTATGATTATAAAGTGAATTACTCTAAATATGTAGAGCTGAGAGACGAACGTCGTCAACAGCAGATTCATGCATGGGAGGCTCAGCAAAAGCAGATACAGGAGATCGAAGAATTTATTGAACGTTTCAGGGCGCAGGCAGCAAAGGCTACATTGGTACAGAGCCGTGTAAGGCAGCTCGAAAAAATGGAGCGTGTAGAGATTGATGAAGAAGACAAATCTGCTATACGTATTAAATTTCAGCCCGCTACACGTTCCGGTAATTATCCGTTAACTGTGGATATGGTTACCAAAAAATACGATGATTATCTGGTATTTGAAAATGCAAATCTGATGATCGAGCGTGGCGAGAAAGTGGCTTTGGCTGGAAAGAACGGAGAGGGTAAATCTACTTTCGTGAAATGTGTGATGGGTGAAACTCCTTATAACGGAACAATGATGCTCGGACACAATGTGTCGGTCGGTTATTTTGCACAAAATCAGGCAGATTTATTAGATGAAGATCTCACTGTCTTTGAAACGATAGATCGGGTTGCAGAGGGTGATATTCGTACTCAGATCCGTAATATATTAGGTGCTTTTATGTTTAACCGTGATGATTCGGATAAAAAAGTAAAAGTCCTTTCAGGGGGGGAACGTACCCGTTTAGCTATGATAAAACTATTGCTTGAGCCTGTTAATTTGCTGATCCTAGATGAGCCGACCAATCACTTGGATTTGAAAACTAAAGAGGTCCTGAAAAATGCAATACTTGATTATGACGGGACGGTTATACTTGTTTCGCACGATCGAGATTTTCTGGATGGATTGGTAACCAAAATTTTTGAGTTTTCAGATAAGAAAGTCCGTGAACATATTGGTGGTATCAAAGATTTCTTGGCGAAAAAGAGAGCTTTGTCTTCATAAATAGAGAATAATAATATACCAGATAGAAAGGTTTGCAAATGATTGCAGACCTTTTTTTGTTACATACAATTAAAAATCTTTCCTTTGTTATTATGAAAAAGATATTGTTAACTATTACTTTGCTGTTAAGCGTATTATACTCTTACCCGCAAGCATACAAGACACAACCATTGTCCGAAGATGTACATACCGTACAAGTCAATAAGAATGGAAATTGGGCAAGTATCCCTGTTATAGATTTATCAGGAGACAATTATATAAACATCAATTTTGATATATTAGGTGAAGATTCTTATAGGGCATTAAAATATCGGATCATAAATTGCGATGCCGATTGGAATAAGTCCAGATTATTAGATCTTGAATATCTAGACGGATTTAATGATCTGTTAATTGATGATTATGCGCAATCGGTAAATACAATTGTTGATTATACAAACTATAATTTTCAGATACCTAACGATCGTCAGCGATTAAAACTGTCGGGAAACTATGCTGTGGAAGTCTATGCCGAGGATGAACAGAATAAAGTTTTGCTTATGGCTTGTTTTTCGGTTCTCGATTCTAAGGTTAAAATAGACGGAGCTTTTTCTTCCAATACCGATATTGACGCCAATAAAGAACATCAGCAGGTAAATTTTTCCATAAATACGGCGGGCATACAAATAAGAGATCCATTTTCCGATTTGAAAGTGGTAGTCCGGCAAAATAACAGAATGGATAATCAACGGGTAGGAGTGAAGCCTACTTACATACAGGGAGATAAGTTAATCTATGAACATAACCGTGATTTGATATTTGATGCAGGGAATGAGTATCGTCGTTTCGAGTCGGTAAGTTACCGTTATAATGGATTGAATATTGCATCTACAGACCTGACCCGCCCTTATTATTCAACTAGTATTATCACAGATAAGGTAAGGGCTGGTAAACGTTATATTTATGATCAGGATCAGAATGGTCGTTATCTGATCAGGAATGCAGAGGCGAATGATGCCGATACTCAAGCTGATTACTTTAAAACACGTTTCACATTGGATATTCCCGAACCTATGTTAGAGCCCATATATCTGAACGGAAGTTTTACAAATAATCGGTTTGATGAAAAGTACCTGATGAAATATGATATTGCAAACAAAGTTTATACTGCTGATGTTCTATTAAAGCAGGGAGCATATAATTACCAATACCTTACTCAGTCGGGTAAAATATATAGCCAGGCAAAAATTGAGGGTAATTATTTTGAAACAGAAAACGAATATGCGGTTTATGTATATTACCGCCCTGTTGGGTTCTTATCTGATCAATTAATCGGTTTGTTGTTAATATCGGGGAAATAGTATTATTAAATCTTAAAAAATATTAGGGCTTTATGTATTTCGGACACAAATTATATCTAAGTAACAGCAAGCATCTAGTGATGTATTTTTAGTTTATTACATACTTTGGTTGTTATACTTACCAAAGTAATAAGTAGGTCTGAGACCTTTAGTTGAAAAATAAGATAAAAAATATGAAGAAGCAATTGTTTTTAGGATTGCTTATACTCTTTTCAATAGGGGTATTCGCACACACAAACCAAACCTCAAAAGGTATGAATAAGTATAGATCTCAATGGGAGCAGGTTGAGAAGTTTGAAAAAGATAATTTACCAAAATCTGCTTTAAGTGTAGTTAATAGTATTTTTAAAGATGCTGTATCGTCTAAAGATACGCCGCAAACTATCAAATCATTACTTTATATCAATAAATATAAAATTTCGATTGATAACGAAACCGATATATCTATTTTTTCAGATATAGACAGTTTGATAACAATTTCGAACAAGTCTGATGATAAAGCTTTGCTTCATTCACTTATTGCGGAAGTTTACCTAAATTATTATGATGCTGTAAGATGGCAGATATCCAATCGGACTGATATTGTTGGATATATACCCAAAGATATTAAAGAGTGGACAGGGAATATATTCAAAGACAAAGCTGCTGAACACCTCAAGGCGTCTGTGGGAAACGAGAGTGAGTTGCTTAAACAGCCGGTGCTGAATTACAAAGATATACTGATAGAAGGAGAAGACTCGAGAACATTATATCCTACTCTTTACGATTTTCTTATTAAAAGGGCTATAGATCAGTCTGCAAGAATGACAAATTCTTATAGAGGCTCTCAATCTGCAGACTTTGATAGGTCTTTAAAGTCAAAAGGTTTAAAAGCTTCCGATTTGGCTTTACCTGCAAGTGATTTTCTTAAACTGGATTTTTCTGATAATGATAATCTTTTAATACTTGGTTTTTATCAGAATGCTTTAAAATCTTTTAAAGCCCGAAATATGAACGAGTCTGTTGTGTTTACAGAATTAGACCGTCATAATTATCTGATGCGGACAGTGGGTTCATATACTGATAAATATGCAAAAGACTTTTTGTTGAATCTTGAACGCGAAAACGAAGCATACGATTATAATGTAGAGGTCATTTATGCCTTGACCCAACTTTTACAGAGGACGGGAGAGCCAGATAAAGAGGATAATCTGACCCGGATTTATGATTGGTGTCAGCTAGGATTGAAAAAATATCCGAAATACAGCCGTATAAACTTATTGAAAGATGTTCTGTATAACATTGAGAGTCCTTATGCTCAGATCAAAGGAAAAGAGGTGTATCATCCTGATACGAAGAAAAAGACGTTTACTCTTCTGTACAGGAATTTAAAGTATGTCAATCTTAGAATTATAGATAAGAATACTCAGCAAGAGGTCAAAAACCAGATTGTTAATCTGAACCCAAAATCGACTTATTCACAAGAAAGCATCGATTTTGATATTGATCTGAACAAAATAGGTAACTACAATCTGGTTATTGATTTTGATAAATCTGTGTCAAACGATAAGTCCGAAAGATGCGAGTTTACAATATCGCGACTGGCAAATTTTGTTCGGAATAAAAGTCAGGATGTATATGAATTTTATATCGTGGACAGATTGACAGGTGCACCTGTGTCAGATGCAGTGATAACAATTAAGAAATCTGATTCTAAGAATATTTATAACGATATAGATCAAGTAAAAACCGATTCGAAAGGCTTTGCCGTATATGATTTATCAAGAATATATAACCGGGATAAAAGTAATTTGTATTCGTATCGCTATAGTGTTAGTAAAGGAGATGATAAACAAAATGTATTGGCTTATTTTAGTTATTCTTATAATTTTCAGACCAATGAGCAAAGTGGATCAAAAGAGATTATCAATTTGTTTACAGACCGGAGTATTTATCGTCCCGGGCAAACAGTCTATTTCAAAGCCATAAATTTGTTACAGGGCAAAGAAGGAGAGTTCGCGTTAGCCAAAAACAAACAATATAATGTTGAGTTGTTCAATGTCAATGGTGAGAGAATATCCGAAAAGAGTTTGACCACAAATGATTTTGGTTCTGTTTCAGGTGAATTCGTCTTACCGAAAGGTGGGTTAACCGGACAATATAGCATTAAGGTTGGTGATAGTTATACATATTTTATGGTTGAAGAATACAAACGGCCGACTTTTCAGGTAACTTTTGATAAAATAGATAAGTCGTATGCTTTTGGTGACAAAGTAAAGGTAATCGGACATGCCGAAAATTTTTCAGGAATAAAACTGCAAGATGCAGAGGTTTCATATAATGTTATACAACGTCCATTTTTCAGATGGTGGTATGGCGGTGCAACCGAAACAATAGATAATGGAACTGTAGTCACTAATGCTGATGGTTCATTTGAAGTTTCTTTTGTTATTCCTCAAAGAGAAACCACAAATAGTCGTTTATTTGGTAATCAAATATATAATTATGAAATTACTGCATCAGTAACCGATCAGAATGGAGAGACTCAGGAAGGGACTTTATCTTTTGCTGTTGGAGATGCGTCAGTGATTTTATCAACAGATATAGGTGATAAAATTGATAAAGCATCAGACAAAAAGATAGTTGTTAGTTCAACTAATCTCAATGGGGAAAATATCTCATTAAACGGAACTTATGTCTTATACAGTTTACATGCCAATGATAGTATAAATTCACAGGTAAAGACAGGTGAATTTAAGTCCGAAGAGACAGATCTGATGGGAATTATGAGAAGCCTGCCTTCGGCTAAGTATCAGCTAGCTCTTTCTGCTAAAGACGATAAGGGTAGAAATGTTACTGCAAAAGAAAATTTTGTTTTGTACTCATACAATGACAAACAGCCTCCTATAGAATCAAATGAGTGGCTAGTCGAAAAGAAAACAACCTTCTCAGTAGCACAAAGTGCGGAGATTGCTTTTGGAGTATCAGCTAAAGATGTTATCGTATTATATGAAATAGTAAGTAATAATTGTGTCTTTGAAAGACGGCAGATCAGGTTTAACAACTCAATTGAGAAATTCTCCATTCCTTATAAAAAGGAATATAATAAAAACGCAGTCGTATCATTTACATATATTATTGATGAAAAGCCTTATACCCAACAAATAGTATTAACGAAAGAGGATGAAAAGAAAGATCTTAACCTGAAATTTGAAGTTTTCAGAGATAAGCTTAAGCCGGGACAACAGGAAGAATGGCGGATTTCGGTAAAAGACAATATCGGTAAGCCTGCTTTTTCGGAACTGTTGGCATCTATGTATGATAGTTCGTTGGATAAACTGAACAGCCCTAATCCTTGGAATCTGATCACTGCTTCTTATTCTCCATCAACCGGAGTTGATTTGTTTCAAAGAGGAGGGGGATTTGATGATTTGAATCAATATTTTTATTTTGATAATACAGGCCGACCTTCCTATAAGAGTATGTCGATTGATCGTTTGAACTTATTTGGTTTTACTTTTTCCTCCAATAATAGAATTGTTATAAGAGGAATGTCTTCTGTGCCGCAACCTGCGCCTGCACCGGCTTTTGCCGTAGAGCGACTTTCTGGTTCAGTTCAGGGGATTATGGATATGAAATCAGAGTCTTCTGTACAGTTTACACCACCTGTGATTACAGACGATGCAGGTATTGTTGATAATATAGCAGACAAGTCTCCTGTTCAGATAAGAAGTAATTTTAATGAGACTGCATTTTTCTATCCTCAATTGAGAACGGATAAAAATGGAGAGACTATTATTTCATTTACAGTACCAGAATCGAATACAACATGGCGGTTCAGAGCATTAGCCTATGATCAGAATCTTGATACAGGCTCATTAGAGGCTATCGCAATATCTCGAAAAGAATTGATGGTCACTCCCAATATGCCGAGATTTATAAGGCAGGGCGATAAGGCTTCAATCTCTACTAAGATATCCAACCTTTCGGATAAAACTGTATCAGGAAAAGTACGACTGGTATTTTTTGATCCAGTAACAGATCTGGAAAAGGATATAAAATTGGAGAATAAGTCTCAGATTTTTGAATTGGCTAAAGATGCATCGTCTTCGGTGACCTGGTTGTTCGATGTTCCTTCAGATATAGATATGCTTGGGGTTAAAGTTATAGCCGAAAGCGAATCTTTCAGTGATGGAGAACAGCATGTTTTACCTGTACTTTCTAACAGGATGCTTGTAACCGAAAGTATGAATATGAATCTGAACAAAAGCCAGACTAAAGACTTTGTATTCGATAGGTTTGTCAATAATAAATCGAATAGCTCTTCTAACTACCGGCTGACGTTCGAATATACCGGAAATCCTGCATGGTATGCCGTACAGGCGTTACCTGTATTGAGTAACCCAACCAATGAGAATGCTGTAAACTGGTTTGCCAGCTATTATGTCAATGTATTGGGGAATTTTGTATCTCATCAATATCCAAAAGTAGCTTCGATGATAGCAACATGGAAAAAACAAGGTGCAGATAAGAATACAATGGTTTCGAAGTTGATGCAAAATGACGAACTTAAACAAGTTTTGCTCGAGGAAACACCATGGGTACTAGAAGCTAAGGACGAAACAGAACAGATGGAAAGATTATCTCTGCTGTTGGACCTGAATAATTCGAAGAATCAGGCGGATCAGGCTATTGTAAAATTACAGGAACTGCAACGTGAAGATGGCGGCTGGGCTTGGTACAAAGGAATGTATTCGAGTCGTAGTATAACGCAGTATGTATTGTACGGATTCACTCAGCTAACTCATCTTAATGCAGTAGAGTATGGAGAAAACGTGAAAGTAATGCAGATGAATGCGCTTAAGTATATAGACTCACAGATACTGAAAGAATATGAAGATCTGAAGAGGTTTAATAAAGACTGGCAGAAGGTGTCTTATTTATCAACCAATCAATTGGAATACCTTTATGTAAGATCATTCTATCGAGATATACCAATAGATCAGAAGACTCGTGAAGCTGAGAGGTTTTATACTTCTATTGCGGAAAAAAATTGGACTAAGCTCAATTTATACGAGCAATCATTATTGGCTGTTTTAGCTTCGCAGAATGGTAATAAGATATTAAATAACAAAATTATAAACTCTTTGAGAGAGCATGCCACAATAAACGATGAAATGGGCATGTTTTGGGCAAATAATGAAATTCGGAGTTTTATGGGGCAATCAGCTGTAACTGTGCATACATTTCTGATGGACGCCTTTAAAAATGCAAATGCGTCTGACGATGAAATGGATAGAATGAAACAATGGTTGTTGAAACAAAAACAGACTCAATTATGGGAGTCGACTCATGCTACAATTGATGCGATATATGCTCTTTTGAGTTCAGGTAATGATTGGTTTGCTGCATCCGGAAATTCCAAAATTACAATTAATGATAGAATTCTAGATACGAAAAGTAGTATGCCCGGTGTGGATTATATAAAGCAAAGTTGGAGTGGATCAGACATAACCTCAGGTATGGGTAGAGTTTCGATATCCAAAACATCCGAAGGTCCTTCTTGGGGTACTATGTATTGGCAATATTATGAAGATCTGGATAAAGTAACAGATCAAAAGGGTGTGTTGAATGTCGATAAGAAATTGTTTGTGGAGCAATCTTCTATCAAAGGCAAATCTTTGGTGGAAGTGAGTGAATCTACACCTTTAAAGGTTGGAGATAAAGTTATCATACGTTTGACTATCCGTTCCGATCGAGATATGGAGTTTGTTCGACTGAAAGATATGAGGGCTTCGTGTTTTGAACCGGCCGAAACATTATCCGGAATAAAATGGCGGGAGAGCACATATTATTATCAGTCGACTAAAGATGCATCCACTAACTTCTTTTTCGATTTATTGCCAAAAGGCACTTATGTTTTTGAATATCCCGTTTTTGTCAATCGAGTGGGTGACTATAGCAGTGGTATAACTATGATACAATGTTTATATGCTCCTGAGTATATCTCTCATACATCAGGTACTAAGGTTGTTATTAAATAAAAGGAATACTTCTAAAAAGAACGGCTTTCCATCATGGAAAGCCGTTCTTTTTTTAGTCTTTAAATAGTAAATCTACAATCTTATTCACCTAGAGATTCCCGCAGGAAATCGATTGATTCAAAGATTTCATCTTTAGTTGCTGTTTGGTTGAGTGCAAGTTTACCGATACCTTCCAGTAAGGTAAAGTTTATACGTTCTGCTGATTCATTTTTTTTATCATGTTTCATTAGTTCATATAAGGTTTCATAATCGTCACATGAAAACGGAAACAAGCCATAGTTTTCACGGATGAATACCAATGTTTGCCATAATTTATCTTTAGGGAATCCACATTTTTTATATGAGAGATATAATTCACAAATAGTTCCCCATGCTACAGCATATCCATGTTGAACCGGCTTATTAATAGTGTAGGATAAGCTTTCAAATGCATGTCCGATGGTATGTCCGAGATTAAGAGCTTTACGGATATTTTTCTCAAAAGGATCTTGCTCTACAATCTTTTCTTTAACAGCTACTGATTCTACGACCAATTCTTTCAGTATATCGTAATTGATCTGATGCGTATCGAAAGAAAGTAGGTTTAACCATACCTGTTCATTAGATATTAGTCCGTGTTTGATCATCTCAGCATATCCTGAGAGAAAATTAGGATGGTCTAGTGTCTTGAAAAATTCAGAATCAATCAGTACTGTTTCAGCGGGAGCGAATGCACCTATTTCATTTTTTAAACCATTGAAATTAATTCCGGTTTTTCCCCCTACAGCAGCATCTACAGCTCCAAGTAAGGTTGTCGGTATATTAATGCTTTTTATTCCCCGTTTAAAACTGGCTGCGGCAAATCCTCCGATGTCGGTAACCATACCTCCTCCTAAACTGATAAGTAAAGAGTGTCGGGTCGCTCCGTTTTGAGAAAGGTAACTCCAGATACATGCCAGGCTTTCGAGATTCTTATTATTATCTCCGGCTTTTATGATGATTTTTCCGGCCTTCTTTATTTCTTCGATTTCAGAGATTAGAGGATAACATAATACATCTGAATTAGTATCCGTTAAAACAAATAGCTTATCATGGGCTATCTGAGTGAGAATATTCTTTAAATCTGCTTTTAGATCAGACGATTTGAGTACTTTTTGCATAGAGTCGATATTATTGTAGAATACTATTTTCAGGGAATTTGTATCCTCGTAAAAGTTCTTCTGTGTTAAGAGCTTTTTTTCCGGGCAATTGAAGATTGGTTATATTGATAAAACCATCTTTGCAACTTACCTTTATATAAGTCTTATTGTCGGTTTCGATATTTCCTTCTGATTGTTCGTGCTTACATTTTTCCATTGTAGCAGAGTATATTTTTACAGGAACTGCGTTTTGTCCCTGAACTTTTAATTCGGTCCATGCTACGGGGTGAGGAGATAGTCCTCTTATATGGTTATATATCTTTTCTACAGACTGATTCCAATCGATACGACAGGTTTCCTTGAATATTTTGGGTGCAGGTTTCAGTTCTTCTTCGTTTTTGAAAAATTGATCTTGAGGAATGGCTTCTGTTTTTCCTTCAAGCAGAAGGTCTACTGTTCTTTTAACTAACTGAGCTCCCATAACCATAAGTTCATCATGTATTTTTCCTACATTGTCCGAATCGCCGATTGGTAATTTTTCTTGAAGTATGATTTTTCCTGTATCTATTTCGTGAGTCAGAAAGAAAGTCGTAGCTCCGGTTTCTTTGTCTCCATTCATTATTGCCCAGTTGATAGGCGCAGCTCCCCTGTATTGAGGTAATAGAGAGGCATGTAAATTGAATGTGCCTAACCGTGGCATATTCCATACTACTTCGGGCAACATGCGAAATGCTACTACTATCTGAAGATCGGCTTTCCATCCTTTTAGTTTTTTGTGAAAATCTTCATCTTTTAGTTTTTCGGGCTGCAATAAGGGTAAGTTTTGTGTTAAAGCGTAGCTTTTAACTGCCGAGTGTTGGATCTTATGACCTCTTCCCGCAGGTTTATCGGGCATTGTTATTACTCCGACTACATTATAATTGTTTTCTACAAGTACACGAAGACTTTCTACTGCAAACTCAGGAGTCCCCATAAATACTATTCTTAGATCTTTTTTATTCATAAGTTATTCGTGCTGATTTAGTCCATTTCTGAGAAATTGTCAACCAGAACTTTTCTATAATTATTAAGAATACTTGATTTTGAAACGAACCCGAGGTATTTACCGTCTTCATCCACAACCGGTAAATTCCATGCTTTTGTCTGATCAAATAACCGCATGATTTTTTCCATTTGCATATTCACGTTTATCACCCCCGGAGGTGATACCATAAAACGGGTTACCTTGAAGCGTTCGTATAGTTCGGGACGGAACATGATATTTCTGATATTATCAATAAGTACCACACCCATAAGTTTACCATTGTCATCGACAACAGGGAAAACGTTTCGTGACGATTGCGTTATTACTTTAACCATGTCTCCCAAACTCATTTCTGGTTTTACAACCTGAAAACTTTCTTCCAATAGAGATTTTAGATTCATGAGTGTTAGTACCGCTTTGTCTTTATGGTGAGTTATCAATTCTCCTTTTTTTGCGAGACGCATTGCATATATACTGTGAGGCTCGAATAGTTTTATAGTGGCAAATGAGATTGTTGATACTATCAATAACGGAAGCAGTAGCTCATATCCTCCGGTGAGTTCGGCTATTAGGAATGTCCCTGTCAAAGGGGCATGCATTACCCCTGCCATTACTCCTGCCATACCCATTAACGCAAAATTTTCGTGAGGAAGGAATGGCGATAGATGTGATCCGTTTATGACGTAAGCAAATGCAAAACCGGCAATACAACCCAAGAATAATGATGGGGCAAATATACCACCCGTACCACCTGCTCCGTTAGTCGCACTCGATGCAAATACTTTGAATATGAGTAAAGAGCCTAAAAGCCCGATTATACCCCAGTTAGATCCTTTCAGCGTATAGAATAAACTTCCATCCATAATGGCTTCCGAGCCATTTATCCCTCTCAATAGTAGGTTGATTGTATTGTATCCTTCTCCATATAATGGGGGGAACAGAAATATCAGAATACTGAGAATACTTGCTCCAACTGCAAACTTTTGCCAATAGTTGAGTTTGCGGAATACATTTTCGGTAGCGTCCATAGCCCGTGTGAAATATAGTGCGACTAATCCGCAGAATATACCTAATGCAATAACATATGGTATTCGCTCTAGTAGAAAAGGTTCGGCATGTGCAAACTGAAACATGGCTCCGGTACCCGATACCACATACGTAAATGTTGCGGCAGTAACCGATGTTACAAGCAATGGCAATATAGTTGTCATTGTGAGATCTAGCATCAATACTTCGACAACGAAGACCAATCCTGCGATAGGGGCTTTGAAAATACCTGCGATGGCACCTGCGGCTCCGCATCCGATCAGTAGCATGAGGTAGCGTTGTTCTATTCTGAAAAAGCGTCCGAGATTAGATCCTATAGCTGATCCTGTAAGGACAATAGGAGCTTCGGCTCCGACCGACCCTCCGAATCCGATGGTTATGGAACTGGCTATAATAGATGTGTACATGTTATGAGCACGGATATAGCTCTTACGCTGAGAGATTGCATAAAGAATTTTAGTTACCCCATGACCGATATCATCCCTCACTATATATCTGACAAATAATCCTGCTATAAGAATACCTACTATAGGATATATCAAATACATGTAATTAACATTTGCAATGCTGAAGTTATCAGTAAGTAAGTGCTGAATGAAATGAATCAGTGTTTTTAGAATAAGCGCAGCCAATGCCGTTAAAATACCGACCAGAAAACTTACGAAAACCAAAAAATGTTGTTCCCGTATATGTCTGTTCTTCCATGCTAAAAACCTGGATAAACTACTATTTTGTTCCATATTTATTAATTGAACCTCAAATTTACAATTTACAATAAGAATATGGAAATATTTTGAATGTCAAATTGTACCTAAGGTCTCAGTCCTGTTTATTACTTTGGTAAGTATAACAGCCAAAGTCGGTTATAAATTAAAAATATATCATTAAATACTTGTTGTTGCTTATCCCATGTATCTTCATATAAGCGTCAGATTATTTTGATCCCGAATTCGTTTAATAATCCGCTGATATTGTTTTCCGAGAAGATTGCTTTCTTTATATTATTCTGAGTCGGGCTTATCGTAAAATTATAAGCCAGACTAAGATCACATTCTTTCAGATTGGTATGGGAAAAACGGGCATCAAACAAATCTGTATTCAGGAAAAATGATTTTTGAAGATTACTTCCTGTCAGATCGACCCCTTTCATGGATGAATCTTTGAATGTAGTACCCTGCATTTTCAGGTGTTCGAAAGAGCAGAAATCCAAGATACAGTTATAGAAATGCACTTCGAAAAGAAATCCTATACATTTGCTGAAATCTACCCCCATCATTTTACAATCTTTGAAAATCACATTGTTTAATTGGGTATTCGATAATTTGCTCATCGAAAGATCACAATTCGCAAAGGTGCTGTTGGTGAAATTAACGGAAGTTAGATCCCGTTCGAAGAGATTACATTTTTCAATCGTACAATCTATAAAGTCTGTACCTGATGCGAGGTTGTCAGGGAATTCGGATGATGTGATCTTTTGATTTTCAAATAATAATGTACTCACTCTCTGATGATTTTGATTTCTCCGTTGTTGCTCAATTTAAGTATGCTTGAAGCCTTAGCTTTGAAAGTATCTCGCTGACGGTAATTAACGATATAATCCACCCCGTTTTTTATTGTTTCCGATACTTCCGTAAAATTAGACGGAGATGGTTCTTCACTTAGATTTGCTGATGTGGAAACTATTGCTTTACGAAAACGCCGGCATAATTCCTGTGAGAACTTCTCACTTGTGATTCGTATTGCTATACTTCCATCTTCAGCTATCAGGTTAGGTGCGAGATTTCTAGCATTGTCATAAATGATTGTAAGCGGTTTATCCTCAGATGCATCTATAAGGTCATAAGCCAATGACGGTACATCAGACAGATAATATTCCAATTTTACGGGATTGTCCGTCAATACAATAAGAGCTTTGCTATCCGACCTCTTTTTCAATTCGTATATTTTGCGTACGGCTTCTTCGTTTGTCGCATCGCAACCAATGCCCCATATAGTATCAGTAGGATAGAGTATGATACCTCCCGCAGCCATTACCTCCATGGCTTTTTGTATATCTTCTTTCATTTATTATAAATATATTACTTTTTTTCTTCTTATTCAGATGTTTAATGTAAAAGGTAACAAAAGTAACAGGCATATGTCTTTTTCAGGTTATAGCCTTTTTCTTGATATCACATTCTTTGCTTATCTCTTTTATAGATAAATTTATTGTTGAGATTCTTCAGTGATTATTTACCAGCTGATATATATATACATCTTTGTATTGTTCCGAACAGTATATCCATTGCTTCAGAAATCCGGACTGTTTATACCCTGACTTTTCGAATAGTTTCTGGCTATTCTTGTTGTCCGAGGCTATATAGGCATAAAGTTGATTAATACGTAAAAAATTAAAAATATACTCATGTACTAATTCAAGAGCTATTGTTGCATAATTACATTGCCTGTAAGCATTGTCAACAAGTATACCGATACCGGCTTTGGCATGATGAAAATCAAAATCATAAATATCAACTGTACCTATAACAGTACCATCTGATTTTAGTTCGATCATCAGCCGTAATTGTTTTGCCTGATAAATATCGGTTTGTTGAGTATCGGCAATATACTCTCTGAGAGCTAATTTAGAATAAGGCGACAAAGTGTTGCCATGTATCCATAGCTGTGTGTCATTTTCCCATTTATACAAGACTTCGAGGTCTTCGGGCTCTAATGCACGTAATTTTATATCGTCATTTTCGAGATACATTATTTGAAGAATGTATTATTGTTTTTGTACCTATTGTAATATCTGTCCGGGGCGAATATATTAAAAACCGAGTGTTTTCGGAACTGTTCTTCTCCATTTCTTCAATAATATTTTCGAATGACATTTGTGACGAATCGAAAGTATATGTCTTCTTTTCAGGCATATGTTTACCAAGTATTTTTTTCTTGCCGGAAAAATATAGTTTTAATTTAACTGAAGCACAAATCAATGAGTATAAAGGTCTGTTAGAATCAGTGTAATGCTTTTTATAAAATATAAGCATAGCCTCATAGAATGCTTTTATGTATTTGAGGTTGTTTTTATCAGTGCTTTCACCTTTGTAATGAATAATTTTTTCTGGAAGATAATAGTTTTTATATCCGGCCTGTTCTATACGGAATGAGAGATCTATATCTTCGCCATACATAAAAAAATCTTCATCAAAAGCTCCTGTTTGATTGATGGCATAATGACGGATCATCATAAAAGCCCCTGCTAAGATGGGAACCTCATTTATTGAGTCTTTGTTTAGATAAAGCAGGTTGTACTTACCGAATATCCGTGACTTTGGGAACACCGCCTGTAATCCCGATAATCTGCAGAAGGAGACCCAAGGGGAGGGGACGCTTCTTTTTGATTCTGCAAGAAACTGTCCGTATCCGTTAATCATTTTTACTCCTACCGCTCCGGCTTGAGGATTCTGATCGAGAAAACCAATCACATTTAGTAAAACATGTTCACCTAATACAGTATCAGGATTGAGTATTAACAGATATTCTCCTTTAGCTTGTCTGATTGCCTGATTGTTAGCTTTTGAAAATCCCGGATTATTGTCATTGATAATGTAGTGGAGATTAGTTTGGCTGAACCGTGATTGAAGATAGGGTATTGAGTGATCGGAAGAATTATTATCAACTATAATGATTTCATAGTCAAAATCAGTAATGGACGCAAAAATCGAATTCAAGCATTGCTCCAAAAAATACTTAACATTATAATTGACTATAATTATGGATAGTTTCATCTTTGAAATATCAGGTCTTACTGATACTGCAGCTAATTTAAAGAAGCCAGAACCTTAGTATCCGTCCCTTTCAAACATTTCACCCAGACGGATAAAGAAATTCTTTTTGCGTCTTGATCTTTGCATATTCTCTCCGGCGGACATCATTATTTTTTCGAAAGAATATTCACCTTTTTCGGCAGCTCTTACCGCATTATAGATCACACCCCAGTCGGGAAGCCCTCCAACATTGCGATCGTCAATGAACAAATCGGCAGTCAGTTTTCTGGATGCTTTTGCCGGATCTTCTTCCGGATAGTTTTTGTTGGCGGCATAAAATGTCAGCCCTCTTTTGGAACAATAATCAATGGCTTCTTGTAATAAGTCCCCATCGCGTACTGTCCAAAGAATTAAAATATGTCCGTCTTTTTGCAGGCTTAATAATGTATCTATAGCAAATGGTATAGGACGTCCTATTTTAGGGTATTCATGTTCTACGATTGTTCCATCAAAGTCTACAGCTATAATCATACTTCGTCTATAATTTTAGTTTCTTCTTCTAAATGCTTTTTATTCGGTATACATAAGAAGAATGCAAATATAGTAATGATAGTCAAAAACGTAAAATTTTTCAAACCCGTAATAATCAGGCATGACATATTAAATACACAAAGTACAACTAAAGCTGCGTGTCTGGTGTAATATTTTGTAACATATTTTTTTAGAGCAATTTCGGTAGTTGGTTTGTCTTCTTTTTTTAACTTCGGGTGCAGCATTTTCAGTATTCCGTAAATTCCGCCTAATGTAATGATTATAGCCCAACGCTCTAATATCACAGATTCGGAAGGAACTATGTACTTCGTTGTATATAGTACATCAAAAACGAAAGCGATAAGAATAACTGCGATACTTAAAAAATACGAGAGCCTTAAATTTCTGTATGTTTTATCAAGCATGGGTTACAGGTTAAAGGATTCATTAAATAGAGTTCTGTTTATGATAGATCTGCCTAAAGTTACTTCATCGGCGTATTCGATTTCATCCCCGATTGAAATACCTCGGGCGATCATTGATATTTTGACATTATAAGGTGCCAGCTTCTTATAAATGTAGAAGTTGGTGGTATCTCCTTCCATCGTGGTACTTAGTGCCAGGATGATTTCATTGATGCCGCCTTGTGCTACCCGTTCGACCAAAGTATCTATTTGAAGGTCGTTAGGTCCTATTCCGTCAATAGGAGATATAATCCCACCCAGAACATGGTATAATCCTCTGAATTGTGAGGTGTTCTCAATCGCCATCACTTCTTTTATGTTTTCTACCACACATACGGTCGATTTATCTCTCCCCGGATTAGCACATATAGGACAAATGTCTTCGTCGGATATGTTATAGCACGATTTACAATACTTGACATCTCTTTTCAGAGTTAATATGGAAGAAGAAAACGCTTCTACATTTTTTTCATCCTGACGTAGCATATGTAAAACCAGACGAAGTGCGGTTTTTCGTCCGACTCCCGGTAATTTGGCAAATTCATTTACGGCACTTTCTAAAAGAACCGAAGGGTATTTTTGTATCATGAATGATAAATATATTGTTTCTTTTTGTTATGTAATTTATTTTGGATTAAATATTTAAGTTGGTAAGAGAAAGACCTCAAATCTTTTTTATATATCCAAATAGGCAAAGTAATACTTTTCGGCTTTTTTAGACAATAACTGAACATTCAGCAGATCTGATATGGTTGCAATATCTTCTATCCTGTCGTCATTGAAGAGTATATCTATACTATTGCCGTTTTCGTTATATACATCTGTTGAAACAGTTCTTTTTGCAAAAAAATACTTTGCTTCATGGTTGCTTAAATTCCATTTCTCAGTATATCGGGATATATACTTATCAACAAGTGTATCATTTATTGGTTCTGTGTGTATCTCTATTTTGAATAAATTGCGGTTTACAAATGCATTGCTTAATGTTGACAATATCATGTCATCCGAATTTGTCCATTCTTTAAGAGCACACCAAATATCAGAATCGTCTAATCGTATGAATAGGTCAACAGCTTCTCCATTGAAATTTTCACGAGTAACATTGTTCTTCAGAAAAAATTTAAGCGCAGGTGGTGTAAATAATTCAACACCTTTATTAACTAATTCTTTTGCTCGTTTTAGAGCATTGATAAGCGTTATTTCTGCAGATATTGCAGTCTTGTGATGATATACCTGCCAGTACATCAACCTGCGTGATAGCAGGAAGTTTTCGATAGAATAAATACCTTTCGCTTCAACAACCAATTTGTTATTTCTGACATCAAGTATCTGGATAATACGTTCCGAACCTATATTTCCTTCATTTACTCCCGTGAAAAAACAATCGCGGCGAAGATAATCCAGCCTATCTACATCTAGTTGTCCGCTGACAAGTTCATGCAAAAATCGTTTGTGATACTCGTTCTTGAATATACTTATGCATATATCTAATTTTCCGCCTAATTCATTGTTGAGGCGTTCCATTATCTTCAATGATATTTCTTCGTGATGTATACCTTCAACTATAGTATGTTCGAGTACATGCGAAAAAGGACCGTGACCCACATCGTGTAGAAGTATACAGGCAAGAGCACCGTTTGTTTCGTCGTCTGATATGTTATTACCTTTTGTTTTTAGGTTGGTTATAACCTGCTGCATCAAATGCATTGCCCCCAGAGTGTGATGAAATCGGGTATGCTGTGCACCCGGATATGCGAATGAAGCCATACCTAATTGCTTTATACGATTCAGACGTTGTACAAAAGGATGTTTGATGATCTGGTTTATAAAATCATTAGGTATAGTGATAAATCCAAATACAGGATCATTTATTACATGTTTGTTTTTTGACACAAAGCAATTAAATTAAAATTTTAGTAATTGTTTATTGATTAGCCCGTATAACAATATATTCTCTGCAATATGTTGTTAAGCTTTTTCTATAAGTTGACAAAAACACAGACCGGAGTGCCGATCTGTGTTCAAAGATACTTATATTAAATAAATGAATGTGTCTAATGAGTTTTATTTCAATATAAAATTGTTAGCCTTTGCAAATGATTTCTGAGCAGCCTGCATTGCCTCTAATTTTTTCATACTGGTATCGAAACTTTCGTCGATAAGTTTATCTATATTATTGTAATCTTCATCAGAGGTTTCTTCACTAACTTTTGAATATTCTTCGGTCAGAGTTTTTGTATAACTGATCAGAGATTCCATATATGCTATTGTTGCAGCCTTAAAATCTTCGCTGCCTTTTGCAGGTTCCATCAGCGAAATTTTATTTAAATCGGATTTCAAGCTATCTATAGTGTTTTCTCCTAGAACTTTAATGCTGTCGGTGTAATTCTCTAGATCTTCTATGCCATCGATTTTGTCATTGAGACCCATAATCCGGTCACCTGCTATGTCGGAGTAACTTACTAAGTTGTCGTTGTATTTGACAGGATCTATCCCCCCACAAGAAGATAAAGAAATTATAATTGTTAACAGGCATAATAAGAATAATACATTTTTTTTCATTTTGGTGTTGTTTTTGAATACTTTGTAGTAATAAATAATAATAAATATCTAAATAATAACGGGTTATAGTTATGCTTATGTTTTTATTTTGATGATTCTTTGATAGCCAGCCTGTATTTGTAACGCATTTGCTCTATGGCGTTTATTTCCTTCAATACGTTCGCATCCATTTGTTTTGCCGCAGATATGTCTGTTGTATCTGTTATCAGGGCATATTGGCTTTCTGCACTGATGAGTTTTTGAAGGGATTTTATATAATTAATCGAGCTTGATCTTAATTCTTCATTAGGTGGGTAGATCTTAAGATTTTTAAGATCGTTTAATTTTAGATTTGTCGAGTCTGTAGCTCCTTTTGCTAGTACATTAATGAAATCTATCTTTTTATTTATCAGAGCAATCGAAACAGTACTGTCATAAGTATTGACTATAACCTCAGTTTCGTCTACAATTTTTATAACTTCCGCAAAATTGTTTTGCTCCTTTGGTTTGCAAGATGCAACCAAGCATACTGCTGCGAGTATGCATCCAAAGAAATGTTTGTTCATGTTCAATTCTATTTTCTACAAAGATAAATAATAATGTGAATTTTAAAAACTGTTAATGAATATCGGGTATTGAAAAATTATAAATCGGATGTTCTGTTTAACTTATATTTTTACCTTTGTGTTTTATGTAAAAAAGAAAGTGCCGGATAACATTAGTCTGCGCTTGAGGGGTATGGATTACTATATAGTAATAAATCGGCCGAAGGTCTTAAATGGAATCAATGTCGAAATTTAAAATTTACTCATCTATATTTTTATTGACCGTTGTCGGTATATTCTCCTTTTCATGTAAACAGGTTAAGCTTAGTGATGCAGACCGACGATTCAAGAATGGGGAGTATTTCGAAGCGGCAAATATGTATCGCAAGATTTATCGTAAAATACCGCCCAAAAATAAAGATCTTCGAGGTACGGTTGCTTTCAGGTTAGCCGAAAGTTATCGTTTGTCTAATAATGTAGTATCGGCAAATGCTGCATATGTAAATGCTTTGAGATATAATCAAGCTGATACTTTGATACGGCTTCAATATGCACGAACATTGCACAAAGCAGGGAGTTATAAACAGGCTGTGGATCAATATAAAATATTCCTCGAATCTTATCCTCAGAATCAGTTTGCCCTTAATGGTCTAGATGGTGCGACGTCAGCGGCCGGGATAAAGGATAATCCAACGAAATATATAGTTCGGAAAATGGATATCTTTAACTCACGTAGAAGTGAATTTTCCCCCATGCTTTTACCTCCCGAATACGATGTTATGTATATCACCACAAACAGGGATGATGTACAGGGAGAAGTAAAAAGTGCGATAACCGGAGGGTACAATAATGATATATTTGTAACTCGTAAAGATGAAACAGGCAAATGGATGAAGCCTGAAACTGCCGGAGCAGTGAATACAGAGAAGGATGAAGGAACTCCTACTTTTTCGGCTAGTGGTAATATGATGTATTATACATTCAGTGATGACGGATCAGAATTCTCGTCGAATGCTGCAATTTATAAATCGAGAAGGGCAGACGGTTCATGGGGAAAGGGGGATAGGCTCGTCTTTCCTTCGGATTCATCATATATGTATGCTCATCCGGCATTGAGTCCCGATGGTTATTCGTTGTTCTTTGTCTCGGATATGCCCGGCGGATATGGAGGTAAGGATATTTGGCGGGCATCTATGTTTGGTGAAGACGTTAGTTATATCGAAAATCTAGGCCCTGATATTAATACAGCAGGAGACGAGATGTTTCCTTATGTGCGAAATGATTCTACTCTGTATTTTTCATCAGATGGACATCCCGGGTTAGGAGGTTTGGATATATTTAAGGCAAACTTTGATAAAAGAGCGAAACGATGGGCTGTCGAAAATATGGGAGTTCCTATAAATTCGCAAGGAGATGATTTTGGAGTGACATTTTATAAAGATACGGAATCCGGTTTTTTTAGTTCCAATCGGGGAGAGGCCAGAGGTGCCGATCATATTTACTCTTTTGAATATCCGGTGGTCAAGGTTTCGTTAGAGGGATATATTGTAGATAAAGATGATGAATTTATCCCGAATGCAACCATCAGGGTTGTGGGAAATGACGGAACTAATGAGAAATTTAACGGAAAACCAAATGGTACTTATCGTTTTCAGGTCAACAGGGGTGTTAATTACGTATTACTGGCCAGCGCCGATGGATATTTGAATGCAAAGATGGATTTGAGAACAGTAAACGAAGAAAAGGATTCGCTCTATTATGTCGATTTTGTGTTGTATTCGATTAATAAACCGGCGGTTTTGGAGAATATATTTTATGACTTTGATAAAGCTGCCCTCAGGGATGAATCTAAAAAGGAACTGGACGACCTGATTGCTTTACTTGAGTTAAATCCAAATGTTACGATTGAGTTATCAGCCCATACAGATCGTAAGGGATCAGATGCATATAATCAACGTCTCTCGCACAATCGGGCGCAATCGGTTGTTGATTACCTGATCGCACATCGTATTGATAAAGAACGGTTGACTGTGGCTGGATATGGAAAAACTAAACCCAAAGTTGTGACAAGGGGGATTGTCAAGAAGTACGATTTTCTGAAAGAAGGGGATATTTTGACTGAACAATTTATTCTGGGATTACCATCCGAACAGCAGGAAATTGCTGATCAGATAAATAGGAGAACAGAATTTAAAGTATTATCCACTACCTATAAGTTGCATTAAGATCACAGACCTGTTTGTTGCTTTGGTAAGTGTAATAACATGAATCTGTTATGAATTGAAAATGTGTCATTAAATACTTTCATTTACTTAATATTATGCAAAGATGTAAAATGTTGAAAGCATATTGGATATTGATTGTTTTGTTTATATCTGTATATTCTCTTTCGGCGCAGGAGTTAAATATAAAACTTACAATAAACAGCGATCAGATACAAACAACAGACAAAAGTGTATTTGATCAGTTGCAGGACGCTTTGATTCAGTTAGTTAATGCGCGTAAATGGACTGATACGAAATTTAACACTAATGAATTGATTCAAGGGACAATATTAATTACTCTTAAGCAGTTTAATTCGGATGATAATGTATATAAAGGTGAGATACAGATTTCGAGCTCCCGTCCTGTGTACAATTCTACATACATTACTCCGATGTTTAACTTTAGAGATACCGAGCTGGAATTTTCATATATAAGAGGAGAAAGTCTTGAATTCTCCGAAAATAATCTGACCAATAATTTGGTTGCGACGGTTGCCTTTTATACATATATAATACTTGGCTTCGACTTTGATTCATATAGTCAGAACGGAGGGAAACCTTATTTCGAAAAAGCAATGTCTATTGCTCATTCATCACAGTCTCTCAGTTCTATCGGATGGGCTACATTCGGCAGTGACCGGAATAGATATGCCTTAGCTTTAGCGTTGACCGAGGAAAGTTCTTCGGCTTTTCATTCCTTATGGTATAATTATCATCGCAAAGGTTTAGATGAAATGGCAGATAATCCGGTACGTGGACGTATTGGTGTAGTTAAGTCTGTTTCTGATCTGCAATCCATTTACCAAGCCCGTCCTTCGTCTGTTTTATTGTCTTTTTGGAGTGATACAAAATTTACAGAAATGCTTGACATTTACACCGAGGCTAATTCGGAAGAAAAAGACGAAGCTTATAAAATTCTGACTTCTATTTATCCTACCAGAAAATATTTACTCGGAAAACTAAAAAAATAAGCATGTAATGCTTGTTAAAGAGATTATTATTGATATATTTACGAAAAAATAGTAGTTTTACTAAATGAAAGTATTTTTATGGAGAAGTTGACAATACAGGAAGAAGCAGTAATGCTGCATGTTTGGTTATTGAAAGAATGTGTAGTAAAAGATATTCTTAATGAAATGGATGATCCAAAACCTCCTTATACAACAATTGCTTCAATTGTTCGAAATCTGGAGCAAAAAGGGTATTTGAATTCTAAAAAATATGGAAATGTATATGTGTATTCTCCTAAAATAAAGGAAGATGAATATAAAAAGACTTTTATGTCGGGAGTCGTGAAAAATTATTTTGCAAATTCATATAAAGAATTAGTTTCGTTTTTTGCCAAAGATGAAAAGATCTCAGCTTCTGATTTGGAGGAGATTATGAAAATAATTAAAAAAGGAAAAGATAAATGACAGAATGAACTCTTTAGTTTTTTTATCTATGTGAAAAAACAACTTAAACTAACAATAATATGGAAAGCGTTTACTTCAATTATATGTTGAAAGCATCCTTATCGATGGGAGTACTATCAATACTGTATTTTTGTTTTCTTCGTCATGACACATTGAATGGTTTGCGAAGGATATCGTTAATATTTATTCTCTTGTTTTCTGCAATATTTCCTTTTATAAGATTTAATCTTGTAGCAAAGGACTCAGATAGTCTTATTTATCAAGTGAATCTTTCTCAGATAGAAATTAATCCGATAAATCCGAATTTGGAGAAAGGACAGGCCTTTAACTATCAATTAATCATATTGACTATTCTGATCATAGGGGCTATTTTCTTTTCTCTGAAATTTCTAGTCCAATTATTTAGTGTTTTGATTCTGATCCGAAAAAGTAAATTAAAAAGAGAAGGTTCTTTTATTTTTATCTATGTAGAAGAAAATATAACGCCCTTTTCGTTTTTTAATTTGATATTTATTTCAACAGACGGAAAAGCAGAGACCGGCAGCGAGTTAATGATTAAACACGAAAAAGCGCATGCCAGACAAAAGCACTCTTTTGATGTGATGCTGGCTGAGTTGTTTTGCATTGTGTTTTGGTGGAATCCTATAGTCTGGTTATTAAGACGGGAAATCAAAGTGAATCTCGAATATCTAGCCGATAAAGATGTCCTTAGTGATGGAATTGACGCAACGAAGTATCAATATCTTTTACTGAAAACTGCTCAGAATAATGCTAGCATCTATATAATTAATGATTTTAATGTTTCACAATTAAAAAAACGTATTATTATGATTAATAAACAAGAAACCTCCAAGTTTTTATCTATAAAGTATGTTCTGATATTGCCTATTGTCGTTTTTCTTATTGCCACAAACTTGATGGCTGATAATATGTCAATGGAAGCAATTGTAGCGAATAATATTACGAGTGACAAATCTGTTCCTAAAGAGGGAGATTCAGATAAGGATAGCGTGTACAGATCAGTAGATGTAATGCCCCGATTTCAGGGAGGTGAAGCTGCTTTAATGAAATTCATAAGAGATAATCTTAAATATCCCGAAAGTGCAGCTAAAAATAAGATTGAAGGGAGAGTGGTCATTCGATTTACTATCTCAGAATTAGGCAAAGTTTCTGATATTCGTGTACTTCGATCTTTGGATGCGGAATGCGATGCAGCTGCTATAGCTGTAGTCGAAGCTATGCCTGATTGGATTCCTGGTAAACAGGATGGAAAAGACGTTAGTGTATACTATACTCTACCTGTTCAGTATAAATTGCAAAAAGATACACCAAAAGAATAATCTCTGAAAAGCATGGAGACGATTCCATATTCGTCTCTATGCTTTTGATATATCATCCAGTATATTGTATGCCTTGTCAACATTCGGCACATGTTTGATGAGAATAGATCTCTTACCTTGGGTTTCACGTAGTTGGCATTCTCTCGGATATTTCTGGATATAAGTAAGTAATTTGTCGAATGCTTTGGACTGATAATAGAGCGATTCTGGATTTGATACTAAATACAGAGCCATTTGTCCTTTTTTCAAGGTGACTTTTTCTATACTTAATGCTTTAGCGATTCGTCTGATACCTATTACACCTATCAGCTCACGACCCTCGGGTGGAATTTTACCGAAACGGTCTTCAAGCATACTGACAAACTTGGCTACATCTGTTTCTTTTTCCAGTTTATTCAGTTCGCTGTAAATAGCTATACGTTCCGAGTCGTTCGGTATATAAAGTGGAGGAAATAGCAGTTCAAGGTCAGTGTCAATAACTACATCTTCGACAAAATTGTCTCCTTCGGATTTTTCGCCATCTTCTTTCTTGCCATGATAAAGTTCAGCGAATTCTTCATTACGAAGTTCATTTACAGCCTCTGTCAATATTTTTTGATAAGCTTCATATCCGAGATCAGCTATAAATCCGCTCTGTTCGGCGCCTAGTAAATTTCCTGCTCCGCGTATATCCAAATCCTGCATGGCGATATGGATACCACTACCAAGTTCGGAGAAGTTTTCGATAGCTTGTAAACGGCGTTTGGCTTCGGGTGTTAGGTTATCGAGTGGGGGAGCAAGTAGATAGCAAAATGCTTTTTTATTGCCACGTCCTACACGTCCTCTCAATTGGTGAAGGTCGCTGAGCCCAAATTGCTGGGCATTATTTACAATAATAGTATTGGCATTCGGAATATCTATCCCTGATTCTACAATGGAAGTAGCTATAAGGACATCGTACTCATAATCGACAAAATCGGTAATGATTTCTTCCAGTTTCTGAGGATCGATCTGCCCGTGAGCAACTGCAATCCGAGCGTCTGGAACTTGTCTGCGTATAACCTTCTCTATCTCGGGCAGATTGTTTATCCTGTTATTGATAAAGAATACCTGTCCGTTGCGGCTCATCTCGAAGTTTATGGCTTCCTTGATTATTTCAGCATCGAAAGTATGTACCTCGGTATGTGTCGGATATCTGTTGGGTGGAGGAGTGGTGATAGTTGACAAATCCCGTGCTCCCATCAGTGAGAATTGTAATGTACGTGGAATCGGGGTTGCTGTCATTGTCAGCGTATCTACATTAAGCCTCATTTGCTTCAGCTTCTCTTTAACCGAAACTCCGAACTTCTGTTCCTCGTCTATTATAAGTAAACCCAGATCATTAAATTGGACATCTTTAGCCACAATACGATGTGTGCCGATAAGTATGTTTATTTTGCCTTCTTTCAGTTCTCCGAGTATGCGTTTTACATCGGCCGGCTTTCTTGCTCTGCTTATATAGTCTATCTTGCAAGGAAATTCTTTCAGACGATCTTTGAATGTATGGAAGTGCTGCGTTGCCAGTACTGTTGTAGGTACGAGCACAGCTACTTGCTTATTATCTGCTACAGCCTTGAATGCTGCTCGTATTGCAACCTCTGTTTTACCAAAACCAACGTCTCCGCATATTAAGCGATCCATTGGCAGATCGCTTTCCATATCTCCTTTTACATCTGCTGTTGCAGTTACCTGATCGGGAGTATCTTCATAGATAAAGGAGGCTTCGAGTTCGGTTTGCATAAATGAGTCAGGCGAAAATTTGAATCCTACTTCCTCGCGCCTTTTTGAATATAGCAGAATAAGGTCGCGGGCAATATCCTTAAGACGGCGTTTTGTATTGTCTTTCATCCGCTGCCATGCACCAGACCCCAGTTTATTTAATCGGGGAGGTTCGCCTTCCCTGCCTCTGTACTTAGATATCTTATATATAGAGTGTATAGGCACAAATATAGCATCTCCATTGAGATAGGTAAGTTTGATATGTTCTTGCAGCTTACCTCCCATATCCATACGGACAAGTCCCCCGAATTTACCAACACCATGGTCATTATGTACAATGTAGTCTCCTACTTGTAGTTGGTTCAATTCTTTCAAACTGAGAGCGATCTTACCTTGTCGGGCATTATCCGACTTGAGATTATATTTGTGAAAACGGTCGAATATCTGATGATCGGTAAAGCAGCAGATTTTCGCAGTTTCGTCGGAAAAACCTTCATGTAACGTATTCAGTACAGCCACAAAGGGAAGTTTTTCTCCTCTGTCTTCGAATATAGTTTTTAACCGGTCGGTCTGCTTTACGCTGTCGCTGAGAATACATATTGTATATCCCTGATTTATAAAATCCTCGAAGCTTTTGCTCACCAAATCAAAATTCTTATGATATATCGGTTGCAGAGCCGTATGATATTCTACAGTAGCATTAGCAGTAACAGTGCTCGAATTAGAAAATATAAGATGTTTATGATTTTTCGATTCTTCGGAGAATACGGACTCGGTTATCAAGTATGAATGTATATCTTGTTCGTATTCCGGATTTTCCAATACGGGAAGATCACTGTAGATAAAATTCAGCCTGCCTTGTATCCACGAAAAGTCTCTGTAGCCGATAAATGATTCAGCTGGTAAGAGATTCAAAATCGATTCCTGCAGATGGTTACTTTTCGATACTTGAGGTATTACTTGTATTTGCTTTAGCTGTTCTTTCGATAATTGATTTTCAATATCAAACAGGCGGATTGTTTCTACTTCATCACCAAAAAAGTCTATTCTGTACGGGTATTCACTCGAGTACGAGAACACATCCAATATACTACCTCTTACAGCATATTGCCCCGGCTCATATACATATTCTGTATATTCAAATCCGTATGATTCTAAAACGTTAGAAACAAAAGCTGAATCAACTTTTTCTCCGACTTTAATCTGCAAAGTATTTTCTTTTAAATCCTTTTTAGATATAACTTTTTCGGATATAGCTTCCGGATAAGAAACTATGATCAGCGGATTATTTTCCAACTGCAGCTGGCTTAATACTTCCGTACGCAATATTTCATTAGCAGAATCAATCTGTCCGAATTTGATCGACCGCTTATATGCCGAAGGGAAAAACAAAACCTGCCTGCTTTTCAGTAGCTGATTCAGATCGTTATAAAAATATCCGGCAGTCTCCGCATCATCCATAATATACAGGTATGTCTGCGGGTTCTTCTGAAAGCAAAGAGCCGCGACCATAGCCCAAGAAGATCCAAGGAGACCTTTTACTTGAATGGTTTTATGCTTTTGTAATATTCCGGCAGTGATACGGGACTTATTCTTCTCGTCTAATATCTGAAGTAAATTCGATGATTCCAATGTATGCAGCTTTAGAGTACAAAGATAGCAATAATAGGAAATACTAGCAAAAGCAGATTCTTAAAACTCAAAGTTGTTATGGAAAAGGTAACAAAAGTTACACCACTTATGTATTTTCTATCAGTAACCTTATTTTACTTCTCAAATGCCGGATCATAAGCATCTATAGCAGGCTTCGTCTCTTGGGAGTCATACTTCTGTTTGAGTTCTTTTCGTCTTTCTTCCATTTCGTCTTCGGTACCGGAGAATCGGAGTAATTCAAGCTGATCCGCTGCTTCCTGATTTTGAACTATAATTTCCCATGGTCTCGGCATATTCTCTACTTTTTCTTCTATTACTCCTTCTTTAGCCATTGCCATTTTCAGTGTCTTTTCGTCTGCAGAATATTCTTTCATGGTTACAGTTTTGCCCGTCAGATATATTTCACCACAATCGTCTACTGCATATTTATAACGGGTGGTGGTTACAGTATAGCCATGCTCCAATCTTTGTTTGAGTATCTGACGGGCTTTTTGAGCCAAACGCTCGTCACGTCCTGAACGTGCATCATCTATCATTTCTTTAAAATCGGAATATTTTCGAGCCCATTGGTAAAATGTTTTCCGGCTGATATGGTGTATCGTGCAGATCTCACCTAAAGTGTACTCGTCCTGTTCTATTGCATCCGCTATTTGCTTCCCTAGTTCTTCTGTATATTTTGCCATAATAATAAAGTGTTTTTCTATATAGATAAAAAAGCTGGAAGCAGGCAGGTGTAAAAACAGTCTTTTATTTTTTATTTCTTCATTATAATCGTAAATTCTATTAATTTTTGAAGAATAACTTTATTAGATGGGTTCTAATAATTAATTTTGAAAAAACTTTAAATAGTTAGTTTGCTGTATGTCCGATTCTATAGTAATTATACCAACTTATAACGAGATAGAGAATATTGAAAGAATTATCGAATATGTATTTTCTCTACCCAAGGCTTTCCATGTTCTTATCATAGATGATGGATCTCCTGATGGAACAGCTGATGTTGTAAAGAAGTTGCAAGGTAAATACAGTGACTCATTATTTTTGCTTCAACGGAAAGGCAAACAAGGTCTGGGTACTGCTTATATTGCAGGTTTTAAATGGGCATTGGAGCGAAATTATGAATATGTATTCGAAATGGATGCCGACTTTTCGCACGATCCGAATGATCTGATCCGTTTGTATGATGCTTGTTGTGGCAGCGAAGGTGCAGATATGGCTGTTGGTTCCAGGTATTCTACCGGAGTTAATGTAGTTAACTGGCCTATGGGACGTGTTATTATGTCTTTTTATGCATCGAAATATGTAAAGCTTATTACAGGAATGAAAGTTCATGATGCTACAGCCGGATTTGTCTGCTATAAGCGCACGGTGTTGGAAACTATAGATTTGGATAAGATCAGGTTCAAAGGATATGCCTTTCAGATAGAAATGAAGTACACTGCTTATTCTTTAGGCTTTAAATTAAAAGAAGTCTCCATTATATTTGTTAATCGTGTTTTGGGTGAATCCAAAATGAATGCCGGTATTTTCGGTGAAGCTTTTTATGGAGTCATTGAACTTCGTATAAGTAAATTATTAGGAAAGATAAAAGCCCGTAAAGGAGTAAGAAGTAAAAATCGAACTATTGTCACTAATGAGAATTGATATTATAACTGTATTACCGCAGATGCTCGAAGGGGCAATAAATTGCTCTATACTGAAAAGAGCTCAGGATAAAGGGCTTGCTGAAATACATCTTCATAATTTAAGAGATTATACAGATGATAAACATAACAGGATAGATGATTATCCGTTTGGAGGAGAAGCCGGTATGGTAATGCAGATAGAGCCCATTGATAATGTAATATCTCACCTCAAAAGCCAAAGGGTGTATGATGAAATTATTTATACTTCGCCCGATGGCGAGACATTCGATCAGAAGATGGCAAATAAAATGTCGTCTCTCGAAAATATCATCATTCTCTGCGGACATTATAAAGGCATTGACTATCGTATTCGCGAACATCTCATCACAAAAGAAATATCAATAGGTGATTATGTGTTGACGGGCGGCGAACTGGCTGCTGCGATTATTTCAGATGCAGTGGTTCGTTTAATACCCGGTGCTATCGGAGACGAACAATCTGCCTTGTCGGATTCTTTTCAGGATAATTTACTGGCTCCGCCTGTATATACACGTCCGGCGGAATACAAGGGCTGGAAAGTGCCGGAGATTTTGCTTTCGGGACATCAGGCAAAAATAGATGAATGGAAACTTCAGCAGTCTATCGAAAGAACCAAGAGGCTGCGTCCCGATCTGTTAGAAGATTAAAGTTTTCCCTATTTCGGGCCTATTGTATGCGCCCGAAATGGAAATTTATTCTCCACGATTTTAGAAAGGATATCCAACAGCAATGTGCCAAGCTGTATTTTCTCTGAACCGGAATGGTTTCAATACAGCCCATTTGGACTCAAAACCATCTACAACCTGATATCCGCTTGCATCTGTTTTGTATATTGGGGTATCAGCCGGATTGTATAATTTCCATCCGCAGTCGAGACGGATAAGTACAAATTCAAGATCGAGCCTCAATCCCAATCCCCAAGCTGATGCTATTTGTTTGTAAAATTTATTGAATTTAAATTCGCCTTTATATTGGCGTTCGGTACCTTTTAAAGTCCAAATGTTTCCGGCATCCAGAAATGCTGCGAATTCGAGTTTCCAGAACGCTTTACTTCTATACTCGGCATTGGCATCAAATCTTACATCTCCCGATTGATCGTTGAAGTTCGCATCCTCGCGGTAAAACGATCCGGGACCCAATTCTCTGGCACTCCATCCTCTTACGCTGTTTGCTCCACCCGAGAAGAACCTTTTCTGAAAAGGTACAAGTTTGTAATTGCCGTATGGATATACAACTCCTGCACCAATACGCCATGCAAAAGCATTATTGTCGTCAATCTGGATGGATTTACTGTAATCGAAATTTCCTTTCACATATTGTGCATAGTAAGTATCGAATATTTTTTTCGATCCGTATTCGTCTTTTTTGATATTGGTAAGTGCCGCAAAAAGAGCCAAAGCATTACCCGCCGTTTCGAATGATGCCCGTAATGAGTAAGAAGACCTGTCTCTCCGGTTGGGTGCATAAAACAGTCTTTGAGACATATTATTACTGCGGAAATAAGTATATCCTGTACTTAATATAAACTGATCTGTGAAACTGTATATTTTGGCATTGGTAGTAAGCTGTTTTTCGAAATCACTGGATAAATTAGGAATATGTGCATAACTGATATCAACCAGATCGAGAGTATGTCTTACGGTTCCATTGGTTCTGTTTTCCCAAATGTATTTCAGCCCTGTGGCAAATACGGTGCGGGTAAAGTATCCCGGACGTCGCTGGTATGTATAACTGGATGTTAATTGAGTAGATGCCCTTAATTTTCGCCTTAGATCGTAATTTAGGAAAGGGAACATAAAGCGGGGGAATGTCAACGAAGCCTCACTACCTATTTCGAAATAGTTGTCATTGAAGTTTGAAAAATTAGGAGTCACTGCTTCATATGAGCCTTTAACCTTAATATTCAGTAGTTCCGATCCTTTAAAGATATTCCGGTGGGTATATCCCAATCCTGCGCCGATGCCGAAAAAACCGGATGAATTAGTGCCCTCTATTTCACTCGATATACCCTGTTTTTTATCGGGAACGGCAGTAATAATACACCGCATTCTGGTGGAATCATTTTCGAGATATTGCTCGTAACGGATATTTACATTCTTAAGTATATTAAGTTGCGACAAAGCATTGTATGTTGTTGAAACCTGACTGCCGTTATACAAGTTTCCCGGCTGTATATAGCAATTGTTGAGTATTACGAATGGTTTTATATAACGTCCTCTTGCCCCATAGAAAATCCGGTACTTACCTCGGTATACAGTATCTGTTGCATTATAATGGTTCAGATCGCCATCGGCTATCGGATTATAATCTACATATATATCTACATTATCGAGAAAGTACTGGGTATGTGGTGTGTTTACTGTTTCATGATTGTTTAACCTTTGTGTTTGAGGATAGATAATCATCTCCAAGTCAACTTCATTCTTTTTACCTATTGTGTCAGCTACAAATTCAATATAATCTTTGCTGAATGCCATGTAGCCGTTTCGGTTTAATATCGAAGTAACACGTTCTCGTTCTGCGTTCAATAAGTCCAGATCCATCTGGTCTCCCTTTTTTAGCAATTTTCCGTAAGAGAGATAACTATTTAGGTTGATCGTGGTTGCAGTATCTCCCATTCTTTTTCTGAACCTCTCTGGAATAGGGAAGGAGTGATCTATAATCTTACGGTCGAATACTGTATCGTTGATATTTATTTTGTAATCAGCAATCCGGGTTGGTTCATTCGATTTAATATCGAATACAATTTTTACCCTTTTATCTCCTTCGGTTATTACCGGTTCTATTTCAGCATGTTGGTATCCCTTGTTTTCCATAATTCGGGATAACTGGGTCAATGTTCTGTTTATTTGTGTACTGTCATATATGACGGGTGGCTCACCTGCGTGTTTCAGTGTTCGGTTATACCATTTGGTGGTATCTCTTCCTGATAGATTGTAAACAAATAAAGGGAACTTGAATAACTCAAATGTTTTGTAATTTGATTTTTGTTTGATGTAAGGTTCAAGATCAAAAGATGATATATCCTTTGCATCAACCTTTACTGTGGCATCTGCTAATAACTGCTGGTTATCGGGAACATATTTTGTCGAGCTACATGAATAGATCAGTAGGGCGCAGCCGGATATAAAAAAAAATATTTTTTGCTTTATTCTCATTCTGGGAATTTCAGATCATTAAAGGTATCTACCATATTAAGGTCTCAGACCTTTTTATATATTAAAGTAACGAACTCCATTTAATGCCGCTTGTTACTTACTTATAATTGTCTAATTAACGGCAAATTTAAAATATAATTATTTCTTTTGTGTAAATTTAAGTAACAATAAGTATTAAAGCTCCATCTTTAAGTATAATATTATGCTTTGGATGATTGAATGTTAATTAGAGAATACAGAATCGAATGTCGGATTTAAGTAAAAATAATATAAAGTATATACAGTCTCTCAAAAATAAAAAGGATAGAGACGAGTCAGGTGTTTTCGTCGCAGAAGGGGATAAGATGGTATCCGAACTTTTATTGAATCAGAAATGCCGGTTATTGGTTGCTACTTCCGAGTTTATTCGTGAAAATAAGGTGCTTGTGACCGGAGATAATGTTCAGGAATTGATAGAGGTTTCAAAAAAAGAACTTGAAAGGGTCAGTTTTCTTAAGAACCCGCAACAAGTCTTAGCTGTTTTTTTTCAACCGAAGTATAGCTATGATTTAGAATTGCTTAAAGACCAGTTGAGCTTAGTATTGGATGGTATTCAGGATCCCGGGAATATGGGAACCATCATACGTCTTGCCGACTGGTATGGCATAGAGAATATTTTTTGTTCACCCGATACAGTTGATGTATTTAATACAAAGGTTGTGCAGGCTACTATGGGTGCTTTGTCGCGGGTTAAAGTGCATTATCTGGATTTAGAAGATTTTTTACAATCGGTATCAGAGCATTTACCTGTGTATGGAACATTCCTTAACGGTGACAATATGTATGGTACTGATATAAAGGAAAACGGAATAGTAGTAATGGGTAACGAAGGTAATGGTATCAGGTCTTATATTGAGCCGTTTATCTCTCATCGATTATTTATTCCGAATTATCCATTGGATAGGCAAACTTCTGAATCTCTGAATGTTTCGGTTGCTACAGCTATAATATGCAGCGAATTCAGACGGCGTTCATTGAGATAGTTTTGCTAGGATAAAATCTTCTAGAAAGCAAAACCCTTTTCACAAGCCGATATACTGTCATTTTGATAAAGGTTAAAAAAAAGATGTTTTTAAACAATTTGCTATAAAACATGTTGATATTTTATAGCAAATGACGAAAAAATGTCTTATATTTAGGATGTAGTTCATTCTGTTCCACCTTTCAAATGACATTATACTATGGGATATCTTACTTTTGATAAAAGTGAATTAGTAAATCTTCAATATTCATTACACCGGGAGATACTTAGCACAAATAGAGCCGGTGCTTATATGAGTACTACTATGGTGTGTTGTAACACACGTAAGTATCATGGGCTTCTGGTTTGTCCAATAAAGGAATTTGATAACGAAAGCTTTGTGTTATTATCCGCATTGGATGAAACCGTTATTCAGCACGACCAGACTTTTAATTTGGGGATACATCAGTATCAGAATGGAATATACGATCCGCGTGGGCATAAGTACATCATAGACTTTGAATTTGAGCCAACCCCTACCATTACATACCGGGTGGGAGGTGTTGTTCTTAAAAAAGAGTTGTTGATGGTGCATAATGCGGATCAGATACTGATCAGATATACATTGCTCGATGCACATTCACCTACAACTTTACGTTTACGACCTTTCCTTGCTTATCGCAACAGGCATCAGCTGAGCAAAGCGAATCTCTTTGTCAGTACCGATTATGATCAGATTGATAATGGGATCGCATCGCGTCTTTATTCCGGATTTCCGATATTAAATATTCAATTGGATAAAAAGAATAAGTTCGAATCAAATCCCGATTGGTATTATAATGTAGAATATTACGAAGAAAAGGTGAGGGGATACGATTATCTTGAAGATCTATACACTCCGGGGTATTTTGAGGTTCCGATAAAAAAAGACGAAAGCATAATTGTTTCGGCTTCATTAAAAGAAGAGACTTCTAAAAAATTAGCCGCCTTTTTTGAAAAAGAGGTAAAATCCCGTCCACCTAAAGACAGTTTTCTTAATTGCCTGAAAAATTCTGCTACTCAATTTATAGTCAAGCAAGGAAAAGATACTGAAGTATTGGCCGGATTCCCGTGGTTTGGCCGTTGGGGCAGAGATACATTTATTGCATTGCCGGGTTTGACCCTTGCAGCCAATTACGATCCTAAAGCATGTAAGGATGTACTGGACACTATGTCGAGAGAAGTGAATAATGGACTTTTTCCGAATATAGGTAAAGATGATAATGCTGCATATAATTCGGTCGATGCTCCCATGTGGTATTTCTGGGCTATTCAGAAATATACGGAAGCAGTTCAAGATAAATCGTCCGTATGGAAGGATTACGGCAAGAAAATGAAGCAGGTTTTAGAAGCTTTCCGCAATGGCATCAACGAACATATCCGTATGCATGAAAATGGATTGATCTGGGCTGCTCAGGATGGCAAAGCATTAACTTGGATGGATGCCGTTGTCGATGGAGTGCCTGTAACGCCACGTGCTGGATATGCTGTTGAAATAAATGCTTTGTGGTATAATGCTATTCGTTTTATGCTTGAATTGGCTGAAGAGAACGGAGATAAGAAATTTGTTAAAGAATGGGAAGATCTCCCGCTGAGAATTGAAGAGAGTTTTACATCTGTATTCTGGAATGAAGACTTAGGATATCTTGCCGATTATGTGGATGAACGCGGACAGAATATGGATTTGAGATCTAATCAGATAATTGCTGCTTCTTTGCAGTACAGCCCCATTGATGATGAAAAGAAAAGCTCTATAATTTATGCTATAAAGGATGAATTGCTGACCTCGAAAGGTTTACGCACATTATCTCCGAGTCATCCCGATTATAAAGGTTTCTATGTAGGAGACCAGGCTACCAGAGATAGGGCTTACCATCAGGGTACAGTATGGGTTTGGCAACTAGGACACTACGTAGAAGCTTGTTTTAAACTGCATAGCTCCACTTTTGTGAACAGAGCGAAAGAGATAGCATCGGCATTTGAAGATGATATGACAGATTATGGGATATGTGGTATCGCCGAAGTGTATGACGGAAATCCGCCACACCATCCGGGAGGCAGTATCTCTCAGGCTTGGAGTGTCAGCGAGATATTGAGAATATTACAAATGATAGAAAAATACCAAGCTAAATAATAGCAAGTGTTTAAAATATTGTTCGGATATACTACTACCAAAAGTAATAAAAAGAGGTCTGAGACCTTAAGATAAAAACAACCTGTAAATTCAGTGGACGCTATGAAAGTATTAATGTTTGGATGGGAATTTCCTCCTTATATCTCGGGAGGGTTGGGTACCGCTTGCTATGGGTTGACTAAAGGCCTGGCTCAACAAGATGTAGAGGTTTTATTTGTTATGCCGAAAGCATCGGGAGACGAAGACGGAAGTATTGGTAAGATAATAAACGCAAGTGATGTTGAAATGCCAAACTCGGTCACCTCCATTGAGTCGTTCTGGTCTAATGTCAGTTTTCTGCCTGTGGATTCGGGTTTGATACCTTATCTCGGGTGGGAGGAATATGCTCATATAGCTCAACAAACTCAAGGCTCGGATAAAAAGTCTTTTACTCATCTGGGGGGCAAATTTACATTTTCCGGTAAGTATGGATCAAACTTAATGGAAGAAGTGATGAGGTATGCTTATATTGCATCAAAAATTGCTGAAGAAAATGAGTTTGATATTATTCATGCCCATGATTGGTTAACTTATTTAGCAGGTATTGTAGCAAAACGTATTTCGGGAAAACCTTTAGTAGTACATGTACATGCAACGGAATTTGACCGCAGCGGGGAGAATGTGAACCGTATGGTATACGATTTGGAACGAATGGGGATGGAGAATGCAGACGCAGTGATTACTGTAAGTGACCTCACCCGTAATATAGTTGTCAACCGTTACGGTATAAATAAAGAAAAAGTTATAACCGTGCACAATGCTGTTGATTTTTCGGGACGCGAAACAATTGAATCATCAAAGGCTATAAAAGAAAAGGTTATTACCTTTTTGGGGCGTATTACCTTTCAGAAAGGACCAGAATACTTCATAGAGGCTGCATATAAGGTGCTGAAAGTCTGCCCGAATGTCCGTTTTGTTATGGCCGGAAGTGGAGATATGATGAATAAAATGGTTGCTCGTGTCGCAAAACTGAGGATCGGTTCTAAATTTACTTTTACAGGTTTTTTGACAGGAGATGATGTGCATAAAATGTATGCTCAAAGTGATGTGTATGTAATGCCTTCAGTATCTGAGCCTTTCGGTATTTCACCTCTTGAAGCTATGCGTACCGGTGTTCCCACTATCATATCAAAGCAGTCTGGTGTAGCTGAAGTCTTGAAGCATGCAATCAAGGTTAATTTCTGGGATATTGACGCATTGGCTGATGCAATGTACGGACTGGTTACATACCCGACTTTAGCGGCGACTTTACAGGGAGAAGGTACAGCCGAAGTGAATGCTTTGAACTGGGACGACAGTGCTTGCAGGGTTAAAGCTGTATATAAAGGTGTAATAGCCTGACTTTATTAAAATAACATAAACACATATTAGCTATGAAAAAATCTCTATGCTTTTATTTTCAGATACATTTGCCATTCCAATTCCGAAGATATCGTTTTTTTGATATAGGTAACTCTCATCAGTATTATGATGATTTCAATACACGGACAGCCTTGCAGAAAGCTGTAGAACACTGCTATCTGCCAATGAACAGGGTATTGATGGATATAATAAAGGAATATGGTAAGAATTTTAAGGTTGCATTTTCGATAACAGGCGAAACGATAGAACAGTTCGAATTATATGCTCCTCAGGTATTGGATAGTTTTAAAGAACTGGCAGCTACAGGATCGGTGGAATTCTTATGTGAAACATATTCTCATTCACTGGTATTCTTGAAAGATGAGCATGAATTTGACAGGCAGTTATTAAAGCAGGCCGAAACGATTGAACGCTATTTTGGGCAGAAACCGTCGGTTGTAAGATTGACAGGACTTATATATTCAGACCAGATCGGCGAAAGAGTTGCGAAGTTAGGTTTCAAAGCAATGGTAGCGGAGGGTGCTAAGCATGTTTTAGGTTGGAAAACTCCGAATTATCTATATTCGAATGCATATAATTCTAAGTTCAAAATTTTATTGAGAAATTTCAGGCTGAGTGATGACATAGCATATCGATTCTCTGATAGAAGCTGGGATCAGTGGCCTGTTACCTGCGAAAAATTTACAGGATGGCTACACAATGTAGATAAGACAGAAGAGGTTGTCAATCTTTTCATGGATTATCTGACATTCGGTGAAAGGCACTCCAAAGGATCGGGCATATTCGAATTTATGAGGTATTTACCACAGGATGTTTTGAATCAGGGCGAATTCGAGTTTCTGACTCCATCGGAGGTTGTGAAGAAACACGAAGCCAAAGCACCTGTACATGTTCCATATCCTATATCATGGTCGGAAGAAGAACGCGATTTGAGTATCTGGTTAGGAAATGATTTGCAAAATGACGCATTTAATTCACTTAGCGAATTAGGAACAAAAGTGTCATTTGTTGATGATACTGAGATTACCAGAGATTGGGAGCGGCTTCAGGATAGTGATAACTATTACTATATGGGAACTAAGTGGATGACAGAGGGAACAACCCGCCGTTTCAAAAATGTATATTCGAGCCCATATGATGCTTATATCAATTATATGAACATATTGAGTGATTTCACATTGAGGGTCGAAGAATTGCTGGATATTAAAATAAAAGAGTTACTGGCTAATAAAAAATATACAGAAAGACTCGAAGATATCGTGTCTGCTAATCAAAATAAATATACATCCATACAAGTTAAGAAAATTATAAATATATTGGGTGATGAACTGGGACTCGGTTTACTGAAAAAAGCTAAAAAATCGGCTAAGCCTGATAAGAGCCAGACAAAAGAAGCAAAAACAACATTAAATAAAACATCTAAAGTAAAAAAGAACTAATATTAGGGTCGCTAATGAAGCTAATAACAAACAACATCATTAGATAATTATGCAAAATGAAAAATTATTGGTACCGGACTATCTATTTGAGGTAGGCTGGGAAGTGTGTAACAAGGTAGGAGGTATTCATACGGTTATCGCAACTAAAATCGCATCTTTAGAGAAAGTTCTTAATAAACCGCATATTCTTATAGGGCCTGATGTTGTACAGGGTAATGAGACTAATCATGAGTTTATTGAAGATCCATTATTGTTAAAGACGTGGAAAGCAAAAGCTATAAACGATGGATTGCGCATAAGGGTTGGACGTTGGAATATTGCCGAAAAACCAATCATTGTTCTCATTGATTTTACTCCGTTTTTTTCATCAAAAGATGAGATATTAAGTAATTTATGGGAAAAATTTAAGCTTGACTCTTTATCAGGACAATGGGATTATATCGAACCCGCTCTCTTCGGATATGCAGCTGCTAAAGTGATAGAGAGTTATGTAAAGTATCATTGTGCTCCTAATGATAAGATCATCGCTCAGTTTCATGAATGGATGACCGGATCGGGTCTTTTGTACCTGAAATCGGAGATGCCACAGGTAGGATGCGTATTCACAACTCATGCAACAGTGCTGGGACGTTGTATTGCAGGAAATAATCTACCACTTTACGATAAACTAAAATCATATAATCCGGATACAGTCTCTCGTAATTTTAATGTTATATCAAAACAGTCTTTAGAAAAGTTGGCGGCTCAGGAAGCTGATAGTTTTACTACTGTCAGCGATATTACAGCAAAAGAGTGCGAACAATTTTTAGGTAAGCCTGTAGATATTGTAACTCCGAATGGTTTTCAGGATTTTATAGCGAATGATGAAAATTTTGCCGAACAGGAGAAGAAAGGCCGCAATGATCTGATAAAAGTTGCACAGGCTATCTTAGGTCGTCCGATAGATAATAATGCATTGCTTATAGGAATAAGCGGACGGTATGAGTTCAAAAATAAAGGTATAGATGTTTTTATAGAAGCTTTAGGCAAGTTAAATAAAAACAAAGCATTGACCAGAGAGGTTGTAGGCTTTATTTTAGTACCCGCTGGACATCATGGTCCTTCGAAAGAATTGCTGTACAATCTACAGAATAATATATCAGACAGACCTTTGCATAATAAGTATGTGACTCATGATCTGAACGATGAGCAATATGATCCTACGATGAATGCAATTCGTAACAACGAACTGAACAATACGAATGAAGATCGTGTCAAAATATTTTTTGTGCCATCGTATCTGAATGGTACGGACGGAGTATTTAATGTTCCTTATTATGACTTGCTTGCCGGGCTCGATTTGGCATTGTTTCCGTCTTATTATGAACCATGGGGTTATACACCATTAGAGAGCGTTGCTTTTAAGGTGCCTACTATAACCACATCTTTAGCCGGATTTGGTCTATGGGTAAAAACGCATTACAAAGAGGAACGTCCGGGGATTACAGTCATCAGCAGAACTGACGATAATGATGCTGAAGTAATTTCAAAAATAGAAGGTCATGTAATCCGACATGCAAATTATAAAGAAAAAGAACAGCTTAGTGTTAAAGAAAACGCATATGAAGTATCTAAGATTGCTCTTTGGGATAATCTGATTTATTATTATATGAAGGCTTATAGCGATGCCTTGGCTAAAGTAGCCGAACGCTATGACGAAAGTGATTTTATAACTGACATACAAACAAATTATATACCGCAAATGCCGCAAAGTGTAACCCCAAACTGGTTTAATGTTATAGTGCATCGTAATGTGCCTGAAAAGTTAAAAAGGCTTGAAGAATTGGCCTATAATCTTTGGTGGTGTTGGAATCAGGATGCTAAAGAATTATTTGAGTCTGTTGATCCTGTTATTTGGGAAAAAGTGTATTTCAATCCGATAGCATTATTGGATAGCCTCAATTATCAGCGTTATCAGCAGCTCGAAAACGATGCAGAGTTTATTAATCGGTTAGATTCCGTTTACTCCAGATTTAAGGCATATATGGATCTGAAGAATACACAAGATGGTCCGACTATCTCTTATTTCTGTATGGAATATGGTTTACATACTTCTTTGAAAATTTATTCGGGAGGGTTAGGTATTCTTGCAGGCGACTATTTGAAAGAAGCCAGTGATAAGGGTACGAAGATGACCGGTATAGGTCTTTTATACAGGTATGGTTATTTCACACAAAGACTATCCACTACAGGAGAACAGGAAAATATTTACGAGGCTCAGCAGTTCGACAAAACACCGGTGACCCCTCAACGAGACGAAGATGGTAATTGGATAACTATACAGATCGCTCTACCGGGCAGAAACTTACATGCCCGTGTATGGAGAGTCGATGTAGGTCGTGTTGAACTATATCTGCTTGATACCGATTTTGAGGATAATTTACCCGAAGATCGTTCTGTTACACACCATTTATATGGTGGTGATTGGGAAAACCGATTGAAACAAGAGTTACTTCTTGGTATAGGAGGTATACGGGTGTTGAAGAAACTGAATAAACGCTCCGATGTGTACCATTGTAATGAAGGGCATGCCGCATTTACGGGTATGGAGCGTATTCACCAGTTGATGGTTGATAAAACTCTTTCTTTTGATGAAGCGAGAGAAGTAGTCCGCTCATCTTCACTGTTTACTACACATACTCCTGTTCCTGCAGGGCATGATGCTTTCGAAGAAGGATTGTTGCGTAAATATATATCACATTATCCTGATCGTTTTCAGATAGGCTGGGATCGTATAATGTCTCTGGGACGTATGCACCCTGACAATCATAGCGAGAAATTCTCGATGAGTGTCCTTGCCGTAAATTTGTCTCAGGAAGTAAATGGCGTAAGCTGGCTTCATGGAAAGGTATCACAGGATATGTTTAAAGATATGTTCCCGGGGTATTTGACCGAAGAATCATATATTGGTTATGTGACGAATGGTGTACATTATCCGACTTGGGCTGCTCCTGAATGGAAAGAACTACATGAAAGGGTATTTGGTGCTGATTTTGCGAATCACCATTATGATAAATCGTGTTTTGCAAATATACAAACTGTTGAGAATCGCGAAATCTGGAATATACGGACAAAACTGCGTGCCAGAATGTTCGAACATATCAAAGAACGTTTGACTAAGCATAACGAGTTGATGTATTATACTCCTCGTGAGATTGTCAGTATTGTCGAAGCATTAGATCCTAATAAATTGACATTCGGGTTTGCACGCCGTTTCGCTACTTATAAGCGAGCTCAGCTATTGTTTAAGAATCTGGATACTCTCAATGCGATTGTTAATCATCCTACACAACCGGCTCAGTTTATTTTTGCCGGAAAAGCTCACCCTGCGGATAAAGCAGGACAGGATTTGATTAAGAAAATTGTAGAGATCTCGAAATACCCTCAATTTTTAGGAAAGATTCTCTTTATCGAGAATTACGACATGGAATTAGCTTCTAATTTGGTTCAGGGTGTAGATATCTGGCTTAATACACCCACACGTCCGATGGAAGCATCGGGAACCAGTGGCGAAAAAGCTGTTATGAATGGAGTGATGCATTTTAGTGTACTTGATGGATGGTGGGTCGAAGGTTATCAGAAAGATGCCGGATGGGCATTGCCTCTTGAGCAGGTTTATGAAAATGACGAATTTCAAAATGAATTGGATGCCGAACTTGTATATAATACAATAGAGAATGAAATAGCACCGTTGTATTATGAACAAGATTCGAATGGAATTCCTAATGAGTGGGTTCAGCATGTTAAAAATTCAATAGATAAGGTAGCATCTAACTTTACAATGAATCGTCAATTGACCGATTATGAGGATCGATTCTATAATAAGTTGAGTGCTCGAGCTCATGAAATAGTGAAAGATGACTTTGCCATGGCTAAAAATATTGTAGCCTGGAAACATAAAATGGCCAGAAGTTGGGATAGTATAGAGGTTATCTCTGTAAATATGCCAAGTATCTATAAAGAATCTATTTCTTTGGGAATGGAATATGACTTTGAAGTAAAATTGAGCTGTGGTTCTTTATCTGCTGAGGATTTAGGCGTGGAGTTAGTTGTGACTAATGACAAAAGCAGTAAGACCGAAGACTTCCTTATTAAAAAGTCATTTACGTTTGTAAATCAGAGTGGAAGCATGGCAACTTTCCGATTGAAGTATGTGACCAGTCAGATCGGAAGTTTCTCTATCGGATTGCGGGTATATGCGAAAAATGATTTGTTAGCTTACCAACAAGATTCAGGACTAGTGAAATGGATGTAATGATCTGCTGACAATCTATTAAGATAAGTAAGATTTAATATGGCTATCTTTGATTATTTCAAAATAGCCATATTATGTTTAAAATTTAATCAATCAGAATCTGCAGAATTTTATCTATACTTAAAGTGATTAAAGCTACAGAGTTCTGCCGCTACTTATTGGGGATAGGAAGAAAAGGTGACTGATGAAAAAGCACAATTTTGGTGTTACTTTTGTAACCTTTTTTTATAGTTGAGAATTAATAATAGAATCTTATTACAAAAATTAGCCATGAAAGAATCTATATATAACGATCCGGGATTAGATAAATATAAAACAGTCATTCAATACAGACATGATAAATTTACTCAAAGAAAAACCTTACTTACAAAAGGAGGAGCTTTGAGCAATATTGCTAATGGTTATTTGTATTACGGATTGCACCGTTATCCTGATAAATGGGTATTGCGTGAGTGGGCTCCCAATGCTTTAGAAATATATCTGATAGGCGATTTTAATAATTGGCAGCAGCGGAAAGAATTTGCCTTTTATGAAACTTATAATGGCAATTGGGAAATAGAACTGCCTCTCGATTCTTTGAAACAGGGAATGCTGTATAAGCTCTGGATAAAGTGGGATGATGGAGCGGGAGAGCGTATTCCGGCATATTGCAGGAGGGTAGTGCAGGATGATGTGAATAAAATATTCTCGGCACAGGTTTGGACACATGAGTATCAGTGGAAATATAAAGAATCGGTTCAGGTAAAGAATCCTCTTATTTATGAGGCTCATATCGGGATGGCCGGAGAAGAGGAGGCTGTGTCAACATATATTCATTTCAGAGAAAAGATACTGCCATATATAGCAAAGATGGGCTACAATACAATACAATTAATGGCTATACAGGAACATCCTTATTACGGATCATTTGGGTATCAGGTTGCAAATTTTTTTGCCCCGAGTTCCCGTTTTGGAACTCCGGAAGAACTCAAGGAGTTGATCGATGAAGCTCACCGCCTGAATATTGCTGTTGTATTGGATATTGTACATTCTCATGCAGTGAAGAATGAAACCGACGGGTTGAGTCGTTTTGACGGAAGTTTCGACTTGTATTTTCATTCAGGAGAAAAAGGAATGCACCCCGTTTGGAATTCCAGATGTTTCGATTATGGGAAGAATGAAGTGATCGCATTTCTATTATCCAATTGTAAATATTGGGTTGAGGAATTTCATTTTGATGGATTCCGTTTTGATGGAGTAACCAGCATGATGTATTACGATCATGGCATTGGACGTGATTTTACCAATTATTCAATGTATTATGATGGTAATCAGGACGAAGATGCAATAACATATCTGACACTGGCAAATGAGCTGATACATGAATTGAATCCCAATGGATTTACTATTGCGGAGGATGTTAGCGGTATGCCGGGATTGGCCTCTCCGGTAGATAAAATGGGAATTGGATTTGATTATCGGATGGCTATGGGAATTGCCGATTTTTGGGTTAAATTGCTTAAAACAAAACGGGATGAAGAATGGCATGTCGGTGATATGTTTTATGAATTAACCAATAAGCGAAAAGAAGAATCTACGATCAGTTATGTCGAAAGTCATGATCAGGCTATGGTTGGCGATAAAACTATTATATTCAGGCTTCTGGATAGCCTGATGTATACTGATATGAATGTGTTTGGTCATAATCCAAAGGTTGACAGGGGGATAGCTCTTCATAAGATGATTCGTCTGGCAACCATCGCTACTGCCGGAAATGGTTATCTGACATTTATGGGGAATGAGTTCGGACATCCCGAATGGATTGATTTTCCGAGAGAAGGTAACGATTGGTCTTATAAATATGCCCGCCGTCAATGGAGTTTAGAGAAGGATACTAACCTAAGGTATCGTTTTCTGGCAGAGTTTGAGCATGCTATGTTGGAAGAAATAACAAAATATTCTATATTCGATGAAAGACCTGCTGTCATTGTTCAAAGTACAAATGAGCAAGTTTTAGTCTTTAAGCGTAGAGATTTACTATTTGTCTTTAACTTTAGTCCTGTAAAATCTTATACTGATTATCCGATAGACGTTTCTGAAGGTGTTTATAATATCATCTTGAATACAGATGAATCTCGTTTTGATGGGTTTGATCTGGTAGATATGAATTATGATTATATTACCCGGAAAGTGAAAGATAAGGATGTCTTAAAACTATACATACCCGCTCGTTCAGCATATATTATGTCTTATCGTAAGTTATAGAAAGCATCGAATAATAGGTCTGAAACCTAAAAAGTAAATAATGAGAATTAAAAGGAAATATTGTGCTACTGAGGAAATTCGTTTTCGGCCTTTTTAGCTAACCATAAGTTTCGGGCATACGCTATAAAGCCAGCACTTTGACCTAGTATCAGTACGGGATCTTTACGGAAGATGCCATATGCGATGGTAATTATAGATCCGCCTAAACTTAATAGCCAAAAGTTAACAGGAAGAGATGATTCTCCTTTGGATTGTGAGTACCACCATTGGTAAACAAACCTTAGTGTGAAGATAATCTGTCCCATAGATCCGAAAATAAGCAACCCCAGAGGCATGCTTTTAAACAAGCGTTCGATACTACTTGTTCCGTGGTATAGCACATAACATCCGGCAACGATCGGGGTAGCTAGTATAATGTATCTGATTATGGGATATATTTCTTTCCAATGGTCTTTGTTATTTATATTCCAGACATAGATGTAATAAGAGAAAACTTGACCGAGGATAATCGCGAAATCACCTCTGAGCCATCCATATATTGAAAATAAGAACGATGCAAATAAGCTTATTTGCCAGTATATAGTAGGAGATACAACTTTCTTAGCCCTTTCGGATAATACCCATTGGATCAGCACACGGGCAGAGAATAAACCCTGAGCCAGAAAGCCTATAACAAAGTACCACGATTTGCTTTCCATATGTTATTATTGATGAATGGCTATATTGTTAGATGCTATATTGTAATTGATATATCGTTTTTTCATCCATCGGTAGGCAAAGCAGTCCAAGAATGGACCTATAAGCCGATTCCATAAATTAAATTTGGAAGTTCCTGCAATTCGTTCGAAATGTCTTACAGGAATCTGTTTGACTTTGACGTTCTGGAGTTGAATAAGTGCCGGTAAAAAGCGATGCATACCTGTAAAAAACGGAATACGTTTAGCGTTATCTGTCTTTATAATTTTCAGAGGGCATCCGGTATCGGCAACACCATCATTGGTCATCCAACGCCTAAATCCGTTTGCGATTTTAGAGGATAATTTTTTACCTAAGCTGTCTTTACGTCCGGTGCGGATTCCCATAACCAGACCAAATTCATGCCGATAGGGTAGTAATAGCTCAAAGTCTTCAGGTGTTGTTTGTAGGTCTGCATCAATATAACCGACAAAGGTGGATTCTGCAGTATCAATTCCGGCTTTTATTGCAGCACTTAATCCTCTGTTTTCTGCGAAATTGATATAGAAAAAAGAGTCGTTTTGTAGGCATATTTTTTCTATAAGAGCTTTGCTGTTATCTTTAGATCCATCATTAACGAATAGTATACAAGACTTTACAGAAGATTTATTGAGATACGATGAAAGTTCTTTTTCTAATCTGTCAATGTTGTCTTCTTCATTATAAATTGGGACTATTATTGTTAATTCATAGCCTAAAGTCTTATTCATAATCGCTATATTGATATATTTGTTTGGTCAGCAAAGGTATCTATTTTTTAGAATATATTTGTATTTGCTACTTCTAAAACATTATATTTATTAGACTACCGGTTTCAAAATATTTATCTTTGCCGAGTCTTATCACTATATGTATATTGAATCTGTAACTATATGACAAATACTCAGAATCATCTTATTCATTATCTGTTTATTATTGTAGTTTGTTTTTTCGCATTCTTTGTAAATAATCAGATAATTCCTGCAGACTTGATGGAGTCTCGCAATTTAGCAACCGCTCAGGAAATGATACATACAGATAATTATCTGATGCCTACAATGAACGGTGAACCTCGTCTAGAAAAGCCACCTTTACCAACATGGATAGCTGCCGGTGTAGAGCTTTTGTTTCCGGAAAATCTTGTTGTACAAAGATATATGGCAGCGATTTCTGCTACGATAATGGTTTTCTTTCTGTATTTTCTTCTATCCAGGTTAACTAAGAACCGAAATATTGGATTATTATCATCATTGGTATTAGCTTCTTGCTTTAATATCATACTGATGGGGCGAACTGCTACATGGGATATTTACTGTCATAGCTTTATGCTTGGTGCTATTTACTTCTTAGTTTTGGGCTTGGAAGAAAAAGGTAAGCAATGGGGCCATTTCTTTATTACCGGACTTTTTCTAGGATTATCTTTCCTTAGTAAAGGGCCTGTATCGTTTTATGCCTTATTACTTCCTTTCCTTATAAGCTATATTATTGTGCTCAGACCTTCAGCAAAAGGTAAAATGCTTCCTATCCTTATTATGATACTCACTTGTCTGGTTATCTCTACATGGTGGCCTGTATACGCTCGGTTGTCTCATCCTGAATTAGCTGTTGCTGTAGCTGATAAAGAATCATCATCTTGGCTTAATCATAATGTGAGACCTTTATATTATTATTGGCAGTTTCCTGCCGAAGCCGGTATATGGGCTCTATTCTGGATCACCTCTTTGTGCTGGTTTCATTGGAAAAAAAAGATCGAAAACCGTCATGTCTATATATTATCTGTCATATGGACTTTGTCCGCATTTATTCTCTTGTCTTTGATTCCGGAGAAAAAGACCCGTTATCTGTTACCGATGCTGATTCCCGGAGCTATTAATATAGGGTTTTATATTTATCATTGTGCCAACAGTATAATGACATCAAAGGAAAAGAATACATTTCGTTTCAATATTATTGTAATTATTCTTATACTGGTAGCACTACCTGTGGCATTGTACATAATGTTCTTTAAGGACGGCTTGGTGACACTGCCTCTTTATATAGTCACTTCCATTATAAGTATTTGTCTGGCTGTGTTTCTTATCATATCGGTATTCAATAAACATCGTATTAATGTGCTGAAAGCTTTTACCGGAATATTGTTAACCATGATTATGGTTGAAGGCTTATGTATGATACCTGCCGGTAATATGTTTATAAATAACGACAGGCATAGTATCAGGATGCTGAGAAAGATCGACAGGGTTCAGAATATGCCGTTTTTCTATAATGAAAAAGAACAGTTAAGAATGGAGCTTGTATATGAGGCTAATCAAGTCATACGTTCTTTGAATGTGTCGGATAGTGCTCTCATTCAGTCAAAACTACCGTTTGTATTTGTCAGCGGAGCACCTATCGATAGTTTGTTGACCGGAAAAAATGTAAAGATAGAATACATTGATACTTTTGATAATAATTGGCAAAAATCATCTAGTCGGAGATACAATGAAGATCTGGTCAGACAGGTTGCTATTATTAGTAAACTTAAATAAAAACAGAAGAGGAGATTTAAATCTCCTCTTCTTCATTCTACTACTTCACTTTAACCGCAACAGAGCTTCTGATATCTGCAGAAGATGCTGCACAATGTAATGTAAACTGGTCTGATTCTACAATCCAGCTATGAGATTTATCATCGAAAAAGGCTAGGCTTTCGACCGGAACCGATAGTTCGACAGTCTTACTTTCTCCTGCTTTTAAGAATACTTTCTGAAAAGCTTTCAACTCTTTTGCCGGACGTTCAAGCGATGGTTTAGACTGAGATGCATATATCTGAACGGATTCAGCTCCATCTGCTTTACCTTTATTTGTCAAGACGAATGAAACTTTAATTGTTTCATTTTTATCGTATTCTTTTTTGTCGGTGGTAGCTTTACCGTATTCAAAAGTAGTATAAGATAAACCATATCCGAAGGGGAACATCGCGGGGATTTTTTTCGTATCATGCCAACGGTAACCAACAAGTAATCCTTCTTTGTAAACCTGATTAATACTATCTCCGGGGTAGGAAATTTTACCAAAAGAAATAGCTCCATTGTCTTCCAGTTTTTTAGGGAAAGAGAATGGCAGTTTTCCCGAAGGATTAACATCTCCGGCTATAATGTTAGCTGTTGCTGTACCTGCCTGAGAGCCTAAATACCACGATTGCATCAATGCCGGAACTTTATCTAGCCAAGGCATCGCAACAGCATTACCGCTGATGATAATTACACCTGTATTTTTATTAATCTTAAGAATATCTTCGATAAGTTCGTTCTGACCGAAAGGCAGATCATAAGTGATGCGGTCGGCTCCTTCACAATCCTGTTGGAAGTTCTTGTTCAGTCCTCCAAAGAAAAGTACTACATCTGCATCTTTCACAAGAGCCAAAGCTTCTCTTTTCAGAGAGTCGGCATTATAAGGAGAAGGTACAAACTGATCGTATACGGTGGGTCCCGATCCGTATCCCATAGTATAGAATACTTTATCATCACCGTACTTCTCTTTTAACCCTTCAAGCGGAGATATTTCTTTCTTTACCTTCAATTCTGAAGATCCTCCACCGACGGTAAGTGATCGGGTTGCATTTTCGCCGATAACAACAATCTTTTTGTATCTATTTTTAGCAATAGGGAAGAAATCCTTTTCGTTTTTCATTAGGACTATTCCCTGTTCTGCAATACGGCGTGCTACATCAGCATGTTCCGGAGTGGCAAAACTCCCATAGGGACGGTTTCTATCCATATTTGTGCGGAGTGTAAGTCTGAGCACACGTCTAACTTTTTCATCTAAAGTAGACATTGGCAACTCTCCTTTTTTCAGCATTTCCAGATAAGGTTGTGCCATAAAATAATTGTCATAAGCGAAGCTTTCTCCCCAGGTAAGTCCATTAGTCCAGCTTCCCATTTCTATATCCAAACCATTAAGGGCAGCCTCTTTAGTGTCGTGAGCACTTCCCCAGTCTGTTACGACAACTCCGTCGAATCCCCATTCGCCTTTAAGTATCTTATTGGTTAAGAGTTCGTGATGTGTGGTATGCTGTCCTCTGAACTGATTATAAGCGCCCATTATAGCCCAGACTTTACCTTCTGTTACTCCTGCTTTAAAAGCGGGCAGATATATTTCATACAGAGCCCTGTCGCTGACTTCGACATTGATATGTCCACGCCAAAGTTCCTGATTGTTCAATGCATAGTGTTTCATACATGCGGCAACACCGTTTTGTTGAACACCGTGTATATAAGGCACTACCATTTTGGATGCCAGATACGGATCTTCTCCCATATATTCAAAGTTCCGGCCGTTCATCGGTGTACGGTAGATGTTTACTCCGGGGCCGAGTATGATATCTTTCTTTCTGTAGCGAGCCTCTTCGCCTAGTGCGTTTCCGTATTCGAGAGATAAATTAGGATTGAATGTAGCTGCAAGACAAGTTAATGCAGGAAATGCAGTACACGAGTCATTTGTCCATCCAGCGTGATTCCATGTATCCCAGTCGATTTCCATGCGAACGCCGTGAGGGCCGTCGCTCATCCATATTTCTGGAATTCCTAAACGAGGGCATCCAGGAGTGCTGAATTTGGACTGAGCATGAATCATTGCGATCTTTTCTTCGAGTGTCATACGAGAAAGAGCATCTTCGATTCGGGCTTCAATAGGTTTGCTGTCATCCAGATATACAGGTTTTGCTTTGAGCTGCGCCTGTGACTGGAATGTAAACAACCCCAAAATACTAGATAGTACTAAAAGTTTTTTCATGTTTAGTTTATATTAAATATATAGATTTCAAATACTTAATTATAAAAGGTAACAAAGGTTTCACTCTTTATGTCATTTTTCATCAGTTACCTTTTTCTCCCTATCATTATGTTGATATATTTTATATTCTCAATTCTCGACTCAACCCAAAAGGTTACAAAAGTTACATAAGAATTGTATTTTTTTATTTGTTTCCTTTTCCTCTTTATTTTGTTCTTTTAGTAATGAAAAGTATTTAATGATATGTTTTAAAGCGATAATCAGCTCTTGCTGTAATACTTGCAAAGTCAATAAAAGGTATGAGACCTTAAAAAAGAATTCTTACTGTTTGTCCTTTCTTTATGTATAGATAAATTTTGTTATTATCAACTGCATATTTTTTAGTGCCTGAAATAGATGATACTTCAGAAGGTAATTTCAATATAAACATATCGGACGCATCTGCTTTCAATGTGAATTCCTGTATTCTATTATTCTTCCATGAAAAATCAACAGATGCACCTCCTCTGACTCGTAATCCTTTCACTTCTCCATTTTTACAACTTTGAGTCATTGCGGGCAATAGTTCTATGTAGCCAGAATGGCTTTGGACAAGCATTTCCATTATACCTGCTGAACCTCCAAAATTGCCATCTATCTGCATAGGGGGATGCGCACTGAATAGGTTAGGGTAGGTTCCCCAGCTGCTTTCAGCAGGCTTTAAGAGGTCTCCTATGAGTTTGTATGCCCTTTCACCATCTTTCAGACGAGCCCAGAAATTGATTTTCCAAGCCATAGACCATCCTGTCGATTGATCGCCTCTCCTTTCCAGTGTTGTTTTAGCTGCTTCCATTAACTGCGGAGTATTTTCGAAAGTGAGTTCGTTGCCCGGATACAATCCGTATAATTGTGATACATGACGGTGGTGTATATCTGCTTCTTCATAATCTTCGAGCCATTCCATGACTTGACCGTATTTTCCGATTGAAGTCGGAGCTAGTTTAGCCTTTTTTATTTCAAGTGATTTACTCCAATCTTTATCTGTTTTTAAAATATGAGCTGCTGCACTTACATTAGTAAATAGTTCGCGTATAATCTGATTATCCATAGTCGATCCTGCACTAATGGATATGGTATCACCTTGTAGAGTTACATATTTATTTTCAGGAGACGTTGTTGGTGCTGTTACGAGATAGCCATTATTGGGGTCTTCTATCAGCATATCCTCAAAAAATAAGGCTGCACCCTTCATTACAGGATATACCGATGCCAAATATTTTTTATCTTTTGTATATTCATAATGTTGCCATAAGTGTTGGCAAAGCCAGGCTCCTGCCGTATTGGTTGCTCCCCAAGCCGGATCTTCGGCCGGAGAGGTAAATCCCCAGATATTACCTAGTATATGAGTAACCCATCCACGGCTGTTATAATATATTTTGGCTGTTTTTTGACCCGGAATAACTAATGATTTAATGTATTCGGTCAATGGTAAATGCAGATCGGAAAGATTACCCGTTTCTGCTCCCCAGAAGTTCATTTGCAAATTGATATTAAGATGATAATCTCCATTCCACGGAGTGGCAATTTGCGGAGCCCATAAACCTTGCAAGTTAGGAGGTAATCCACCTTTGCGGGTAGAAGATATCAAAAGGTATCTTCCGTATTGCATATAAAGCCCTATCAGGTCAAAGTCAGATTTGTCTTTTTCAAAAGCATATAATCGTTTGTCGATCGGTAGTTCCGAATTTTGATTTTTATCTAACGTTAGATCTACCCGGTCAAACCATTTTTTATACTCTTGTATATGTTGTTCCCGTAGGTTTGAGTATGATTTATTGTCATTTTTTAGTAGTTTAAGATTCGTTTCAGTCGGATTGTTATTCTTATAGTTGGTTGCTAATGAAATATATATAAGAACCTCGTCAGCACCTGATATTTCTATACTCCCGTCATGAGTAGTCAGTCTTCCTCCTTTATTTATAATTTTGGCTTGTCCTTCATATTTCATGCCTGAATCTTTATTTGTGGCATTCATTTGTCCTGATATATAGAGGGTATTTTCGGTTGCATATGTTCGAAATCGTTCATCTCTGAACATCGAAATATTTAATGATATAGCTTTTTTCTGATCGGAAGTAAGCCGTATAATTCCTATATCATCGGTAAAAGAAGTAAGATATTCACGTGTATAGCTGATATTGCCTTTAGTATAAGTTGTAGTTGATATGGCGTTGCTTATATCAAGAGTACGTCTATAATCTTTTACGGTTGATGCCGAATCGGGATATTTGAAATCAATAGAAAGATTTCCGAAATTCTGAAAATTACCGAAAGCCCCGTTATCTTCACCTCCTCTACCTTTACATGTGAATGTTTTGTACATCAACTGTTGTGCTTCTTTATTTTTACCTGAAAAAAGAAGGTTTCTTATTTCGCCTAGGTATTTATATGCATCGGGGTTATCGGCATCTTGTTTACTTCCTGCCCATAATGATATTTCGTTCAGAACGATTCTTTCATTGTTTATCCCTCCCCAAGGCATCATTCCTATACGTCCGTTTCCGAGAGGAACGGATTCTTCCCAGATAGATGCGGGTTTATTAAAATAGTACAGCCATTGATTTGAAGCAGACGTTACAAACGAACATAATAATATAAATAAACATATAAGATTATATCTCATAATAATGTGTTGGTATTTATTATAATCTCATCCGAGATTTATTTCATGGGATTTAAGGTCTTGAGACCTGCTTATATCTGTAAAGCAAAAATATTACATTTATAGGTGAATATCTTTGCTTACTGTTTCTCTTGTAGGGTTTCTTTTCCCGAATTAGGGGTTAATATGTAAACTAAAGGGGATTTATTTGTTTTGCATTACTCTTTTGTGAATTTTTTCTTGTATTCATTCGGGGTTAAGCCAAATTCTTCCTTAAAGTACTTTCTGAAATATTTAGGATCATTAAATCCTACCTGAAATGCCACTTCGTTGACAAACATTTGGCTTTTTTCGAGTAAGGTCGCCGCCCGTTTCAATCGGATGAATCGTATAAATTCGGATGGAGATTTATCTGTCAATGCCAAGATCTTTTTATAAAAATAAACACGACTCATAGCCATTTCACGGCAAAGGTCTTCAACCAGAAATTCGGTATTATCCATATTGGTCTCAACAATGGATATGGCTTTTTTTACAAACTTTTCGTCCATTGTCATAACTTCTATCTCACTGGGAGATATATCTATTTTCTTTTTAAAGGTCGAATGCTTATTTTTTTGTTTTTCGATTATCTTGGATATTTTCAGAGTCAGCATTTCAAGATTAAATGGTTTAGATATATAATCATCCGCTCCCGCTTCTATACCTGAGTATTGATTCTCTTGAGAAGATTTTGCTGTTAATAGAATAACAGGAATGTGAGATGTACGTATATCTTCTTTTATTTTCCGGCAGAATTCATATCCATCCATTACAGGCATCATGACATCACAAAGAATGATATCCGGTAATTGTTCCAATACCTTTTGATAGGCCTCCTCTCCATTATTTGCTGTGATTATTTGGTAGTCTTTCGAAAATAAGCTCCTCATAAATTCCCTGAAATCTTCGTTGTCATCCACAACCAGCAAGATGGGCATAGATGTATTGTGTGTATTTGTTGCATCGTCACGGAGTAATTCCATATCCTCGGTGTTTTCTTCGACAGAATAAATAACATCCTGATTCTTGAGTTTTTTATAAGATGAATTTTGAATAGGGATATGTATTGTGAATGCAGAACCTTTGTCTTCTTCACTTTCTACAAATATTTCGCCGTGATGCAGCTTTACATATTCACTGACCAGATGCAGACCTACCCCTGTACCAGGAAGACTCTTATGGCTTTGATTCTCCACTCTGTAGAAACGGTCAAATATTTTATTTAAGTCATTTTTTGGTATTCCTATCCCTGTATCGGAAACTTTAATGCTAAGTTGTTTGATGTTTTTCTCATCAACTAATTCCATAATGCCCACGCTTACATCCACATGTCCCGAATCGGTATATTTGAAAGCGTTTGAAAGCAGATTTACTAATACTTTATTTAATTTCTCGGCATCAAAATCCATACGAAGCTCTTCTAGATAGGTTGTGAATGTTAGTTTTATGGATTTATCCGCAGCCAATGATGAGAATTTTTGGCATACATTTCTGGTAAATGATATTATATCTCCGGAAGTGAGATTCAGGCTCATTTTTTTCATGTCGAGCTTTCTGAAATCCAGAATTTCATTAACCATATCCAGAAGGTTTAAAGCATTCCGTTTCATGATTGTCAGGAGAGTTTTCTGTTCTTCTGTACAAGGTTCTTTTAACAATTTGTCAAGCGGTGTGAGTATTAATGTAATAGGTGTCTTGAATTCGTGACTGATGTTGGTAAAGAACCGAAACTTTAATTCATCTACTTCGTGGATCTTATTTGCTTCCAGAATTTTTTGAGTTTGCTTAAATTCTATTTTCTGCTGATTCAGCTTGTATTGAATAAATTTTCGCAGAATCACCAGAAATATTAAAGAGTAAATGAGATACGCCCACCATGTAAGCCAGAAGGGCGGGTGTACAATGATTTTCATCACTAATGGATCAGAAGCCCATACACCATCATCATTACTTCCGTAGACGATTAGTTTGTATGTACCCGGATTAAGATTCGAATAGGACGCTGCCCCGATACCATCTTTGATGTCAGTCCATTTAGTGTCAATGCCTTCCAGCATATATCTGTAATGATTCTTCTCCGGATGAATGTAGTTGAGAGATGAAAATAATAAGGTAAAGTTAGTTTCGTCGTAATTAAGCTCAATCTGGTCGAGATCAGTGATTGCTTTTTTTATGATTACTCTGTTATTATACTTAATGTCAGGCTTTATTGTTTGATTTGCTATAAGCAGTTCTGTAAATTTAGGGTGAGGAGGTATTTTATTAAATGTGATATTATTGGGATCGAAGCAAATATAACCACTTGTGCTACCAATATAGATAAGTCCGTTTTTGTCTTTGAATATTGAATTCTGGTTAAATATAGAGCTGGGTAATCCGTCTCTGGTATCAAAAAAAGCCAGAGTATAAGTTAGCTTATTATTAGCATATTGACAATATATACAGACAAGTCCGTTACGAGTGCCGGCCCAGATATTTCCATTATTATCTTCTATAAGAGAGACTACTTCATCAGCAGTCAGTTCTTGATGGGATGTAATATAAGTGAATGATTTGGTCTCAGGATTATATATATTTATACCATTATCGGTAGCTAGCCAAACTAATTTACGAGAGTCTTCTATTATATAGTTTATAGCAAGATTTGTGAGAGAATCGACTTGATTGGAAGTGAGTAATGATAGAATTTTTTTATCGTTTTTACCTATTATATTTGCTCCTCTGTCGGTACTTATATAGATGTTTTTGTCGGAACTGCGATACATCGAAAGGCTGTAATCCGAAGATAACTGAGGAGTGTTCTGTGTGTTGAAACGCGTGAAAATACTTCGTGATTCATCTAATTTATTGACTCCTCCCCCTAATGTGCCTATCCATAAGTTATTATCTTCGTCTTCTGATAGGCCATATACGCTTTTTCCCGATATACTGTTTGGATCGTTTTCTTTTATCTGATAACGGGTGAATTTGTTTCCGTCGAAAGAGTTCAACCCTCCCAGAAAGGTCCCAACCCATAAGACTTGTTTGTGATCTTCGAATATAGATGTTATAATATCTGAGGATATGCTGTTTTGATCAGTCTGAGAATATCTGTAGGTTTGTATTGATTTGGTTTTCTCGTTGTACTTTATTATTCCTCTTCCATTTGTTCCTATCCATAGATTATCGTCCTTATCCTTAAAAAGGCTATTACAATCTAGGGTTTCCGAATCTCTCTTATATATTTCAAATAATGGGGTCTTTTTAAATTTGAATAGATTGGGGTGGTAATAAGATATTCCATTTTTATAGGTTCCAACCCATACAATACCGTCGTCAGAACAATAGGTACTGATAATCGAATTCTGGCTTATGGTGTTGTTGTTATATATGTCATTCTTTAAAACAGTTACACTCTTGTCTCTTTTATTAAAAATATTGAGTCCTCCATGATCGGTCCCTATCCAAAAGAGGCCATTCTGATCCTGATCTATTGACCTGATAAAGTTACTGGATAATTTAATACTCCCATCCTGATCAAGAAAAGTCCACTGCTTAGTTTTCGGTGAAAAGTAGGCGATACCTTTGTCCCCGATTCCCGGATATAGCCATAAGTCGTTCTCGGAATCGATGAATATCGATTTGATAATGGTTGAATTATTATGTGTTTGAAAGAATTTATCTCGTAAATCTATCTGATTGGTACTTTTATCCAGACGCTCTATAAGTCCGTCTTTATGCAGAAACCAGATGTAGTGTTCATTCATCTTTATCCGGGTGATTTCCCCCGTGCTTATATCAGTAGCTTTGTTTGTTTGTTTATACTGAGAGAGCTTTTTATTTTTAATATCGTATTTATACACGCCTTTGTCTTTATAATACGCATAAAAATCTTTGTTTCTATCTATTTCAATCAGATTGGGATTGGAAGGCAAACCCATTTTGCTTAATTCGGGCTCTACGTTGACTATAAATTTTTCGGATTTAGAATTATAAATGAAATAACTCATTCCATTATAGTATAACCACAAATTACCATTCACATCTTCCTGTATATTCGTAAATCGGTCTATTGGCGCACTGTTAACATCATACCTGCTATGTTTAAAAATTTTAAAATTTCGACCGTCATATCTGTTTAACCCGGAGTTTGTTCCAAACCACATAAAACCTTTACTGTCCTTAAATATACATTCGATCTGATTGTTCGATAAACCGTCTGTGTTATTGATATGTAAGAAGTCAAATGATTGAGAATATATATTAATACATAAACCAAACAATAAGGCAACAAGGTAATAAGCTGTTTTCATAGGTCTGTTGGTCACATTTTTTATGATTAGCAAATTTAAATAAAATGTCTAACAATAAACATTTTGTTACTATTTCAGTGCTGTTAAAGAAACATTTCACCCCTATGATAATTCGAAGAGTACCTTCTTTTAAAAACATTCAGTAGAGGTGGTTGGGTATTCTTAACTTAATTTTGCATAGACCAAGTCACAGAGAGTATTTTATTGGCGAATATTAAAAGAAATCTTAAATCTGTGACCTTAAAATCTAAATTATAAATATCATGACGAGACATTTGTTTTTAATGATGGTGTTAGTGCCTTGTTTATTCTTCAGTTGCAAAAGTTCATTCACGAAAACAGAGGATGGAATAGTTGTGAATCTGAAAAATCCACAGCCGGGGAATGCCAAAAGTATTCGACTGCAAGTTATTAATGATGATGTAATAAGGGTTACGGCTACTCCTTCAAATAAATTTTCGAAAAGAAAGAGTTTAATAACCGTATTTCCTTCGACTCAAAAAGAGGGTTGGAGTGTTGATGAAAAAGAAGGCAATGTTTTTCTTAAAACAGCAACAACAATAGCTAATGTATCATTGTCTACCGGAGAGGTTATATTTACCGATCTGAAAGGAAATGTATTATTAGCGGAAAATAAAGGTGGAGGGAAATCTTTCAAGGACATTGAGGTCGAGAGCAAAAAAGCTTATACAATGAGTCAGGTGTTCGAATCACCTGATGATGAATCTTTCTATGGACTTGGACAGCATCAGGCTGATGAGTTTAATTATAAAGGTAAGAACGAAGTGCTTTACCAATATAATACAAAGGTATCAGTGCCTTTTATTATTTCTTCTAAAAATTATGGGATATTATGGGATAATTACTCTTTGACTAAATATGGAGATTCTCGTGATTATGCCAATCTGGATAGTTTTAAGCTTTATAATAAGGATGGTAAAGAAGGTGGATTAACGGCGACATATCTTGTTAATGGAGATCCGAAGCAGGTATTTGTGGAAAGAGACGAAACTAAGATCGATTATGAGAATCTTGAAACAGTAAATAATTTTCCGAAAAATTTCCCATTCAATAATTCGAAAATTATCTGGGAAGGAGAGGTTGAAGCAAAAGAATCAGGTGTACACCGTTTTATATTATATTATGCCGGTTATACTAAAGTATATATTAATGACGAAGAGGTTGTTCCCGAAAGATGGCGCACTGCGTGGAATCCCAATAGCTATAAGTTTATCTACAATTTCGAAGCAGGTAAAAAATATAAAATAAAACTCGATTGGCAGCCCGATGGAGGAATTTCTTATGTAAGTCTTAAATTTTTAAGTCCCCGTGCTGATCAGGAACAGAATAAACTCTCTCTTTGGTCGGAAATGGGAGATGAGATCGACTATTACTTTATCCGAGGAAATAATATGGATGATGTAATCAAAGGTTATCGTCAGGTTACAGGTAAATCGCAAATCATGCCTAAGTGGGCTATGGGATTTTGGCAAAGTAGAGAAAGATATAAAACACAGGACGAATTATTGTCTGCTGTAAAAGAATACCGAAAAAGAAATATTCCGCTTGATAATATCGTTCTGGATTGGTCGTATTGGCCTCAGAATGCATGGGGAAGTCATGATTTCGATCTTGCTCGTTTTCCGGACGCTAAAGGTATGATTGATAGTGTTCATGCGATGGATGCTCATATAATGATATCGGTATGGCCTAAATTTTATTATACAACAGATAATTACAAAGCTTTCGACAAAGAAGGCTGGATGTATAGACGTGCTGTTCAGGATAGTATTAAAGACTGGATTGCTGCCGGTTATATCGGTTCCTTCTACGATGCGTACAGTGAGGGTGCACGCAAACTTTTCTGGAAGCAGATGAGCGAGAAGTTATATTCTAAAGGTATAGATGCGTGGTGGATGGATGCTTCGGAACCCGATATTCTCTCAAATGCAAGCATGCAATACCGTAAAGAATTAAGTACACCTACGGCTTTGGGTTCATCTACCGAATACTTTAATGCTTATGCTTTAGTAAATGCAATGGCAATATACGATGGGCAACGAGGAGAAAATCCGGACAGCCGTGTATTTCTTTTGACACGTTCGGGCTTTGCAGGTCTGCAAAGATATTCTACCGCAACGTGGAGCGGTGATATAGGTACTCGTTGGGAAGATATGAAATCTCAGATTTCGGCAGGACTTAATTTCGCTATGTCGGGAATCCCTTATTGGACTATGGATATCGGTGGTTTTTGCGTTGAAAAACGTTATGAGCAAGCTAAAGAAGGTTCTGAGGATCTGAAAGAATGGCGTGAATTGAATACCCGCTGGTTCCAGTTCGGTGCATTCTGTCCTTTGTTTCGCAGTCATGGACAATATCCTTATCGCGAAATATATAATATCGCACCTGAAGGATATCCAGCTTACAATAGCATGGTACATTATACCAAACTGCGTTATCGTCTTATGCCTTATATATATTCTTTGGCAGGAATGACTTATTTCAATGACTATACAATAATGCGTGCTTTGGTTATGGATTTTACATCGGATGTCAAGACTCATAATATAGGTGATCAGTATATGTTTGGTCCTAACCTTATGGTTGCACCAGTATATAAATATAAAGAAACCAGTCGTGATGTATATTTCCCCAATGGAGCTAACTGGTATAATTTCGATACAAGAGAATATATACAAGGTAATCAGAGCAAGCATGTTTCCGCTCCATATGAAAGGCTTCCGTTGTTTGTTCGAGAAGGAGCTATTCTGCCTATGGGTAAGGATATTCAGTCTACAAAAGAATCTCAGAATGATATATTGCTGCAAATCTATACAGGAACCGATGGCGAGTTTACTCTATATGAGGATGAAGCCACAAATTATAACTATGAGAAAGGTAAGTATTCGACTATTAAAATTAATTACAATGAGAAAACAAAAACAGTAACTATTAATGATGTTCAGGGAAAATTTGAAGGAATGCCAACTTCCCGCAAATTTGATATCGAATGGATATCTAAAGATGGACAAAAACACCCTGTAAAAACAGTAACATATACAGGCAAAAAACTTTCTATAACCATGTAAGCAATGAAAAACTTAAAAAATTAATGACCATGAACAAGCATTTGCACATATCTATGAAACAATCGCTAAAACGTTGTTTGATGTTGCTGGTTACCTTTGGACTATTATTTAACCTTACTGCCCAGTCCGGGCAGGATGTGTCCGGGGTCGTAGTATCGGCAACCGATGGAGAACCTTTGGTGGGAGCATCTGTCGTACAAAAAGGAACAACTAATGGAACAGTAACAGATCTGGACGGTAAATTCTTAATAAAAGTTCCGGGGAACGCAATTCTTGAAATTACTTATTTGGGATTTAAAACCACATCTGTATCTGTGGCTAATCAAAAAACTCTGAATATTCAACTTTCGGAAGATAATAATGTTCTGGATGAAGTTGTGGCTATCGGATATGGTGTTCAGAAAAAGAAACTCAATACCGGAGCAACAGTTCAGGTTAAAGGAGATGACATCGCCAAACTGAATACTACCAATCCATTGCAAGCCTTGCAAGGAAAGACTCCGGGTGTACAGATTTCGTCTACCTCGGGTCAGCCGGGAGCTGATATGAAAGTAACAATACGTGGTCTGGGTACTGTGGGTAATGCGGCACCATTGTATATAATTGACGGGATAGAGGGTGATATCACTTTGCTTAATGCATCGGATATACAATCTATTGATGTACTGAAAGATGCTGCTTCTGCTGCTATATATGGTGCGCAGGCTGCCAATGGTGTGGTATTGGTAACAACCAAACAAGGATCTAAAGGAAAAGGTCTGGTTTCTTTTGATGCATACTTTGGTGTTCAAAACGTTGCCCGAAAAACTAATATGCTTAATGCAAAGGAATATAAAACCATCATGGATGAGCAGTCTATCAATTCGGGCAGTTCTCCTTATAATTGGAGTAATTTAGGTGATCTGGCGGATACAGAATGGTTAGATTATATGTTTAAAGACAATGCTAAAACATCCAATTATGCATTGAACATCAACGGGGGATCTGAAAATTCAGTTTACTCGATGTCTTTAAATTATACCAGTCAGGAAGGTATTGTGGGAGGAAGTAAGGTTTCTAATTACGAAAGATACGGATTCCGTATTAATACCGAACACAAACTGTATTCCAATATTTTGAAGGTTGGACAACATTTAAACTTTAATTATATCAAGAACAGAGGTATTGGTGTAGGTAATCAGTATAATAATACTCTGCGTGGAGCGTTTAATACTTCTCCTTTATCACCTGTTTATAGTGATAATAATGTGTATGACAGCCCGTATAATGATACTTCAAAATCATTGTGGTATACGGGAGATAGTAACCCATACGGATCGATGATGACAAATTCGAACAATAAGAATAATGCTCAGAAGTTAATGGCTGATATATATGCAGAATTGGAGCCTATCATAAACTTAAAAATTCGCTCTACTTTCGGTATTAATTATTCTTCTTCGGATTACCGAAGTTTCACTCCTCTGTATCAATTCTCGGCATATACATACAATACCGATCATACTACAGTTAATCAGAATATGAATAAAGGTCAGACTTTGACCTGGACAAATACCGCAGGATATGATTTTAAACTGAACGAAGATCATGCTTTTTCTGCTTTAGTTGGTGCGGAGATTGTTCGTTATGACGGTTCATACTTATCAGGGTCTAACTGGAATTTGCTATCTCAGTTTAATGACTTTTCTCACGCATATCTGGTTAATACAACAGGTAAGGCTCATCTTGATAGTGATGGCAATATAGTGCATACCAAAACTGCGGATGGTGGCCCAGATAATAAATACCGTCGCATATCGTACTTTGGTCGTATAGGCTATAACTATGCCGAAAAATATATGTTTAATGCAACATTGAGAGCTGATGCTTCATCAAAATTTGCATCAGGACATCGTTGGGGATACTTCCCTTCATTCTCTGCAGGATGGAATATTTCGAATGAACCGTTTATGCAGTCAATAGCGAAAGACTTGTCTATCGACCAATTGAAGTTAAGAGCCAGTTGGGGACAAGTTGGTAATCAGAATATTGATGATTTTCAATACTCAGCACCTATTAATACTTCAAATGGAGAGTATGTATTCGGTACAGATAAAACGAACACTCAAGGTGCTTATCCCAGCAGATTGTCTAATAAAAATATAAAATGGGAAACTTCTGAACAGACTAATATCGGTTTGGATGCATTGTTTTTGCAGAGCCGTTTAGGTGTGAATTTCGATTTTTATGTTAAAACAACTAAAGACTGGCTGGTAAAAGCTCCTATTCTGGCAACAGCCGGAGCAGATGCTCCATATATTAATGGTGGAGATGTAAAAAATACAGGTTTTGAGTTAGCTGTTTCTTGGAGAGATAAAATTGGCGATGTAAACTACAATGTATCTGCCAATGGTGCTTTCAATAAGAATAAAGTCGGAAATATACCTACTCAAGACGGTATTATTCACGGAGCAACTAATATGCTGTACGATAATTCGGAAGAATTTTATAGAGCCGAAAATGGATATGCTATCGGTTATTTTTATGGATACAAAACTGCAGGTGTTTTTCAGAACGAACAGGAAATCGCAGATTGGAAGGCCGCAGGTAACGGTATTTTGCAATCGAGTGTGAAACCTGGTGATGTAAAATTTGTAGACCTCAATCATGACGGTAAAATAGATGCATCTGATAAAACTGATCTTGGTAACGGCATGCCGGACTTTACTTATGGACTTAGCTTTGGCTTAGACTACAAAGGCTTAGACTTCTCTGTTACAGCAAATGGTTCTGTTGGAAATAAGATCGTACAATCATATAGAAATCAGACAAACTATCTGGCTAATTATACTACAGATATTCTTGACAGATGGACAGGAGAGGGGACTTCAAATAAAATTCCTCGTGTAACCAATTCCAATATAAACTGGATATTCTCAGACTTATATGTACATGATGGCGACTTCTTAAGAATCAGTAATATAACATTGGGTTATGATCTTTCGCATATTATCAAACTGAAAGCTATCAGCCAACTTCGATTTTATGCATCGGTACAAAACGCATTCACATTTACTAAATACAATGGAATGGATCCTGAGATTGGTTACGGAACAGAAGGTTGGGTATCGGGTATCGATTTGGGGTATTATCCTCGTCCCAGAACTTATTTGTTTGGAGTTAACATAAAATTCTAAGGTCTCAGACTTATTTATTGCTTTGATCGAATATCTAATCAGAGCAAGTGTGATTGAAAATGTATTGTTAAAATCGATCATTTACTTAAAAGAAAAAACAATGAAAACGTTTAAATTCAATATAATTCTGGCATTAGCTTTAGGCTTTGGGCTAAGCTCTTGTTCCAACAGTTTTCTCGATGTAGAATCTGAAACCAATATAACCGACGATAATTTCTATAAGACTTTGGCTGATGCCGAAATGGCTCTTGTCGGATGTTATGATGGATATCAGAGAACGAGCTCTAATGGAAATTTATCTTTTTATGTAGTATCGGAAGTGCTTTCTGATAATTGTTTTGGGGGTACCGGTAATACTGATGGCAGAGGCTATCAGGCACTAGACAGATTTGATATTTCGCAATCTCCATCAGATAATAACCTATTCAATGGTACATGGACAGATTATTATGCAGGTATATTCAGATGTAATACTTTATTGCAGAAACTCGAAGGTGTATCGTGGGGAGACAGCAATCAAACAGCAAAGGCTCGTATTGAGGGCGAAACCCGCTTTCTGAGAGCCATCCTATATTTCGATTTGGTACGTCTTTTCGAAAAAGTACCTTTATTGACAGAACCTACTACTGCTAATTTACCTCAATCTGAACCGGTAGAAACATATAAACTGATAGCTCAGGATCTGAAATTTGCAGCTGAAAATATTCCTGCTGATGCTTATCCTAAGTCAAAAGCAAAAGAGAATGATGGTAGGGTAACCCGCTATGCTGCCGAAGCTATGCTGGCTCGTGTATATTTATTTTATACAGGATATTATGGCGCAGATGATTTGGGTGTAACTAAAGCCGAAGTTTTGAGTGGAGTTGAAGATGTGATCAACAGTAACGAATTTGATTTGGTTCCTACATTTAAATCTTTATGGCCTGCAGCCAGTTATGTTGCGAATACAGCAGATAATACTCTTGATAAGTCCGGATATGCGGGAATGGGTAATGTGGAAACAGTATTTGCTCAAAAATTCAATAGTACAACAGACTATGATGGAAATGTAGATGGTAACCGCTGGCTTGTAATGATGGGGTTACGCAATACCAACTTCTCTCCTTATGGTAAAGGTTGGGGTGCTTGCACTGTCAATCCGAGGCTGGTTAGTGCTTATACATCTCTTGATTCCAGAAAAACTGCATCTATGATAGATATAGAAGGAGAAGGTATTTTAAACACTTTCGATCTCGCCGGACAAAGAGAATACACCGGATATTCGGTCAAGAAATATACTCCTACTGCATTACCTGATGGAACTTCGGATACAGGTGGCTTAAATGATTTTCAGATATCCCAGGATCAGGATTTTGTAGTTATTCGCTATGCTGATGTGTTGTTGATGGCGGCCGAATTGGGGTCTGCTAATGCCCAGTCATATTATGACTTAGTGCGCAAACGTGCAGGACTTACTACTAAAGCTGTATCTCAAGCTAACTTATTGGAAGAACGCCGTCTTGAATTTGCATTTGAAGGTCTTCGTTATTGGGACTTATTACGTCAGGGTTTAGATGTTGCTGCATCAACGATCGCTCAAACGCAATCTGTATTGAGCGGAAATGCCAGTGATGTGGTAACTATAACTGCCAACAATATAAAAACTACTCGAGGATTTATGCAAATTCCTAATACACAGATAACATTGTCAAATGGAGTCTTGATTCAAAATTCAGGATGGAAATAAGGTCTCATACCTTTAAAATAAGTAACAGAAGGTATAAGTATTGCATCATTTTAAAGCGGTAACTATCTGTTGTATTTATGCTTACAAAGTTAAAAAATAGGTCTGAGACCTTAATATTGTAAATTATGAAAACTATATATAAATCATTACTGATACTTTTTAGCGGGATATTATTATTTTCGGCATGTTCTCCTGATGATCCGAAATTAGATACTCCAATAGCAAAAGATAAACTGAGTTTCGAGGCATATCAGGATTCAGAAAATCCTAATAAAGTTATCATTAAATCGAATAACACCAGTGATATTGTTTACTGGTCGTGGGACAATACTTCCGGTTCAGCGGGTGGTTACACTACCAACTATTCCGATACACTCAAGTTTGGTTTTGCAGGTAAGTATACCATCAATTATTCTATAGCGTCGAATGGTGGATTGGTCGCAGCAGACCCAAAGGTTATAGATATCACAACTTATGATCTCGACTATATGGAGAAAAGCGTTTTATGGACGTACCTGACAGGTGGAGTGGGCAAAGAAAAGACGTGGTACCTTGACTTGGATGCGAGAGGTAAATCGGTATACTTTGACGGCCCTATGTTTTTCTATGGGACAGACGACAGCTGGGAGAGTGTAACCGAAGGTAAAACTGTAGGAGGAGATTCTTGGAATTGGAGTCCTAAATATTCGGAAAACACCTGGCTTATGTCTGCTGTCGATTATGGTTCGTTGACATTCGGAGCAATAACAGGACATACACTGGTTGCTGATAAGAAAGCCGAAAGTAAAACCGAAAACGGATCTTATTGGATGGATGTAGATAAGCATACTTTAACCACTACCAATGCTACTATCCTGAGAGATTCGGGCCGTATTGCCATAGTTACTAAATGGACAAGTATGAAGATACTGTCATTGACTGAAAATTCCATGCAGTTAGCTGTTCTTCGTGACAATGATCCGAGTGAAGGACCTTGTCTTTTAGTATATAACTATGTGTCAAAAGCCTATTACGATAGTCATAAGTAATCTTCTTATCATTAAAATCCAAAGAGATTATATCCGATCTCTTTGGATTTTATATATATATATCACTTTATGAATTAGTGCCTTATGAAAATGAATTTCAGTATCTCATTAATCAATTATATCTGCATCAGCTTTCTGTTCTGTAGCTTAACCGCTTCCTGTTCTTCTGAAAAACAAGCACGGCAGATTGCGGACTTTACCGAAAACTGGAAGTTTGTACTTGGAGATCCACAGGATGCTTATCAACCTCAATTCGATGATAAAGAATGGAGGACTTTAAACTTACCTCATGATTGGAGTATCGAAGCCGATTTTTCATTATCGAATCCCGCTACACCCGGCGGAGGGGCTTTGCCTGGAGGAATAGGATGGTACAGGAAGGAGTTTTCTGTCACCCAGTCGGATAAAGAAAAGAATATATATATAGATTTTGATGGTATATACTGGAATAGCAAAGTCTGGATTAATGGGCATTTGCTCGGAGAAAGACCCAACGGCTATATTTCGTTTCGTTACGATCTGACTCCATATCTCAAGTATGGTGAAAAAAATGTGATAGCTGTGCGCGTGGATAATTCTAAACAGCCTAATTCAAGGTGGTATTCAGGATCGGGTATTTACCGCAATGTCTGGTTAGTTAAGGTGAACCCTATACATGTAGATCATTGGGGTACATTTGTATCGACACCTTCTGTAACTGAGGATAAGGCTGAAGTGAGAATGATAACCCGAATTAAGAATGAAAGCAAATCGAATCAGCAGATAGAGTTATCGTCTATTCTTATTGATGCCGAAGGAAAAGAGGTTAAACGAGTTTCTTCAACAGTGACAATTTCTGCTGATGATACATTATCGGTTGATCAGCTCCTGCTTGTCGAAAATCCGGTCTTATGGTCGGATACAAATCCTTATATGTATAAGGTTGTAAGCGAGATTAAACAGGATAACAAGCTTATAGATAACTATGAAACTCCTTTAGGTATACGTTATTTTGTATTTGATGCAGATAAAGGTTTTCTATTAAACGGTAAATGTGTTAAAATAAAGGGAGTCTGCAATCATCACGATTTAGGTGCATTAGGTGCTGCTGTGAATGTCAGAGCCATAGAACGTCAGCTGGAAATTCTGAGGGAAATGGGATGTAATGGTATACGTACGGCTCATAATCCTCCTGCTCCTGAGCTATTGGAACTTTGTGACAAAATGGGATTCATTGTTATGAATGAGACATTTGATATGTGGAGAAAGAAAAAATCTCCATATGATTATTCTCAGTATTTTCCGGAATGGCATGAGAAAGACCTAGCCGATTTAATCTTGCGAGACCGTAATCACCCTTCGGTATTTATCTGGTGCATTGGGAATGAAGTACTGGAACAGTGGTCTCATATCGATGCTGATACCTTGAATTTGCAGCAGGCAAATCTGGTTCTGAATTTTGCCAATACATTGGATAGTAAAAAAATACAGACCAAAGATTTACATGTTAACTCGTTATTGACAATAAAACTGGCAGATATTGTGAGGAAATTAGATCCTACGCGCCCTATATCGTCCGGTAATAATGAAACGGAGCCAGATAATCATTTGTTTCGTTCGGGTGTAATGGATATAATTGGTTTTAACTACCACGAATATAACTGGCAGGAAGAATTTCATAAGAAATTTCCGAATCAAAAACTGATTGTTACAGAATCTACATCGGCCCTGATGTCGAGAGGATATTATAAAATGCCATCTGACAGTATTGATATATGGCCGGAGAGATGGGATAAGCCATTTGATCGTCCTATACATCAATGCTCATCTTATGATAATTGTCATGTGCCATGGGGAACGACTCATGAGGAGTCGTGGAGATTGGTGAAAAACAATGACCATATATCCGGTATATATGTTTGGACAGGCTTTGATTATCTGGGTGAGCCTACACCTTTTTGGTGGCCTTCTCGAAGCTCTTATTTTGGAATAGTCGATCTGGCTGGTATTCCTAAGGATGTGTATTATATGTACCAGAGTGAATGGACAGACAAAGATGTTTTGCATATATTTCCTCACTGGAATTGGCAAGAGGGACAGAATGTCGATGTGTGGGCATATTATAATAATGCAGATGAAGTAGAGCTTTTCCTGAATGGGAAATCATTAGGAAAGAAATCAAAGAGTAAAGATGTATTCCACGTTGTTTGGCGTGTTCCTTTTACAAAGGGTACATTAAAAGCAGTATCGTATAAAAATGGCAAAGAAGTTTTAACAAAAGAGATTAAAACAGCCGGAAAGCCAGCAACTATTAAACTAACAGCCGATCGAAATAGAATTAAAGCAAACGGCAAAGACTTATCCTTTGTTACAATTGAAGTAGTGGATGAAAACGGCATACCTGTACCGACAGCTGATAATTTAATGGACTTTTCGGTTTCGGGAGATGGCTTTATTACCGGAACTGATAATGGTGATCCTACAGATTCTGTTTCTTTGAAAAAGCCGCAGAGAAAGTTATTTAACGGCAAGGCTGTTGTTATTATTCAATCAGGAAAGAAACCTGGAAAAATTACACTTACTGTAAAAACTGAAAAGCTGAAAAGTGCTACACTAGATATAAGCACATTTAGAGACTAGTTTTGATGAAAAAGGTTGTTTCGGAAGGAAGGGGTAAGATGAGATTATAAGTAACAGCAGGTATTTGATGATACTTTAGTTTATAACAAACTTACTCCTTCCTTTTTTGCTCTTTCTGAAAAATTATCCCTTACTTTACTTTCTCAAATGAGCAGTTTAAAAGGTAAAATGAAAAAGACAGATTTAGGTTTCAGAAAGAAGATACTTTCTATTCAGAGTCGTTTGGTATGTGGTTATGTTGGGAATAATATTGCCGAATTGGCAATACAACTGCATGGATTGGATGTTATAGCGTTCCCTTCAGTGTTGTTTTCCACACATACCGGAATATCTCGTATATATGGTAGTGCTACATCAAAAGCTCTTTTTGATGAACTGGTAGAAGGAATTAAAGCTATAAATGTCATTAAAGATGTTAATAATATAATTACCGGCTATATAGGTACTCCAGAAATTGTTGAGTCTTCGGCACAGTTCATTAAACATATCAAAGATCAATATCCTGATCGCCTATATATCTGCGATCCAGTAATGGGAGATTTTGATCAGGGTATGTATGTTTCCGAAGAGGTCGAAAAATCTATTTCAGAGTATTTGATCCCTCTTGCAGATGTGATGACTCCTAATCATTTCGAATTGAAACGGTTATTGAAGAGTGATGCTGATACAGTCGATTCAATTCTGGAGGCTGTGGTTGCCAATCCGTTGTTGTCTGAGAAAAAGATAATAGTAACAGGATGTATTCTGAAAGATACACCCGCTGATATCATAGATATGCTCGTTATACAAAACGGACATGCCGATCGAATATCATCACCTAAACTAGATATCGCAATGGTAGGAGCCGGCGATTTGTTTACTGCTATTATATCCGTGCAATTAGCTAAAGGTGCGGATTTATTACGTGCGACTGAATTAGCGTCCGAATCCTTGTATAGGGCTTTAGTTTACTCTAAAGAAAGAGGTGTGATGGAGATGAATTCAGAATGCTTGTTGCATTGCCTGAATTTAGGCTGATACGTCAATTATACTTTTAAACCGTAGCTCCTAAATATCTCAGTCGTTTTTGATATGAGTTCTGCTGTAGGAGGATTAACCTCAGATAATTTGTATTCCTGATTCAGTTCTTTCCACTTTTGCATTCCCATCTGATGAAAGGGTAGGATATCCACACGTTCAACATTTTTTAATCCCGACACAAATTTAGCCCAATTGTGAAGGTCTGCTTCATCATCAGAATAACCCGGAACCAAAACATAGCGTATCCATATCGGCTTATTTATATCTTTAAGGTATTCGATAAATTTTAGTGTTGGTTTTAGTGGCTTCCCTGTCAGTATCCGGTATTTCTCTGGATTGATATGTTTGATATCCAAAAGTACTAAATCTGTATATTTTAGAGCTTCTCTGACTTTATCATTTAATATAAACCCAGATGTGTCGACAGCTGTGTGCATTCCGGTATCTTTGCATAATTTGAATAAAGATGCCACAAAATCGGGTTGCAGCATAGGTTCTCCCCCTGAGATAGTAACGCCCCCTTTGACAAAAGCCTTTACCTTAATAACCTCTTTGAATGCTTCCTCGGGTGTCATTTCATATTGAACTTTGCACATATTCCATGTATCAGGATTATGGCAATATAGACACCTGAGTGGACAACCCTGCATAAAGAATACAAACCGGATGCCGGGACCATCCTTTGTTCCGAAACTTTCAAAAGAGTGAATCAAACCTTTCATATCGAATCAAGAAAATCAAGCAGAGAAAAAGAGCTTTTCTCTGCTTGTAAATATACTAAGTAAAAGAATGTATTTAATGATAAATTTTCAAATTATAACAAACTCAGATTGTTATAATTGCCAAAGTAATAAAAGGTCTGCAACCTAGAATGAAGTTGTAATCGTTCTATTGATAACATCCAATTGTTGTTCTTTAGTCAATTTTACAAAGTTTACAGCATATCCTGATACACGGATTGTTAACTGAGGATATTTTTCGGGATGATCCATTGCATCGATCAATAGGTTACGATCAAAGACATTTATATTCAAGTGATGACCTGTCTGGGCAAAATATCCATCCATCAGTCCCGATAGATTTGCCGCTTCCTCTTCTCTGTTTTTACCCAAAGTGTTCGGCGTAATGGCAAACGTATAAGAAATACCGTCATTGGCATGTTCGAATGGTAATTTAGCGACAGACGAAAGTGATGCTACTGCACCTCTGGTATCACGTCCGTGCATTGGATTGGCTCCCGGCGCAAATGGAGTGCCATCGCGGCGACCGTCAGGGGTGTTACCTGTTTTCTTTCCATAAACAACATTAGAAGTAATAGTTAATACCGATTGAGTAGGTATTGCATCTTTATACATCTTGCGTTTACGGATTTTGCTCATGAATTTTTCAACGATATCAATGGCAAACTGGTCTGTATTATCGTCATTATTTCCAAACGGAACATATTCTTTTTCTTGTATATAATCAACAGCATCGCCATCAGCATCTCTTACAATACGTACTTTCCCGAATTTGATAGCCGCAAATGAATCTGCAATAATAGATAAACCTGAAACTCCGAATGCTTGAGTGCGTACAATATCTACATCATGCAAAGCCATTTCAAGAGCTTCGTATGAATATTTGTCGTGCATATAGTGGATAATATTCAATGCTTTGACGTATGTTTCGGCTACCCAGTCGAGTGTACGGTCAAATTTATCCCAAACTTCATCAAATTCAAGATAATCTCCCGAAATTTTTTCCACCCAGTGTTTTGGCAATACCTGAGCTTTCGTTTTCTCGTCTTTACCCCCGTTTATAGTATAAAGGAGAGATTTAGGCAGATTGGCACGAGCACCGAAAAATTGCATCTGATGTCCTATACGCATAGGAGACACACAACATGCAATACCATAGTCGTCACCCAATTGAGGACGCATCAAATCATCATTCTCATACTGAAGTGAAGATGTATCAATTGATACCTTTGCACAATATTTCTTCCAGTTCTCAGGAAGCCTGTCACTCCAAAGGATAGTAAGGTTCGGTTCCGGAGCGGGTCCAAGGTTATATAAAGTATGTAGCATTCGATAGCTGTTTTTAGTAACCATCGATTTACCGTTATTAGTCATACCTCCGATTGATTCAGTAACCCAAACCGGATCTCCGGAGAATAATTCGTTGTATTCATTTGTTCTAAGGAAACGAACGATACGAAGTTTCATAATGAAATGGTCGATCAGTTCTTGTGCTCCCTGTTCTGTGAGTGTACCTTCTTTCAGATCTCTTTCGATGAAAATATCAAGGAATGTAGTTACACGTCCAAGGCTCATCGCAGCACCATTTTGGTCTTTAATAGCTCCAAGGTATGCAAAATAAGTCCATTGTATAGCTTCCTGCGCATTTTTAGCAGGTTGAGAGATATCAAATCCATAAGAAGCAGCCATACGTTTTAAGGCTTTTAAAGCTTGTATTTGTGTACTTAATTCTTCCCTCAAACGGATCAAATCATCCGTCATAACTATAGGGTCACACTCTTTGAAACGTTTCTCTCTTTCGCTGATAAGTCTGTCGATACCATAAAGGGCAACACGGCGGTAGTCTCCGATAATACGGCCGCGGCCATAAGCATCGGGCAGACCTGTCAATAAGCCGTTGCTGCGGGCACGACGAATACTGTCTGTATAGGCCGCAAATACTCCTTCGTTGTGTGTCCTGCGGTATTTTGTGAAAATCTCAGCAGTGGTTTCATCCAGTTTATAGCCATATTCTTCAAGGCTCTGTTGAACCATACGAAGACCACCATTCGGGAAAATAGCTCTTTTCAGGGGCTTATCTGTTTGTACACCGACTATCTTTTCAAGATCTTTATTTATATATCCAGCGCCATATGCATCTATTTGCGATGGAATGCGGGTTTCGGCATCATAAATTCCATTTTTCTTTTCTTCGAGAAACATTTCACTAAGAAGCTTCCATAATTGATTGGTCGCTTCAGTCGGACCTTCAAGAAAAGATTCGTTTCCGGAGTACTCGGTATAATTTTCCAGAATGAAATTGTTAATGTTAATTTCATTCTGCCATTTAGTACCTTTAAAATTTCTATATGCTTCCATTTTATATAATATAGTTTTATGTATATAAATTTATAATAAGAGTAACCAATAAGGTCTCAGACTTTTTTATCGACTTTGCAAATATAAAAGCAATAGGTAGTTATTCCTCAGATATATCATAAGATATTATCTGTTATCTAAACTATTGAAATAGCTTAAATACATACAGATAATTATTGTTGTGATTTCATACATAACAATAATACTACCATAAATTCTATTGACCAGTTTTTAGTTATATGAATCTTATTTGTCTGCTTTATAAACCCGAAAGCCACAAAAATGTATACATCAGGCAGGTCTTCTGACTTGCTTCATTATTGGTTGTCCTTCCCGTTGTGCATAAACAGTGGATCAAGCAGTACCAATAACATCAGAGAAGCTTACAGCAGCGGGGTCTGTTCAGGATTTACACCTGATTCCCTTTTCACTTTTTATTCGGATATATGAATAAAAAGCACCTGAATAACGATGCAAAGTTAATAATATTTATTGATATTCGACTGCTTGTCAGCCAAAAGATTTGTATTATTGATCTAATCTCTGATCATGAGAATTTTAAGATCGCAGACCTTTTTGTTAACATTGTAAGCATAGATACAACAGACTGTTATCGCTTTTAAATGTGTCCTTAAATTTAAGTTCTAAAAGGTAACAAAAGTAACGCCAAAAATCAACATTTTCAGGTGATACCTTTTTATATGCTAATATGATTTTGATAATGATAACTGTTGGCTTAAGGCTGATTTCAAAGAATATTTTACTTATAGATAAAAATAAATAATCAGCTTCGGGTTTAGATAAAGAAAGCCGATGGACTAAATCCACCGGCTTTATACTGCTATATTAATAGGTCTGAGACCTTAAGACATTTGATCAGATACCTAAATCTTTACAGATTTGCTCGATCTTTTTGTCTGTTTCTTCATTTACTGCTGAAAAGTCTGCACGAGACGCCAGTTTTCCATGAACTTCGATATAGAACTTAATTTTAGGTTCTGTTCCTGAAGGACGGATAGATACTTTAGTCTTGTCTTCGGTAAAGTATTGCAATACATTAGAAGTTGTAGGCATATCCATCTTGCTAACCTCTCCTGTTATAGTATTTTTTGATTCAAGAGGAATGTAGTCTTTTACGGTAATGACTTTTGAACCAGCAATTTCTTTTAACGGATTATTACGGAACTTATCCATCATAGCTTGTATCTCCTGAGCTCCGGTTATTCCTTTTTTCACAACGGAAATACCTTTTTCTTTAGAGAAGCCATATTCAACATAAATATCCTGAAGCATCTGATAAATAGTACGTCCGTTATCTTTGCACCAAGCGGCGATTTCGGCAAATAAAGCAGCTGCAGATACAGAATCTTTATCACGGATGAAATCTACGGCAAGAAATCCGTAGCTTTCTTCACCGCCACCGATGTATTTACGTTTACCTTCAAGTTCGCGCATAACTGTCGCTACCCATTTGAATCCTGTGAAACATTCAAACATTTCCACGCCATTCTTTTCTGAAATAGTCTGAGTCAGTTCGCTAGTCACAATAGTGCGAACAGTGTATTCTGTTCCTGTAAGCTTACCGAGCTCTCTCCAACGGGTAACAAGATAATAAACTAGAATAATCATTGTCTGATTACCGTTTAATAAAACAAAGTTACCATTATCATCACGTACACCTGCACCAAAACGGTCTGCATCGGGGTCTGTAGCGAAAACAAGATCAGCTCCGGTTTCTATTCCTTTCTGAACAGCCATCGCCATTGCCGCAGGTTCTTCTGGGTTCGGTGATTTTACAGTGGGGAAATCTCCACTTACAACATCCTGTTCGGGAACATGAATGATGTTTGTAAATCCGTATGCTTTAAGGGCTTTAGGAACCAACTGCCCTCCTGTTCCATGAATTGGAGTATAAACGATTCCGATATTGCCATGTTTTTTCACCGATTCGGGTGATAATAATACACTGCGTACTGCTTCGATAAATTGGTTATCCATATCTTCTCCTAATTTTTCAATCAGGGATGGTTTGCCTTCAAATTTGATATCAGCAGCAGTTACTTTGTTTACTTCGTCTATAATATTAGAATCGTGAGGAGGTGTAACCTGCGCTCCGTCGTTCCAATATGCTTTGTAGCCGTTGTATTCTTTCGGATTGTGAGAAGCAGTAAGCATAACACCACTTTGACATCCTAATTTACGGATTGCAAAAGATACTTCGGGAGTAGGTCTTAGATTCTCAAACAGATATACTTTTATTCCGTTAGCGGTAAATACATCAGCTGTTATTTGAGCGAATTTCTTACTGTTGTTGCGACAGTCATAACTGATAACAACTTTTATTTCGGGTAAATTTGCAAATTCTTTCAATAAATAGTTTGACAAACCTTGTGTAGCTGCCCCAACTGTATATTTATTCATACGGTTAGAACCTACACCCATAATACCACGAAGCCCTCCTGTTCCGAATTCAAGATCTTTGTAAAAGCATTCGATCAGTTCGCTTTTATCAGAGCTATCCATTAACTTTTTTACTTCGGCTTTAGTCTCTGCATCGTAATTGCCTTCCAACCACGAATTAGCCCGAGAAGTAACCAAGTCTAGTAATTCTTTGTTTTCCATGAATTTTATATTTGTGTGATTATTCGTTTTCTTTAGATACAAATATAGTAAAACTATGAAGACCCGCAATCCTACGCATCAATCAAAAAAGTATACTATTTTAGCAAAAATGATCCTTTATGAGTCAATTTTTCTTTTTATGTTCTACTATTTCGGAATCTCTCAATTGAACCGGTTTTGACCGTTTTCTCATTTTCATATTGAAGAACTCGACTAATAGCGAAAATGCGATGGCAAAATAAATATAACCCTTCGGGATTTCTCCTACTACTGTTCCGAAAAGGGATATGTGAGACAAATGGGCTGCTTCTAATAAAAGCATTACACCGATTAGTATAAGAAAAGACAATCCCAATATCTGGATTGTGGGATGTGTATTTACAAATCGACTGACAGGCCCCGAGAATAGAAGCATTATCATTACAGATATAACCACTGCTGTAACCATAATAGCCATCGCACCCTCATATCCGAATTCGTTGAAACTGACCAGACCTACGGCTGTAAGTACACTATCGAATGAAAAAACAATATCCAAAGCTACTATTTGTACTATGACCGATACTAGCCCATTCTTTTTAGCTCCGGAATGGTGGTCTTCTTCACCTTCCAGTTTATGGTGTATCTCGGTAACACTTTTGTATAATAAGAACAGTCCACCACATAAAATAATCAAGCTCTGACCCGATATAGATCCATCGAAATAGGCCGTGTCAAAAGATAATATGGGTTTGGTTAACTGCATCAGCAATGATATACAAAACAGCAGTAAAATGCGGAATAGCATAGCACAAATTAAACCTATGGTTCTGGCTTTGCCTTGCTGTTCTTGGGGTAGTTTAGAAGACATGATAGAGAGAAAAACAATATTATCTACCCCTAACACGATTTCGAGAAAGGCCAGTGTGAGTAATGCAATCCAGGCCGATGGCAATAAAAAGGTTTCTAGTATTTCCATTTTAAATAATCTTAAGTATATTCGTGTCACAAATTCTGTACAAATTTAATGGCTTGACAGATATTTTTATAATAAATCGGTTAAGATTATTAGGGGTACTGGTGTTTTTAGGTCTTAGACCTTTTTGTTCGCAAAGTAAGTGTTATAGCGCTAGCTAATTAACCTTGCTGTATAAAATATAAAAAACAGGTCTGCGACCTTAATAAAAATTGAATGAGAAAATATATTTTAATTTTTTCAGTGATACTAATACATCAGAATATATCAGCTCAGTTTCTGATGAGACACAAAACTACAACTCCACATGCTGTTGATTCTTTGGATTTACAGTATTATTCTTCAAAAAAGAACGGTTGGGCAGCCGCCGGGCAGGTGATAGGGCTAAATCTTGGTGTTTGGGCTTTTGATAGATATGTACAAAAAGCTGATTTTGCTTATATTGGGTTTAACTCGATAAAAAAGAATCTTGAAAATGGTTTTTATTGGGACAATGATCAGTTGGGAACAAATATGTTTTTGCATCCTTATCATGGTAATCTATATTATAACTCAGCTCGATCCAGAGGATATAATTATTGGGAATCCGGAGCATTTGCTTTGGGAGGAAGTGCTATGTGGGAATTGTTTATGGAGAATGAGCATCCTTCCATTAATGATATAATAGCAACTCCGATAGGAGGAATGGCTATTGGAGAAGTATTTTATAGAGGATCGGATATGATTCTGGATGACAGAAAAAGGGGAGGAGAGAGGGTTAGGCGTGAGGTGCTAGCTTTTCTTGTTGCTCCTACGAGAGGCTTAACTCGTTTAATTAATGGAGATGCATGGAAAGTAAGGCCATCTTCGGGACGACAGTTTGGTATACCGGAGATTAGTGTCGAAATCTCTTCCGGAGTACGAATATTGGAAATTCAGGATGAAATATTGGATAAAGGGGTAGGATTCGGTACGTTGTTTAGTGCTGAATATGGAGATCGATATGATGGAGAAAACAGTAAGCCTTTCGATTATTTTACAATGCGTGCCAGTCTCAATGTACAAGCTTCTCAACCTCTATTGGGTCAGATTAATATAATAGGCCGATTGTGGGCTGCTGAACTGATTGACAATAGTAAGGATTATTTTAATATCGGTATATATCAACATTTCGACTATTATGATTCGGATACAATTTCGAGTGTATCGAATGAAATTCCGTATAAAATGGCAACACCTGCAGCTTTTGGGGTTGGGCTTATTCATAAGAGTAAACGATTTGCCGATTGGGATTTTAATTCTTATGCCCACATTAATGGTATTCTTTTAGGAGCAACGCTGAGTGATCATTATAAAGTTTCAGAAAGAAACTACAATCTGGCCAGTGGATTTGGATGGAAAACAGGTATAAACATCTCTTATAAGGATAAGATCGGTGTTTCGTGGCTGTATGAAGGATATCGTCTTTATACGTGGAAAGGTTATCCTGAAGGTACGGATTTAGCTACTGTTGATTATAACGAGTTAAATGCTCAGGGCGATAAATCTAATGCAACATTTAATACATCGAGCCTTCGTGTCGATTTAAAACTTCGAGATCAGTGGTATCTGACAGGAATTGGTAGTTTTTACAGACGTTCTACACACTACAAATATTTCGACAGTGTATATTCTAAAACGGGAGAAGGTAAATTAATGCTCACATACAAATTCTAAGGTTTTAGATCTTAGTTTCATATAAGTACTGATAATACAAAAAAAGCAGATCTGTAGATCTGCTTTTTTGTATTTATATTGCAATCGGCTTAGTGACATCCGCATCCTCCGGAACCACATCCGCAAGACTCAGATTCTTCTTCATGACTGCCACAACCGCATCCTGAACCGCATCCGCCACCTTGAGGTGCAAATAACGCTGCGATTTCTTCAGCAGAAGCTTCTCTTACAGATAAAATGTTACCTGTAAAATGTAATGTTTCTCCGGCTAGAGGATGGTTGAAATCCATTTTGATAACATCGTCACCAACAGATATAACAGAACCATTCAATCTGTTTCCGTTAGCATCCATCATAGGAACTGTATTGCCTTCAAATACTACATTTTCATCCAGTTTTCCTTCAACCTCGAATATATTGCGAGGCAAATCTACTACATGCTCGTCATCGTATTCACCGTATGCTTGCTCCGGTGTTAATACGAAATCAAAGGTGTCTCCTTCTGATAAATCTTCCAGATTTTTTTCGAAAGCTTCTAACATAGAGTTAGTTCCGAAAATAAATTCCAGAGGATTTTCAGCAGTTGCTTTTTCCATTAATTCTTTTTCGCCACCTTCGCCTACATTCAGGTCGTATGATACCGAAACAAATTTATTAGGTGAAATCTTCATTTTGTTTATTTTATTTATGATTAAAGTTGATAATCGCTTCAGTTGACCTAAAGCTGTTTTTTTATAATATAACAAGAATCATGCCTTTTTGTTGCATTAATTCTTATTTCAATAATGCGTCCTTCAGATTGTCCAGAGCCTGAGCTAAGACACTTCGTGGTGATCCTACGTTCATCCGCATAAACCCATTTCCTTCTTTACCAAACATAGCCCCATCGTTAAGTGCCAACTTAGCATCTTTTACAAATAATGAAACTAACTTATTCTGAGGTAAATTCAACTCCCGGCAATCAAGCCAGACTAGGTAAGATGCTTGCGGTATCATAACCTTTATCTGAGGTATATTCTTTTTCAGATAGTCATTGACAAATTGTATATTCTGCCAAATATACTCTATTGCTTCATTCAACCAGTCATCACATTTAGTATATGCTGCTTCTGTTGCAGTATAGGCAAATATATGACCTTCGTCAAGTTCACTGCTCTTCAGATAATTATAAAATTGACTTCTGATTTCATCATTCGGAACAATAGCAAATGAACTGACAATACCGGCAATATTGAATGTCTTGCTGGGAGCCATAAAAGTGATACTGTTTTGAGCTGCTTTTTCCGATACAGAGGCAAACGGAATATGTTTATTGTCCTGATGTATCAGATCCGAATGGATTTCGTCGGATATTACCAATATATTACGGTCGTAACAGAGCTCCGCCAGATCAATTAGTTCTTGTTTAGTCCATACACGGCCTCCCGGATTATGAGGATTACAAAGTATTAAAATCTTACAACTGTCGTCAATAACAGAATTCAGGTTTTCTAAATTCATTTCATATTGACCTGCCGATAATACTAAAGGATTGTTTACAATTGTTCGATGATGTAATGTCGGAATTATACGGAATGGATGATAAACCGGTGGTTGTATGATAACTTTATCGCTCTTATCAGAAAAGCAATCAACAACAAAAGCTATGCCTTTTACTATTCCCGGAATAAAACTGATCCATTCTTGCTTGATTTCCCATTGATGAGACTTCTTAATCCAATTGAGAATCGAATCATAATATGATTGGGCAGGGCAGGTATACCCAAACAAACAATGCTGGGCTCGTTCTATTATAGCTTCCGAAATGGCGGGTGGTGATAAGAAATCCATATCTGCAACCCACAACGGGATCAAGTCTTCACTGCCATATCTTTCTTTCAAGACATCTGTCTTTAAGGCATTTGTGCCTTTACGATCTATGATAGTATCAAAATTATATTTGGACATATAAGTTAAGTAAAATGAGAAGTTTAATGACCTGTTGTAATTGGTAGCCAACTTTAGCCGTTCAATGCAATAAAATAATTAGCAGGTCTCAGACCTAAAACGCAACAAATATACGAAAATAAAAGAAAGACAAGCACTCATATTAAAAACAAAAGGCTGCCAATTTTGGCAGCCTTTATATTATATTGGATGAAAATATTAATTTTCGCCTTTTACTTTTTTCGTTTTTTTATCAAGGATTTCATAAGCAATTGGAGTTGCAATGAATACCGATGAATATACTGCTAAAATGATACCAAGCAACATCGCAAAAGCAAAACTTCTGATTGAATCACCTCCTAGTGTAAAGATACATAAAAGTACTAATATTGTACTTACTGTAGTACTGATTGTACGGGTTAGGGTAGTGTTCAATGAATCATTGATGTTGATACCTATATCTCTTAGCGGATACATATTACGTCTTTCACGCACACGGTCAAAGATAACGACCTTATCGTGAATAGAGAACCCTACAACAGTAAGGATAGCTGCTATAAAGTGTTGGTCGATCTCTAATGAGAATGGCATGAATTTGTGGAAGAACGAATATGCAAATATAATGATGGCAGCATCGTGTGCCACAGCGATTATAGTTCCTACAGAGAAAGCTACATCTCGGAAACGCAACAATATATATAGACCCATACAGATGATTGCGATAACAACGGCTATAACGGCTGCTGTTTTCATATCATCGGCAACACTTGGACCTACCTTCTGCGAACTTTGAATGTAGTCGTCAATAGTTTTACCCGGAGCTATATAGCTGCTTAGAGCTGTAGCCATTTTATCCTTGATCTCAGTTTCTACACTGGTATTAGCATCTTCGATTTTATAGTTGGTAGATATTCTCACCTGATTGCTTGATCCGATAGTGATTGTACTTACCATAGCTCCATCGAATTGAGGCTTAAGTGCATCTGTGATATCTTCTGTACTTACCGGTTTATCGAAACGAACGATATAGTTACGTCCTCCCGAGAAGTCGATACCTTTGTTTAATCCTAATGTAAATATCGAAACAACGCCTAATAAAACAACAATAGCTGAGATTAAATAAGCTTTGCGGTGCATATTAAGGAAGTTGATCTTAGTATCCATTAAGAAATTGCGAACCGGCTTAGTAGAGAATGTCAAATTCAAAAGCTTTCCTTTCGAGAACGCATATGTGTAAATCATACGTGTCATGAAGATCGCAGTAAAGAATGAAGCCGCAATACCGATAATTTCTGTAATCGCAAATCCACGGATAGCTCCTGTTCCAAAATTGTAAAGGATAAGACCTGTGATGATGGATGTTAAGTTGGAGTCAAAAATTGCGGTAAAGGCATGTTTGTAACCATCCTGAACTGCCGTTTTGACATTCTTTCCTGAACGCAATTCTTCTTTTGTTCTTTCATATATAAGAACGTTTGCATCCACAGCCATTGCCAGAGCCAATACAAGACCTGCAATACCGGGCAGCGTGAGTACAGCATGGAATGACGCCAGTACTCCCATCGTGAAGAATAAGTTGAGCAATAGAGCAGCATTGGCTATAAGTCCTGGAATCAAACCATAAACTAAGCACATATAAGCCATCAACACAATAATAGCTACTACGAAAGATATAACACCTGCTTGGATTGATTCGTCCCCTAACGAAGGACCTACGATATCTTCTTGTACAATACGTACTCCTGCACGCATTTTTCCAGATTTCAGCACGTTTTCCAAGTCTTTTGCTTCATCTACTGAGAAGTTTCCTGTGATAGAAGAGTTACCTCCTTCTATACGGTCATTAACCATTGGAGCTGAATATACATATCCATCAAGAACAATAGCGATTGATTTTCCACGTTCTGCTCCTGTTACGGATGCCCAACGTTTTGCTCCGGTGGTATTCATTTGCATGCTTACACCCCATCCTTGACCTTGTACCTGATCTGCTTTAGCCGAAACTACTGCATCGCCATCCAGTGCAGGACCTCTTTTCGTACCGTCTCCTCTCAAAGAGTATAATTGGAATTTAGTTTCTTTATCGTCGATCGCTTTGAATCCCCAAGAGAATTTCAAATCGGTGGGATATAGATCCCTTGCTGCGTATAGAATAGCATTGATTGCTGCAGTATCTTTTTTATCTGCAATTGCAACTGTAGCACCTCCGCCCCAATTTCCGTCAAAATAATCGAAAAGAGGTTTGCTGAATGCTTTTTCTGAAATAGCATTAGCTATAGCTTTTTCTTCTTGTGCAGATGCGGTTGAATCTATAGCGACAGAGTCCGCTGCTACTTTATTTCCTGTCTTTTGAGCTGCAAGAATATCAACACTTCTTGAATTGATAGAACTCAAGTAGCCTTGGATTTCCTGGAGATTGTATGTTTTCCAAAACTCAAGGTTAGCATTACCTTGTAAAAGTTTTTTTACACGTTCAGGTTCTTTTATTCCCGGTAACTCGATTAGAATACGTTCTGCACGATCTAATTTTTGAATGTTAGGAGCAACTACCCCAAAACGGTCGATACGTGTACGTAAAACATTGAATGAGTTATCAGCAACGCTTTGAAGTTCTGTTACTAAAACTTTTTTTACGGCAGCGTTGTCATCGGTCGGATTAATTTGGTCTTTCAACTTAGCTCCAAATACGGCAGCTAATTTACCAGACTTATTAATACCTTCATATTTCTCAACAAATAAAGTAATGAAGTCTTTGTTACTTCCCTTACGGTTTTCATCAACTGCTAATTTTAGCGCTTGATTGAATTGAGCGTCTTCTTCATTAGCCAATGATCTGAGCACAGCTGCAGCATCAACTTCGAGGATAACGTTCATACCTCCTTTAAGGTCAAGTCCTAGTCCAATTTCTTTTTCCCGGGCTTGTTTAAGGGTGTATCCTAACCATACTTTTTCTGTAGAAATAGAGTCCAGATAATGACTCTCCGCATTGAGATCCCCGTTTGCGAATTCGGCAGCTTGTTTTTCATAATATCTCGTCACAAATGAGAATGAGAGATAAAAACAGCAGACCAAAGTCAACAAAACGGAAAATGTGATTACAAATCCTTTGTTTTGCATTTTACACTTACTTTTGTTACTATTTTTGTTTTAATATTTAATATTCAATAAGATATAGATTCAGGCTTAATATATTCTTCATGCAATTATCAATCCGATTTTATAAGTGAAGCCTAGCTAAATAGCTACATATAACTTACTTTAAGCCTGCAAATATAATCTTTTTTATCATTTTTTTACCGAAATGCGTGTATAAATTAAGAATGAAAGATATTCTGAAAAATAAAAGAAAAAATCTATTTGATTTATAGTCTCACTCTCAGAGTCTTTCATTAAAGTTACTTGTTTTATTAAATCTTTTTTGAAAATAGACTTGTGAAATAAAAAAATATCTTCTACTTTTGCATCCGCTAATCAGGTAATGGCGGGATAGCTCAGCTGGTTAGAGCGCATGATTCATAATCATGAGGTCCCGGGTTCAAGTCCCGGTCCCGCTACTAAAAAAATGAGAGGCTTACAAGGAATTGTAAGCCTCTTTTATTTTTGCTTTAAATAACTCTTTATATATAAATACTTCCTTTTTATGTGCATTTCTCTCCCAGATTGAGTGATTTAAGGATGTTGGTAGTACATTCTCTCTTAATTTATTTTGAGGCTCAAAATGGTATAGCTGAATTTTATCAGCAATTTAGAGCTAATGACAAATACTTAATCTGATAATCAAACCTGCAACTATCAAATTAAGTATTCGCTATAACTTATTATTCTGCAGTCTTCATAAAATACAAATCCGAGGTTATTATATATTGAGTTATCATTTCCGAATCATATTCGTCCTCAGGTATATATGAACATATGCTTAACGTGTTCCCTCCTATTTTAGTATAAGATCTATTTCCCGAATATACGCCTATTTCGCCAATTGTTATATGTGAAATATAGTCTCCATTGCGATTGTAGCTAACTAGTATTTCTGATGTATTGAAATCTTCTACAACGTGTAGAAAGGTTTCCAAACGTCCATCATTATCCCTATAGATAACCTTTCCTTTAACTAATTCATTGTTGAGAAATTTATTGTTGATATTATCTATTTTGAGTTGTTCACGCTCACTTTGAGTTATTCGCTTGTTTCTGTAAAATTTCGAATACTCCACATCATGAGAGTTTATAACCCCTGTAGTTGTGCTTATGTTTACAGAACTGGGATATGTCGTCTGTACCGGATTCTTTTCCGATTGTCCCGAATTATAATGATCTTGTGTAGATATAGTTGTTTCAGGCTGATCTGATGACAATGAAGACGATCTCGCTTTTACTGATGTTAAGTACTGAGAGTGTACGTAGCCTTTACATCCCTGATAATCAATAGCCACCCAGTCTCCGTCAAAATAATATACCCCAACCTGATCTCCTTTATTCAACGAACCTATTTTTGAGTAGGTTTCACCTGGTCCTGATCTTACATTTAGTGTACTTTTACTGATGACTGTATGAAACGACAATATAGATTTTGTATCAGAAGCCGAATTATCTGATGTAGATGATAATAGCTTGAAGCTGTATACTCCGATTATTAAGAGAAATGTAACGATAAATGTGATTAAAAAAACTCCAGATATGAATTGGGGTTGTTTGATATCAATCTCAGCATAATCATTGTCGTCATTTTCATCGTTAACTGTAAGAATAAGGATAGAGAACAGTATTACTGAAACTAAAGCACCTACAGTAGCAATAAGTAAGGCTGTTTTTTGATTCTGTTCTGAGTCGTTGCTTACCCACAAAAAATAGAATAGCCAGTATATTCCAATAAATAATACTGTCACGATGGGGATAATTATGTACCTGTAATGATTATTAACTGATTTATTAAGAATCTTGTATAAAAAGACCAGAGAGAGTAGTATGAATCCTGTTATGATAAATGGAAATACAACAGCGAACATGTATACGATAGCCATAAGAGAGTAATAAATTATGGCTGCTATAGCAAGAGGTGTAATGACAAAATAGTTTAGTAACGGTAGTAAGCATCCTGCCATCATACTGTCTGTAATATCGTCGTTGCGTTCTACTTTTAATAATCGTCCGCTCGTAGAATCTCGAGTTTCAATCACAGATTCGTATACTTGAAATTTTTGTCCAAGTCCCAATATAAATCCAACAATAAACAATGGGATAATAAGTACCGATTTAAACATATTCCAGTTTATTTTGAAATCTAAATCATTTTCTGCTGTAATGATAAAATACGACATGGATATACCGACTATTATAGCTATAATGATCAAGAGTTTTATAGTTGAATAATATCTGATTGTTTTTTTCATAGAACTACACATTGGAAATGATACTTAGTATTAATAATTTATTTATACAAATAAACCGAAGGTTTAGAGTTGACATATTGAGGCATACATGTGCCGATTGGGGCATTTGTGTATGTAGGGTCGCAGATTGTGTATTTTCTATTATTGAGCATTATATAGTCCCCCTCAGCATCTTCCGGAAAATAGATGGCCGTTGCAATGTGTTCAGGGTATTGCAATAGTATAATATCTAGTCCGAGTAATCGTTTAATCAAATATCCGTATAGAATAGCTCTGTCTTCGCAATCAGAATATGGATAGAAGAAACATTCGTCGATGAAAAATGGCTTTTCATACCCAAACTGTATCTCATCAGTAGCGTATTCAAAAGAGTTTTGTATAAAATTAAGAATTATTCCTGCCCCTTCTTTAGGGTTTTTACCTTCTATTAAACTTCTGAATTGAGGTGTTATATAGCGGTCAAAATCAGCAGTAGCCCTATTATTCATATATACCGGAATCTCGGTTTGAGGATATGAATTGTAGTAGTCAATAAGATTTTTATTTACAGATGCTTCGATATTACCATACTGTTGAGATGTTATGACTCGCCGAATCTTATCTTCCTTTAATAAAGGCATATATTCGATCTCCATATTTATTATATTATTAGCTAACGCAAAATCTTTATTGTATGTATTGATAGAACTAACTTGTTCTTGAGGATTATACGTTATTATAAAATAACGATCTGATCCAAGGTTTACATAAGATGTTTCGTATAAGGTCTGTTTAGTCGATATGAGTAAGGCTAGTTTATTATTTACTCGTGCCATTTTTACTTTATAATTTGATTGGAGTAAGATGAATATCTGTCCGAACATAATTTCATCTTCTGTTCCTTTTTTGCTCAAGAGATGTGCGGCTTTTCTCACAAATTGTATGTAACCCCAGTCATTTAGTTGTAGTTTTTTTTTCAGTTGAAGACATTCTTCGACAAAAGGTCTGTAATTAGATTTAACCAAAACTGTCCAAGCAATAGCTATGCTGTTCTCATCAATTTTATCCAGCGATACTTTAGTGTTAGGCTCATTTACAAGATATACCCCTCCGAAAAAATTAATATTACCAGGGTCGACTACATTCATTTCTTTTTCGGGGTCGGATTTCTGGGGTATAAATTCTTTAAGAGGAGGCTTAGGTTGATCTCCCTGTTTGTCAGTTTGTTCCGGTACTTCCGACGGCTCATAAACAGGAGGTTTAGAAGGTCCCGGATTAGGTTTCTTTATACCTGTAACAGCAGAGTAAAGTTTCCAGCTTTCAGAAAGAAAATCAGCAAATTCTCTATCCTGTTGGTTTTGAAATTCAATCATTTCATTTATTTGTTGTTTTACAAATATTTCGTATTCTGATTCGGTATTCTGACCCTTTACCTGTGATAAGAAAGTATTAAGCATGATAATGATCATGATCGAAATTATATTCTTTGTTTTCATATGAGATTGCTTATGACCAGCTTGTCTGTTTATTTAATCAGAGAGGTAACTTTATGAAGTACTTAAAGAAGAATATGCCGGATGAAGCCGGCATATTCAGAATCATGTAGAGAACTAAGTAAAAAAAATAATTAGTTTGCCTGAAATGCTGTATTCTATAGAATATTTTTGTTATATAGTTAAAGCCGTAATGTTTAGATTCTACGAAATAGTATTAGAATAAAGACCTTATTTATCTAACTTATTCATTTCTTCTTCGAATATCTTTTTAAATTTTTCGTATTCGAAGTCCATCCTAAGTTTCTCGTCATTTCTTAACTGACTGTTTATTCCGTTTAATATATCATTCTTGGAGACCTCGACAGCTACGTAACATCTGTATTTGCCATCTTTTGTTTTCATTATTTTTTCGCAGATAATTCGAGAATTTCTGAGATTTTCTTTTACTACACTTCTTATCATGTCTGTAGTTCGTATTTTGGCTTCTTCCTGTTCTCCCGATTGGTACGATGAATTGTAGTTATCAGTAACTCTTTCGACGAGGGCATTTACAGATGTAGCAACTTCTGCTCTTGCAGCAATTAAAGCTTTCGATTTGGCAGTACCCATATCGGTACTAAGTGCAGGCATATTAGCTCTGAAAAAGTCTTTGTTGGTATTATATTCGAGCCCTTGACAAGGGAGGTTCAGTTCTACGTCTCCACTAACACCTGTGCTTTTCGAACTACCACAACTGTATACTAATACAGATAAAGTAATGAGGAATAATAGCTGATAAATTTTTTTCATATTAATAAGTTATTTTTTTTTAGGTAACTAATAAACTGTAATGATGTTTTTTATATTGTAATATTCAAGATTATTGTGTAATGGTTAATTTATCAAGTTCTTTTTTTAACTCTTTATTTATTCGTCTTTGCACCTCCCTTATAGCAGAATTCTCTGCTGTTCGTTCGGTTGCTGATATAGGAGACAAGCTGCGATCATTGCTTACTGTATAATTGAGTAAAACCTGAGAGTTAGCAGTATTTACAATTTTAATATCTACATTAGTAAAATATTCGATAAAGTCGTACATTTCACCTTTCACTTTTTCGCCTCGTTTAATTGAGCTCTTGATAATAATCAGAATATTAGCCTCATCTTCGGTTTCGACTATATCAAAATAATTGTTAGTAAGCAAATTCCTGATTGATTTGCTTAAAGTTTCATTATTGCGGCCACTATAGCTTATATATGCTTTATTCATAGTCTTTTCTATCTCGATTGTTACAAACGAGTGAGGACTTGCTTTTCTGAATATATTTAATGCATTTTTGCAATAAGGGTTCTCGGTATAGATAGAGAATTGCATAGGATCTATTGTCGAAACAACCTCTTGAATAGAAGCATTCGAAGTAATATTTTGTATAGATGTTTCGGCAATGCCATTGTTATTTGTTATATGATTACCGGATAGTAATCCGTTCCCCTTAACAAAACTAACTTTAAGCTTAATATTCTTTAGTGGAATATTATTCTTGGTTACCAAAAAGCTGATAACGTCATTCGATACTTTGAACGAGGTTTTTTGTATTATCTTCGGATTTGCTGAGATTGATATATTGTTGAATATCTGATTGATGGAATTATATAACTCTACAGCAATATTTATATTATTTCCCAGATGCTCGTATTTCAACTCTTCATTAGCACAAGGCTGTATGGCATCCAATCCCTTAGTATACATATCGATAGACGAAAATAAATTTCCATTATTTAAGGCTTCATTTCCTTTTACCCAAAATGTATATCCATCACGTGCAGCCTTAGCTTTTCTTCGAGCCATTATATCTTCGTAATCGAGCTTACTCAGCCGGTAGTACACCCAGTATTCATTGTCATTTTCCCAAGTGTCAGTAAGTTCGAATTGTTCTAACGCTTCTTGTGTACTTATCTGTATATTTTGTGACAGATAAGACGAAAATTCGCTGTCTTTTTCCAGTGTCTGTAATAGTGAATGAGTCTGTATTTCGACTTTTATTTCCGAAACAAGATCACTAAGAGCATGTTGTTTAGCCTTTTGTAAATATAAGGGATCTAATTTTGAACAAAAGCCAATACCTATATATGTAAGCTTATCTATAGGGCGATTTTTTACCCAATCTTTTTTATCGGCACCTGCGCAATAGAGTGTACTGCAAAAAAGTAATAAGAAGAATAGATATTTCATAAGGAATGCTTATTCGTTTATGTTTATATATATAGTACTGCCATCTACACGTTTATCGCAACTAATATTAAGCTCGTTCCTTAAATAAGAGTATATTTCGAGTGCAAAATCATTTGCTTCGAGAAAATATCCTTCAGCAGCTTTGCTCGGTACTTGTATTTCATCGAAGATAATGAGATCTCGTGTAGCTCCCTGTGTATGAAAGCGTCCGTTTAAAGCATTTTTACGCAACCACAGACGCATTGCATCAGACAGAGGTACATTTAATGACGGTACATTGCTATCTAAATCTGTTGTACTATTGTTTCCTGTCGAAACTCTTAAAACAAATGTGTTCCCCTGATCTGCTTTTTTTGCATATGCAAGTGTCATATCTTTCAGAAAGTCATCAACAATCATTGCAATTGCGATACGATACAAGTCGGCATACACCGCTTTCTGATACCGTTTGGTGATTGCGTTTTTCGAACCCAAAAGACGACCTGATGCTCTTTCGTATGCAACAAGGGCTATACTACCTAATGATCCTTCGTTATTGGTATTATATCCGGCATCGACAGTAACGTATACATCGGCTCCCGAATTGTTTATAAGATGACTGTCGAATGATGATACAGAGGTATTTGATTCGAATTGCATGCTTTTTTCAGTAGCTTCAAGTACGGCCATAACATCTTTAATGTTGTATCCTTTCTTAATAAAAGCATCCTGAACACGTGCTATTGCTGTACGATAGTCTACATATTGAGTTTCTCTTAGGATTTTACGATAACTGTTATCACCTTGTTTGTATGGTACTACCATTATTGTGGGCTGATATACTTCGTTTTGTATTTCAGCTGTTTTCTTACGTATATTATTCCGCAATAAATCTTTGTTTAAGGCATTTGTGTATATTTCCATTGTCACATTGGCCTTATACATTTTATTGGGTAGCTTTTCAGGATCTTTATCTTCTTGATAATTAGAGATGAACGATAGAAATTTCATGCTCTTATCATCAAAGAAACGATTAAGATAATCCGTAGAAGCACTTATCTCTTCTTCTGTCAAAAGAGGTTTGCCCTCATTCAGCCCATCGATGCCATAAATAAAATAAGTATTGAATGCGGATTTTAATGCCATCAGATTAGCTTCTTTTTTCTTGGAGTGTATTCCGGTTGATTTAATAACTGCACTGGTCTTTTTCTGCTGAACAAGTAAAGCATCATTGCTATAATCTTGAGCCGAGATTTGAATACCTACCAATAATAGTATTAGAGTTATAGTGATATTTAAGAGTTTTGGGGTAACCATAGTAATACTGTGTTAATAGCGATTAATCATAAATTTGATACTTATTGGCATGAAAGAAATCATGCCAATAAGTATCTGTGAATATATTAGAACCCTAAAATTCCTGTTCGGTATACTGTTTTTACTATTATTTTTTGTCCTTCTCCCATAGCCGTTTTTATCTCTTCTCCTCCTTTTTTCACTTTACAAAGCGAGATATCGTCACCTTCGACTGCATCGATTTCTAATTCTCCAATTTTTTTCATCGATACTCGGCCTGCAATCTGGCGTTCTACATATACGTCAAATTTTTGTTTTTTCTGCATGCCATGTATTTCACCCAGATCTACATACACCTCGGTTATTTTGCCTTTATTCTCGGCATTCACCTCAAGTATAGCTCCTTCTATAGCAAAATATTCGTTTACCAGCTTCACCATATCAGTTCCTGCCGAAGACATTGTATTTGCTATTGCTTTATCGGGTGTGTCTCCCGTGCCTGTAGCTAAAAGTCCCGATCCGGAGCCCGAATATGTGTAGTTTTCAGCTCCTTTCAAAGTTCCGTTTGCTATATCTATTATTTTTAAAGTGAATACAATAGATCCTTTGTATGAAATCTTACCATTATTATCGGTCACCTTTATGGCTTCGAGTGTGGTAACGTGTCCTTGTATCAGAAAATTAGCCTGAAGGTTTCTCATAACAACTAATGTCGATTCATCTACATTCGATGCATCTTCGGTTTGTTTGGCTGCTTCATTTTTTAAAGATGCTTCGGAATTCACATCTTTTACGGTTATTCGATCTGTAGCGACTAGTCCCTCGATGACCTTGTTTCGTAAACTTTCTACATACGAGTTTCCTATCTTATTTGTATGACTGAAATTCTCAATGTAAACAATTTTCTTACCTGTGGATTGTGCTTGTATTAGACTCGCTGATATTAGTAACAGGATGACTAAGGATAATACTTTTCTGATAAACATGACTTTTTGATTTAATGTGTTATATAATATATGTTATAATGTTATTTTACGTGTTTTTAAGTATTGCGTCTGCTATATTATTACTCTTGTGCATGTATTTTAAGACAATACAAATTTCAGAATATAAATATTATGTCTTACTACCATTTGTGGTAGTTTTTGTTTTCGCTAACCTTATTATCTTTGTGTTAATTAAAAATCAAGATATTTTAATACATAAACTAGGGGATAGATACTATGGAAGGACATCGCATATTAGTAGTTGATGATCATGAGATCATTGTTTCGGGAGTAGGAAATATTCTTCAAGAAGAATTCCAGAATGTCGATATTGTTTCTTGTACAGATCCTCAAAATGCGATTTCGAAAATCGATACTCATATTTTCGACTTATACATTGTTGATTTGGAGTTTGGTAAGATGAATGGTTTTGACCTTATTACAGAAATAAAAAGTCAAGATATAAATGCCCGTATCATAGTTTATACAATGCATGATGAAATATGGACTGTAAATAGATTGCTCGAAGCAGAAGTAAGTGCAATAGTTCTGAAAAGTGGAGCGAAAGATAATCTGTTAGAAGCTGTGAGGATTGTACTAGATGACGGAACTTACTTATGTCCTAGATTTGCGCACCTTAAAGAAAATAACCGTATATATAAAGATTTATTACGTAAACGCAGAAAAAAAAGTAACCTTACAGATATGGAGGTTGTGGTTCTGAAATATATTGTAAAGGGATATCAATCGTCTGAAATTGCCGAAAAGATATCCCGTTCTATTCATGATGTAAATTTTCATCGGAAAAATATATTGCTCAAACTAGATGCACGTAACGTCGCTGACCTTGTAGCCAAGGTTATTCTACTGCGCATTGTTGATGTGGAATAGTTAGGCTTATCTTGCATCCTTTACCTATTTCCGATTCGATGGTAAATGTTCCGTTGAGGCTTAAGGCTCTATTCTTTATTATATTTAAACCAACACTTGTTTTCTTGCTGTTTGGATCAAATCCATTTCCGTTATCTTTAATGTTTAATATTATATTAGATCCGTCAATATCGAGTGAAATAGATGCGTTTTCCGCATCTGCATATTTTAGGATGTTACCTGATGCTTCTTGTACTACTCTGTATATTTCTAAAGCAGTTTCTTGAGGTATCTGAGACACTATGTCTTCGTCGTTAATACTCAGAGTGAATGTGGTTTTTGATAATGAGTTTAGTGAATAAATATGATCTGTAAGGATCTCAGGAAGAGTTGCATATTGAAATACAGGTGGAATTAGATCGTGAGATATATTACGCACTTTATCGTGCAGTTCTCTGAGCGAATCGATGGTTTGGATAGAATCTGCCTTATTTTCAATTTGCATTTTTATGGCAACCAATTCATTAGAGACATTATCATGAAGTTCTTTAGCTAGTCGAGTACGTTCCGATTCTAATCCTTTCAGGTATTGGTGTATTTGTTTCAATTCTGTATCTTTTAATAAAGATTGGTACTGTGTCTCTTTTTCTTCTATCTGTCTAGCCATAACAGTTGCTTCTTTCTCTTTTTTTAGACGTCTGTTTCTATTATATAACAGAGCTATAATTAGTAGTATCGCTATTATGATAAAGCAGGCTATCATAATTATTGCTCTGAAATGAGTCTCTTGTTTTTCTTCGTTGAGTTGGCTTATTTGTAATTCCTTTTTTGTGGTTTCGTATTTACTTTCCAGATCTTTAATTATCTTATATTTGTTAAGTTCGTTGATTTCGACTCTGACTTCGTTGCTTAGTTTCGAAAATTCCAGTGCTTTTTTATAGTTACCCTTATGCTCATAAATATCCAAAAGAACAGCGTATACCGATAGCATGATATGCGGGTCTTTGGCACCCATTTCGTTATTCATGATATCTAAAGCCATATTTGCATTGATAAGGGCTTCATCTAATTCTCCATTTTCGAAAAGTGCCTTAGCCCTTATCCGGAAATAATTCAACCTATTCTCATTTAATCCCAGATAAGGTACAGCTCCCATTGTATCTATTTTATCCAAAAGCCTATTTATCTGTATCCAGTTTGGTTTAGGTGCATACGTCATAGACTCTGCCGTATTTAGTATATCTTGGCATACCAGACCTATCATCAATAGTTTTTTTGCATCGTCATTAGCGTCATATATTTTCATGACCTTATTGTTTAACTGTGTGATAGAGTCTAAATATACTTTTTTTTGCGAGCCTTTATATAATAAACTGTAATAACTATTAGCAACATTGTATGTGTATAAATAGCTAAAATCTTCTTTCACTTCTCTTGATAGCATATCCATCCTGTCTTTAGTTTTCTTCAAGCTGATAGTATCATTGTGTTTATAATATGCTTCTGACAGGTTATACAATAGTAGTATAGCAGTACTTTTCTTGCCTTCCATTTTTTCGAAATAATCAATCGTTTTATACAGATATTTATGCGATTGAGCTTCATCTTTTTTGATGGAATAATATCTTGACATCATGAAATTCATTAATGCCAGCGATGCTGTATCTTTATTTTTCTTTTCGAGCATAAAAGCTGAATCTAGATATGTTTTAGCTTTTTCCAGATCATCCTTTGTTAACATATAACAATTTGCTATTGCACAATAGAGAGAACTTATATATTTTACGTGATCTTGTTTTTTTGATTGAGCCAAAACTATATTATATATATTTATAATATCATTTGCCGGAGATGTTTCCTCTATTTCTCTAACAAAAAGATATTTGTCATCGAGCGAAATATCAGGTTTATGTAAGTGTATAATAATAGAGTCATACGACATATTTATACTTTGAAAGAATGTGTTAGATTTGTAATTTGCACCATACACAATTGGTAAGATAGAGAACAAAGCTATAAATACAATGTTAGTTTTTTTCATAGAATCTGTTGTTTCTGTTAAGTAGAAAGTTTATTAGCAAATATAAGTCTTTTATCCTGTTTTATGGTATGCCATTTTCCAAAGCTAAGTTTTCGGTCAATCTGTGAACCTTTAAAATCAATATTGTTATACTGAAACAATACTCCTTCGACCCAATTGGACTTCGTTTAGATTTAGAATTAAGCTCATTCCCTAATTTTTTAATTAAACAGCAACAATGATATATTGGGTATTTCTAATCTCCATTTTCAGCAACCGATATTTTATCGGTTGCTGTTATTTTGTTAAGAAATCAACTTTTCCATTTCATTAAATTCAATTATAGCTTTTATTTTATAATGGATTGTATCTTTTGATGTATTTCATAATTCATATATTTTCCTATAAATTTATCCGACTGTGGCCCATATGCAAATACAGGTATCATTATCGGAGTGTGATCATCCGTTACATAATAAGCTGTAATATGCCGGGTAGCTAGATCTCCATCTATTAATGTAAGCCCTCCGGTTTCATGATCTCCTGTGACAATAACTAATGTTTCACCATTTTGATCAGCAAACTTTAAAGCTTCTCCTACAGCCTTATCAAAACTTAAAGTCTCCAAAATGGATCCGGGAAAATACTTTGCATGACCAGCATAATCAATTTTAGCACCTTCTACCATAAGGAAAAAACCTTTCGGGTTATTTCTATGTAATTTCTCAATAGAATGTTTCGTGGCACGGGCCAATAAATCAATATTTTCAGTATCAGCAGCCTTCCCCATTGTTTCATCAATACAAATTTCTTTATCTGCAATATCGTTTATCTGTTCTACATCATTTGTAAATGTATAGCCTTTTGCTTTCAATGCATTTACAATATCAAAATTGTCTTTTCGCTGAGTAAATACATCTATACCGCTACCTGCAAGCAATGTTAGTTTCTCATCAAGCAGATATCGAGTCAAAGCATCAGAGTTGTCTCTTTCGGTATTGTGCCCATAGAAAGCAGCAGGTGTTGCATCGGCTATATTACCGAGAGTAACTACTCCACAAGATTTACCTTTATCAACAAAAAAATCAGTCAATAATGGATATGGGATTCCATCATCACTGATGCTTATGTGTCGATTAGAATTAGATTTTCCTGTTGCAAATGCACTGCCTGCACCGGCAGAGTCTGTTGTAAAAGCATCTTTGGATGATGTATTTATCAGACCTAGATACTTCATCATTAATATAGATAAACCATTGTTAATCCTATCTGCTGCAGTGATTTGGGCTAATCCCATTCCATCGCCTATAAGAAATATCACATTTTTTACAGGTCGATTCTCTCCATCATTCTTATAAGACGGTTGATAAACCTCTATATTATCTGAGAGTTGAATTTTATCATTACTAAATCCTTTAAAATTGTGAGTTGTTTTATCCAGACGATCCGTTTTTATAATTTTAGAAGCATCGCTATGTTCTTTGCCATTAATACCATAATTCTTACTATCCCAATTACTGAAAAAGTCGCTACACCGTTCTACTTTGTCTGTATTAATATAATCTGCCCCCAACCAGAAAAGCGTGTTCCAAGCTGTCATACCATCTGGTGCTCCCCAAAAGCGCATTGGTTTTTCATGCTGATGAGCCTTTTCAATTGCACCTAAAACATTAATCTTATGTTTTTTTATAAGGGAACCTTTTCCATTCCAATCTGAAAAATCAGCAAAGTTTGCACTAAATACTGCAATTCTCTTCAACTGATCGTGTGTGTAATTCTTTGTTAAGTCTCCATCAAATTGGATATAGTAAGGATAATTATCGAATTCTTCGGGTTCGGGTATTGCACCTGTAATAACGATCTTTACAGCATTCGGATTTTTCTCGGGATTAAAAACCTCCGGATAAGCTTCAAGTATTTTAACCAAAGCTCCCATAAAAGATTCTGTATCCGTCGATTTAATTTCGATCATCAATTGTATAGGATTATTACTATTTGCCCATGCTTTTCCTCCATTTATCTTATACAATGAAACTAATGGCTGCAAGTACATTGAACTGAAGGTTTTATCAGGTGTTAGATCAATTTCATCATGGCCTACAAAAAAATCTCCATTCCGGTAAAACATATCAACTTCAAGTGAGTAAATTTTTTGCGAATAAGCTTCATAGAATGGCATTATACGAGCATAATCGTTGTGAGAGTGAATTTTTACAGGATATTGAGCCATGGATGGGGTGAAAATAAATAATAGGACTACAATACATTGAGAGAAAAGATATTCTTTTATTTTCATCATAATGTGTTTTTTACTAAATAGCAGACTTTACTTTCGGTCTTTTATCGAAAGTAAAGTCTACCAAGATAAATATGTTATAGTAGTATGAAGTTAAAACTAGTTATAACCTTCATTCTGAATTAATTTTCCGTTTGATTTTGTAATCTGTTCTGATGGATAAGGAAATACCATCATATAATCTTGATATGTCAACTTATTTTTATAATCTTCATAATCACTGATGACATATGTAGATTCTGGATTCGAACGATTAGAATATTTACGAATCCGCGGGTGGGCATTCAATTCCTTATTGGCTAAAGATTTAATTGTTTCATTGGAAGAACGGTTCCATCGTTTCAAATCAAAAAGATGATCTGTAAATTCAAAAGCCAATTCACAACGACGTTCGTGGTATAAATCTTCCATCGTTGCAGCATGATCTAATTCTTGTAGGTTAGATCGTTTTCTTATTCTATTCAGATCTGTTTTAGCTTTTTCTGTTTGACCAGTCATCAGATATGCTTCGGCTCGAAAAAGTAACATTTCAGCAAACCTTATAATAGGAAAATTCAGACGTGCAGTAGGCCAATCACCACTGGTATTAACATATCCGGCCTGATCGGCATTGGCATATTTGAATGGATCCATGTATTTATTGACCATAAATCCGGCTTCAATATCAGAAGATGAATAGAATTTTCTTGTTTGTCCCCAGAATTGAAATTCTTGATTATATTCCAGAATAGATTTTTTAAGACGATCATTTCCTGCTCCGTCTTTTACCATTTCTTCATATATATCGAATGACGGTTTAAATTGCCCCCAGCCATTATAAAAACCCCATCCTTTGTTTTCGAGAAGAACGCCCGGAAATTCGCTACCTCCTCCATTTGCTCCTCCGTCGGAAGGTATAGACCATATATATTCTTTATTAAAAAAGTTGTCATAATTCGATGAGAAGATTTCACTATAAGTAGAAGAAAGTCCACGGCCATAGTCTGTTTCAAGTGAATTTATCATAGAAATAACATTACTCCATTGGCTGGCATCCCATGTAGCCCAATAAGCATATACTTTAGCCTTATAAGCAACGGCTGCTGCCTGATGAGCACGCCCTTGATTATCGGAATCATACTCTTCAAATTTCGGTAAATGGCTAATAGCATTATCCATATCTTCGATGATATATTTATAATTATCTACAACAGACGATTGCTGAGTTGGAATAGAATAATCATAATTTCCGGAATAATCTTCATAACGGACAAATGGTACTCCTTGTTTATTTGTTCCATATCGGTAAGCAATAATAAAATGAGACATACCACGCATAAAGTAAGCCTCTCCTAAACTTCGAGATTCAATATTACTCAGGCTCCCCGATTTTTGCTTTATTAAAAGCTGTTGAATTACCCAATTAGCCCGAGCCATAATCCCGTAAAAAAGATTGAAATTTTCGGTAAGAGGGCTTTCATCTCCAGTATAAGCAAATGTTGCAAGGGTGTTGAAACTGCGTGTACGGCCCCAAACCACATCACAGGCAGCTCCTTGTTCCCAATACAAATTGCGACCGAAGGACGATTCGGAGTGAAGAGGTTTGTAAAGAGCGGTAATAGCATCTATAGCCTGTTGGTCATTTACAAAATAGGATGTTGTTGTCGCATTTCCTTCCGATTGGACATCTAGAAAGTCACTGCATGAGCTAAATATCAAAGCCAACAGAATGGATATACATATATATTTATTGGTCTTCATTTTCATTTGTAATTAATTATAATTCGAACTTGCACTTTATTAATAAGTCAATTTAATACCAAAAGAAAGAACTCTGGATACAGGATATTTTAATCCATCCCATCCGCCATTCTCTGGATCGATTCCGGAATAATTAGTAAAAGTGTATAGATTCTCTCCACTGAAATAAACAGACATACTACTGTTACGCTTACTCAGATAATCACTTTTACGTAGCAGATCGGTCAAATCATAAGACACAGTTAAATTCTTAAAACGAACAAATGATGCATCTTCCAAATACCAGTCGGAAGGAGTTGCAAAATTTCCATTAGGATCTGATTTTGACAAACGAGGAATATCTGAAGATATGTTGGTAGGGCTCCATGCATTTAATATTTCGTTAGAGCGATTAAAATTTCCTTCAACATCACTTAGTGTCATATATTTTCCCACATACAGAGATTGAGCACCTCCCACACCCTGAAACATCGCACTAAGAGAGAATTTCTTATAATTCAAACCTAAAGTGAATGCAAAAGTTGTTTTTGGAGTAGCGCTACCACAATATTGGCGATCTTGATCATCAATTTTTCCATCATCATTATAATCTACAAATTTTAGGTCTCCGGCAACAGCATTCGGTTGAATTCTTTTGCCATCTTTGTCAATATAAGATGCAGCCTCAGCATCGCTCTGGAAGATACCATCCGTACGAATAAGGTAATATGAATTAAGAGGTTGTCCTTGTGCTGTCTGATACATATATGGGAGGTTTCTGAAAGAGCCGTCACCGGTCCATACACCGGGAGTTCCATCTGAATTTTTAACCCCTATATCCGAGACCCAATTTTTTAGCGTAGAGAAATTACCCGAAATAGAATAAGACAAATCTTTATTGATTCGATCCGACCAATTTGCCTGCACCTCAAATCCTCGGTTACGTACTTCACCCTGATTAACAAGCATTGCATCGAGCCCAATCGTTGATGGCCAATTCATTGTTTGTTTTTGAATTAAATTAAAAGTTCGTTTTTCAAAATAATCAAAAGACAATGACAGTCGATTTTTAAATAATTCCATATCAAGGCCAAAATCGGTCTGCTCTGACGTTTCCCATGTCAAATTAGGATTAAGTGCAATATAGTTATAGATTGCAGTGCCCCATTTTTTTCCGGCAATTACTCCATATTGCCCTGATTCGTTACCCGGATTTTCGATTTTGTTCAGAGTTGGGGATTTGTAATTATATCCGATAGAGCTTAGATTGCCAACACGTCCCCATGAAGCACGCAACTTCAGAAAATCAATAAATCCATTTTTCTTGAAAAACTTTTCATTAGATATTTTCCAAGCTGCGGTAACCGCCGGAAAATCACCCGAATTGTTATCTTTAGGCAGTCTTCCTGCATAATCCCGACGCCATGAAGCTGTCATGAAATACCTGTCGTCAAAGGAATACCCTACACGGGAAATAAGCGATACATTGGCATCCGGTCCTGTAAGATAATCTTGAGCAGAAGTCGATCCCGCATAAGCGAGATATTGCAAATATTCTGACTCATCAGCAAAGGTTGTCCCTGTTACACTAAATCCTCGTTGTTCGTAATGATCTGCGGTCGTAGATAATAAAGCACTCAGGCTATGTTTCCCGAAAATATTGTCATAGGTCAACGAATTTTCTGTTTTCCATCTGTCTGTTCGGTAAGTCGATTCATTTAAACTATTAGACGTATCTGGTTTTCCTACCTCATCCCGTATAGGCGAAAAGTTTTTATAATAATTGCTAGCCAGATTATATGTAAACCGACTTGTGAATTTTAATCCGGAAATAAAGTTTCCTACCTCCAAAGCTGTAGTACTCCATATATTATTTGTTTTATTATAATTATTATCAGCTTTAAGTGTACGCACAGGATTAATTACATCTCCATGAATATCAGAGAAATTCGAACCATATTTAGAGATATAATCAGGATCTTCGGTAGTAGTACCACCATAAGAGTCATCAAGAGGGTTGTACACTGTCGCACTGCGAGGCATATAAAGAGCCGATAAAATAACTCCGGAATAAGCACTGGAAGTATTTGTACCTCTATTACTATTGTTTTCCCAGATCAAATCTTCAGTTATTTTAACCCATTTATTGAGTTGTATACTACTGTTGTATCGAAGGTTTACAGACTTATTAAATGTATTGATCAGTGTTCCCTGATCATCGTTATAAGAGAAAGAAATACGATGCGAAAAACTATCAGTTCCAACATTAAGCGCAACATTATGACGTTGATAAGCTGCAGTACGGAAAATTGTATTCATCCAGTCTGTACGTGTTGTTGCAATCCATGGATTGAGGCTTGTATCCCATCCTGAAGGCAAGCTCAATCCTGCATTTCCATAAGATAGAGCACGCATCTCTATCTGTTGCTCAGCAGTCAGGGATTGGGGTAAATTAGTCGCCTTTCGTATTCCATATATTCCATCGTAAGAAAGAGAAGGTTCGCCTTTCTTCGCTTTTTTTGTGGTAACAAGTATAACACCTCCGGCTCCCGACTGAGCACCATAAATAGCCGCTGATGCCGCATCTTTCAAAACTACCATTGATTCAATGTCATTCATTGATGCGATTGGAGCACCGGGAATTCCATCAACAACCCATAGTACATTATCGCCATTTTGAGAACCTTGCCCGCGAATAACAATAGAGGGAGTAGAAGTCGGATCTCCGCCATTTGCACTTACACTAACACCTGCAAGTTGTCCCTGAAGCATTGCTTCGGTAGATGTCACTGGACGCAAGGATAATTGATCTGCATTATCAATAATACCGACTGATGCAGATAAGTCCTGTTTGCGTGAATTACTTCCATAACCCAAAACAACGACTTCTCCCATCATCAATGCGTCTTCTTTGAGATCTACATTTATAACATTGGATATTGCTGTGCGCTGTTCTGTTTGATAACCTAAAAAAGAATAACGGATGACAGATTTTGTATTGGGAACATGGAGGCTATATGTTCCATCAATATCAGTGAAAGTTCCATCGGATGTTCCGTTAATAATAACACTTACTCCAGCCAGAGGAGCACCATTCGAGACTACCTTTCCCGTAACTTTCAAATCTTGTCCCCATGCGAAACAAGGAAAAAAAAACAGTAAGGTAAAAACGATACATTGTAAGACAATCTTCATTTTTTTGATTTTATTAGAATTTATTGCAAAAATTGACATTGCAAATGTAGAAGCGTGTTCTTGCAGGAAGACTAAGTGGAAAAGAAGAAACAGATAAGAAAGGATTAAGAAAATACGGAGTTGATTTTCCTTAAATAACTGGTTTTGGGAGCGGACAGCTTCACCGAGGACTAATTATTTGTCTGTCCAAGATAATCGGCCTTATCCAATAATTAGGTTTACAAGAAATTGGAGACCTATTTTTATCATAATGTTTAAATTCGAATATTCTTAAATAAATAATCTTCTTCTTTTTTGACAAAATAATAGTTCTTTCAAAACATTCATTTAAAAAGTGCGTTAATATAATTAATATCAAAGTAGAAGATCAAGTATGCTGATGTTCGAATATTTAAAAGAAATTATTTAATTGCGTTTAGTTATGAAGAAAAACACAAGAAAGACATTGGATGAATTTATTATTGAAAGGCAAGACGACTTTCAATATTCTACAGGCGAATTATCCAGACTATTAAACTCGATCTTATTAGCTGCACGGGTTGTGAGCTATAAAATTCGTAAAGCCGGTTTAATAGATATTATTGGTTCAGTGGGGACTACTAATGTACAGGGCGAGGATCAGCAGAAGTTAGACTTGTATGCTCATAATGTATTTGTGGAAACACTTGTCAACAGAGAAATTGTTTGTGGTATTGCTTCTGAAGAAAATGACAACTTTATCACCATTGAAGGTCTTGACGAAGCCCATAACAACAAGTATGTAGTATTGATGGATCCTTTGGATGGATCTTCAAATATTGATGTGAATGTATCGGTCGGTACTATATTTTCTGTGTACAGACGCATATCTCCGGTTGGTACACCTGTTACGATGGAAGATTTTCTTCAACCCGGAGTAAAACAAGTTGCTGCCGGCTATATTCTATATGGTACATCTACCATGATTGTGTATACAACAGGTAAGGGCGTAAGCGGTTTTACACTCAACCAGGCAATCGGTAGTTTTTATCTGTCGCATCCCAATATGAAATGTCCTGAGGATGGAAACGTATATTCGGTGAATGAAGGAAATTATGTACATTTTCCTCAAGGGGTAAAAGATTATATTAAATACTGTCAGGAAGAGAAAGATAACCGTCCGTACACATCCCGTTATATCGGAAGTCTTGTTTCGGACTGTCACCGTAACCTTATGAGAGGTGGTGTTTATATGTATCCTTCGACATTTAAAACTCCCAAAGGTAAGCTTCGTTTGCTTTATGAATGTAATCCGATGGCTTTCATAACAGAACAGGCGGGAGGATATGCTTCTAACGGACGTACCCGTATATTGGAAATGAAACCGACTGAATTGCACGAAAGAACACCATTTTACTGCGGAAGTAAGAATATGGTAAAGAAGGTCGAAGAGTTTATAGCAAAGTCTGACGAAAAAAAATGAAAAAAGCAGGATAATTATTTGTCCATTCTAAAAATTTTATAACTTTGCATCTATCAAAATGAAGCAGAAATGAATTTTCAATTGACAAATACATATTGGTGGTGGCGCTTACAACTTAAACAGTCGTGAGTCAGAATCCTTGTGTATTTATAGAATGAAAATAAATTAAAATACAAGCCCGTCGTACTCACGATGGGCTTTTTCTTTGATAACACTTTTGAAAATAACAAAAACAAGATATACAAATGGAAAATTTTAAAGTTGACTCTAATGGTTTTTATGGAGAATTCGGTGGAGCTTATATCCCCGAAATACTTTATGACAATGTAGAAGATCTGAAAAATGCTTATTTACAGGTTTTAGATGACCCAGCTTTTCAGAAAGAATACCATGATTTGTTGAAAGATTATGTGGGACGTCCTTCTCCTTTGTACTTGGCCAAAAGGTTGTCAGAGAAATACGGATGTAAAATCTATCTGAAGAGAGAAGATCTTAATCATACCGGAGCACACAAAATAAATAATACTATCGGTCAGATATTATTGGCCAGACGTATGGGGAAAACCCGTATCATCGCCGAAACAGGAGCCGGACAACATGGTGTAGCTACAGCAACCGTATGTGCCTTGATGGATATGGAATGTATTGTTTATATGGGTGCAACAGATGTTCAGCGTCAAAAGTTGAATGTTCAGAAAATGGAAATGCTGGGAACTAAAGTTGTTCCTGTAACCAGTGGAAATATGACATTGAAAGATGCCACAAATGAAGCTATCAGAGATTGGTGTTGTAATCCCTCTGATACCTATTATATTATAGGATCTACAGTAGGGCCGCATCCGTATCCTGATATGGTAGCTCGTTTACAGTCTGTAATAAGCGAAGAGACCCGTAAACAACTTCTTGAAAAAGAGGGACGTGAGACTCCCGATTATGTGATAGCTTGTGTTGGAGGAGGAAGTAATGCTGCAGGTATGATTTATCATTTTCTGGATGAACCGGATGTGAAAATCGTTTTAGCTGAAGCTGCCGGTAAAGGTATTAATTCGGGTGAGTCTGCTGCGACTATACATCTCGGACGTTTGGGTATTATACATGGAAGTAAAACGTTGATAATGCAATCGGAAGATGGTCAGATAGAAGAACCTTATTCTATATCGGCCGGACTCGATTATCCGGGTATCGGACCTATGCATGCCCATCTTGCAAAAATCGGACGGTCTGAAGTTCTGGCGGTAACCGATGATGAAGCGATAAAAGCCGCTTTTGAATTGACTGCCATCGAAGGAATTATTCCTGCTATTGAGTCGGCTCATGCTTTGGGCGTTTTCGGGCAAAAACAATTCAAAAAAGACGATATTATTGTGCTTTGCCTTTCGGGGCGTGGAGATAAGGATATGGAAACTTATGTACGTATAAAAGAGAATCTGGCTTTATGAGAACTATAATAAATGTACAAACCAAAAAACTATTAGCAGATTTACAAACTCCCGTAGGAATTTATCTGAAAATAAGAGATATATATCCTGAATCGGCTTTGCTGGAAAGTTCAGACTATCATTCTGATGATAATAGTTATTCTTTAATAGGAGTGAAGGCCATCGCCTCATTTAAAGTTCAGAATGAACAGATAATTAAAGAATATCCCTGTGGAAAAGTTGAAATTGAAGAATTGAATGAATCCATAAAACTGACATCCGCATTTCAATCGTTCCTTAAAAATTTTGAAGTGAGAGGAAATAACTCAACAGGTTTAAATGGATTTATGGGCTATACATCCTATGACGCTATTCGTTATTTTGAAGATGTAGATCCGATAAATACTAAGCTTGAAAATGCAGATGTTCCAGAGTTTTATTATAACCTGTATCATTTTATAATAGTAATCAATCACTTAAAAAATGAATTGACTATTGTGGAAAATTTGTTAGACGGGGAAATATCTAAGATTGATGAACTTGAAGCTGTCCTACTAAATAATAATATTGCAGAATATAATTTTGAATGTATTGGTTCTGAATCTTCTTATATCACAGATGAAGAACATATAGGGATGATAAACAAGGGTATATCTCATTGTAAACGGGGAGATGTATTTCAAATAGTATTATCAAGGTGTTTTACTCAAAAATTTAAAGGAGACGAATTTAATGTATACAGGGCTTTACGTTCGATCAATCCTTCTCCCTATTTATTTTTCTTCGATTTTGGCTCATTCAGAGTCTTCGGATCTTCTCCGGAAACACATTGTAAGGTGAGTAAAGGTAAAGCGTATATAGATCCTATTGCGGGAACTTATTTTCGAACAGGAGATGATGAAAAAGACCGCGTTTTATCCGAAAATTTACTAAAAGACGAAAAAGAAAATGCCGAACATGTGATGTTGGTTGACTTAGCACGAAACGATTTGAGTAGAAACTGTAATAACGTAAAAGTTGAATTTTATAAGAATGTACAGTTTTACTCACATGTCATTCATCTTGTTTCGAGGGTTAGCGGTGTTGTTGATAAGGGTATTGACAGCATAAAAGTATTTGCTGATACATTTCCTGCAGGAACATTATCAGGTGCTCCAAAAGTCAGGGCTATGCAGCTTATCAGAGATATAGAGCCTGCTATGCGTGGAGTATATGGTGGTTGCATCGGTTATATTGGTTTTGACGGAGATTTAAATCAGGCAATAACGATCCGAACATTTATGAGTAAAAATAATACGCTTTATTATCAGGCGGGTGGGGGAATTGTTGCAAAGTCAACACCTGAAACAGAAGTTATGGAAGTAAAGAATAAACTAGGAGCATTGGCTAAAGCTGTAAAAGTCGCTGAAACCATTAAGAAATAAGATCTCATCATGAAAATATTAATATTCGACAATTACGATTCATTTACATACAATCTAGTACATCTTGTTAAAGAACTGGGCTATGCAGATGTTGATGTATTCAGAAATGATAAAATAGAATTGGCTGACGTTGCTAAATACGATAAAATTATTCTTTCTCCCGGGCCGGGTATTCCTTCTGAGGCCGGTTTACTTCTCCCCCTAATAAAACAATATGCTTCGTTAAAGCCGATATTAGGAGTCTGTTTAGGACATCAGGCAATAGGTGAAGCATTTGGCGGAACATTGATTAATCTGGAGGATGTTTATCATGGAATTTCTACAAAAGTGGAAATTATTGCTGATGATTATATCTTCTCGGATATTGACAGTGAAATAGAAGTGGGGCGCTATCATTCATGGATCGTTGACTCTAAAGGTTTACCCGAATGTTTTACAGTCACAGCAGTTGATAAATCGGGGCAAATTATGGCAATGAAACACAACATCTATGATGTACATGGAGTTCAGTTTCATCCCGAATCGGTATTAACGCCTGAAGGAGAAATTATAGTGGAAAATTTTTTATCGAAATAAGTTTTTTTCTTTTAAACTAAAATAAGTAATAGAAAGTATTTAATGATGTGTTTTAAAGCAATAACGGACTGTTGGTGTTCTGTTTACAAAGTCAATAAAAAGGTCAGAGACCTTACTTTCTATAAATATAATCTTAAAAAATAATATGAGCAAAAAGATATTTTTGAGTGAAAACGAAATTCCCGAAAAGTGGTATAATATTGTAGCTGATATGGATAATAAACCTTTACCTCCATTAAATCCGGCTACGAAACAAGTATTAACGGCAGAAGATTTGGAACCTGTTTTTGCAAAAGAACTAATCAAGCAAGAAATGTCGCAGGAGCGTTGGATCGAGATACCGGAAGAAGTGCGTGAATTATACAAGATATGGCGACCTACACCATTGGTAAGAGCAACAGGTCTTGAAAAAGCATTAGATACTCCGGCTCATATTTACTTTAAGAACGAAGGAGTCAGTCCTGTCGGCTCACATAAACTGAACTCGGCATTACCTCAGGCATACTACAATAAGATGCAAGGCATAAAACGGCTCACAACCGAAACCGGTGCAGGTCAGTGGGGTGCAGCATTAAGTTTTGCTTCAAGTGTATTCGGTTTAGGTTTGGATGTGTATATGGTGAAGGTTAGCTACGGTCAGAAACCATACCGCAGAATGATGATGCAAACTTGGGGGGCAAATGTAATTCCATCACCCAGTAATACTACCAATGCCGGACGCAGCATACTAGCTAAAGATCCTGATAACTCAGGTAGTTTGGGTATTGCAATATCCGAAGCTGTGGAGATGGCCGTACAGGATCCCGAGGCTAGATATACATTAGGCAGTGTGCTGAATCATGTTGCTTTGCATCAAACTGTTATCGGACTCGAAAGTGAAAAGCAAATGGATATGGCAGGCGAATATCCTGATATCGTTATCGGATGTTTCGGTGGAGGTTCAAACTTTTCAGGTATCGGCTTTCCTTTTTTGCGTCATAAATTGACTGATGGAAAAGAAATTCGGGTTATTGCAGCAGAACCTTCCAGTTGTCCTAAATTGTCACGAGGTCGTTTCGAATATGATTTTGGCGATACAGTCGGACTTACCCCGCTTTTACCTATGTATACATTAGGACATGATTTTCAACCAGCAGACATTCATGCAGGAGGACTTCGATATCATGGAGCAGGAACTATTGTCAGTCAATTGAGAAAAGATGGACTGATTGAAGTACAGGATATTCCGCAGCTTGAAACGTTTGAAGCCGGAAAATTATTTGCGAATACCGAAGGTATTATCCCAGCACCGGAATCGACACATGCTATTGCCGTAGCCATCAGAGAAGCATTAAAGGCTAAAGAAGAAGGAGTACAAAAAACTATATTGTTTAATCTTTCGGGACATGGCTTAATTGATATGGCCGCTTATGATCAGTATTTGAGTGGAAATATGAAAAACTACGAACTAACCGACGAAGAAATAGCAAAATCGAGAGATACACTTGAAAAATTAGTGTAGTGTATGTATTAATGCTTAAAAATTAAAAAGTTATGAAGCAAATATTAAACCGATTGTTTAGCCATCAGCATCTGGATAGGCAGGAGGCCAAAGATATCCTTAGCCACATGGCTGCCGGAGAATACAATGAATCGCAGATAGCTGCATTTATAAGTGTATATTTGATGCGAAGTATCTCTATTGATGAATTTATGGGTTTTACAGATGCATTGTTGGATCTTCGGACAAATGTAGATGCCTTGAGGGCTTATGATCCCATAGATATTGTAGGAACCGGAGGTGATAATAAAAATACATTTAATATTTCGACATTATCGTGTTTTACTGTTGCCGCGGCAGGATATAAAGTCGCTAAACATGGAAATTACGGAGCTACATCTGTAAGTGGAGCATCAACAGTAATGGAACAGCATGGCGTAAAATTTACAACCGATATTTCGAAACTCGAAGAATCTTTGGATAAGGTAAATATTGCTTACTTGCATGCACCATTGTTCAATAATGCTTTAAAAGTCGTTGCCCCTGTCAGAAAAGCATTGGGGGTACGAACGTTTTTCAACATGTTAGGGCCTGTGGTGAATCCAATTTGTCCAAAAAAGCAAATGCTGGGTGTATTTAACCTGAAAATGGCTCGTATGTATTTTTATATGTATCAGCAAACCGATGTAGATTATGCAATAGTACATGGGCTGGATGGATATGATGAAATTTCATTGACAGGCGATTTTAAGATTATAACAAAGCAAACCGAAACAATATATACTCCTGAAGAATTAGGATTTGACAGATATGCTGAAGCAGATCTTGATGGAGGAGCAACGCTCGAAGATGCTGCTGCGATATTTGATGACGTTGTTAATAATACTGCTACGAAAGCTCAAAAAAATGCAGTGATAATAAATTCTGCTTTTGCGATTCAAACTATCAAACCCGAATTGTCTATTGATGATTGTATTGCTCAGGCAACAGAAGCAATTGATAGTGGCAGACTTAAAAATACATTTCATAAATTTCTTGAATTAAACAGCTGATAAGATGGAAACAAAAAGTTATAACTCATTGGATGATGTGCGATATAATATCGACTTGATTGACAGAGTTATCATCCAGTTAATATCAGAAAGAAGTTTTTTTGTGAAAGAAGCCTCTCGATTCAAAAAAAGTGAGGCTGAAGTGGAAGCCCCTCAAAGAGTACAAGAGGTGATTGATAAGGTAAGGCATGTGGCTGTTTCGAAAAAGCTGAACCCTGATATTGCAGAGAAGGTTTATAGAGCAATGATCGGAGCTTTTATTGAACAGGAAAAAGAAGCTTTAACAAAATTATGAATAATTATAAGGAAATAAACAGACAAGCTTGGAACATAAAAACAGCTATTCATATTGATTCTGACTTTTATGATAATGATTCTTTCTTGAAAGGTAGAAATACTCTGAATAGTATCGAATTAGATATGCTTGGAGATGTTCATGGTAAAAGTATACTGCATCTGCAATGTCATTTCGGACAGGACTCAATATCTTTGGCACGTATGGGGGCAGAAGTAACTGCTGTTGATTTGTCTGAAAAAGCAATAGAAAATGCGCGAATCTTTTCTAAACAGCTTGGTTTCGACGTCAATTTTATATGCTCAGATATCTATGACTTACCGGAAATACTTGATCAGAAATTTGATATTGTATTTACATCTTATGGAGTTATAGGCTGGTTGCCGGATTTGGACAGTTGGGCTCAACTGATATCAAATTATTTAAAACCTCATGGAAAGTTTGTATTTGTGGAATTTCATCCATTGGTTTGGATCTTTGATGAAGATTTTCGCAAAATAGCATACGATTATTTTGATACCGGAGAGATTATAGAGACATTTGCAGGAACTTATGCCGATAGGAATGCCGATATAAGTTATTCGGAAATATCGTGGAATCATCCATTGAGTGATGTTCTGAATAGTTTAATCGGGGTAGGGATAGAAATAAAGAAGTTTGATGAATTTGATTATTCCCCTTATCCGTGTTTCAAAAATATAGTTGAGTTTGCTAAGGGTAAATATCGAATAAGTCATTTAGAACATAATATACCCATGGTATATTCGTTATTGGGTGAAAAGAAATAAGGTCTCAGACCTTTTATTACTTTGGTAAGTAAAACAACCAAAGCTTGTTATAATATCATTAAATACTTGCAGTTTCTTAAATATCAGAATATTTCATATTGAACAGATGGAAGAAGAAGTTATACATAAACTGAGTGATGCCGAGCGAAAACGAATTCGTTTAGGGATATTTGCATTTTATTTTTCTCAAGGACTGTGTTTCTCAAGTTGGGCGAGCCGTATACCCGATATCAAAGGGTTCTTAGGACTAGATGATGCTGCATGGGGTACAATTTTATTGATGATTCCGATAGGTCAGATTTGTGGAATGACATTATCGGGGCTATTGGTTTCAAAGATAGGCAGTCGTAAAATCTTGCCTGTATCTTTATTTTTCTATGCTTTGACCCTTATTGCTATAGGAGCATCTCAGACGGAATATGCATTGCTTATGAGCTTGATAGTATTCGGGTTCTTTGGTAACTTCTGCAACATTTCAGTAAATACACAAGGTGTCAGTATAGAGTCATTATATGGTAAATCTATAATGTCGTCGTTTCATGGAGGATGGAGCCTTGCTTGTTTCACGGGTTCGGCTATCGGTTTGCTGATGATAAATATAGGATTAAGTCCATTCTATCATTTTCTGATAGTTGCTGTAATTGTATTGATTAATATGTTTGTTAATAAAAGGTTTTTACAACCGGATATAAAAAAGCAAAAGAATAAGGACGAACTGGAGTCTAAAAAGAAGAATAAGCCTGAAACATTCTTGTATCTACTTGGTATAGTTGCATTCTGTGGAATGGCTGCCGAGGGAGCAATGTCAGATTGGAGTGGATTGTACTTTAAAGATATTGTGAAAGTCTCGGAAAAATTGGTTCCATTGGGATTTGCTGCATATATGGTTACCATGGCATCCGGACGTTTCTTTGCCGATAAGGCTATCGAAAGATGGGGACGCCAACGAATCATTCAAGCAGGAGGGTTACTTATTTCTTTAGGATTATTTCTAGCTGTAGCGTTTCCTTCTTTGCCCCTCACCATACTCGGATTTATGATAATAGGGTTGGGCACGTCAAGTATAGTACCTACTATTTATAGTATTGCCGGACAGAAAACCAAGATACCTACAGGGATCGCGTTGACCATAGTTTCGAGTATTAGCTTCCTTGGTTTTTTGATGGGGCCTCCATTGATCGGTTATATATCACAGGCAACTAATCTGAGGTACTCGTATGCTTTGATCGGTGTGTTTGGAATATGTATTGTAATCCTGACTTCTCAGATAAAAGTTTTTAAGAAAGATAAATAAGTTTCATTATGACAAATATACTAGACCGTATTGTAGCTAATAAGCGCAAAGAGGTCGAACTGCAAAAGAAAGAAATAAGTATTGATAAATTGGCTGCACAAATAGCCGATACAAATAACCTATATTCATTTAAAAAGTCATTGGCCAATTCTTCAACGGGTATTATATCCGAGTTTAAGCGTAAATCACCTTCAAGAGGCTGGATTTTCGAAAATGCAAAAATAGAAGATGTTATTCCATCTTATTCAGAAAATGGAGCTAGTGCAATTTCTGTTCTGACAGATACTGATTTTTTTGGAGGAACTTTTACTGATTTTGAGTTAGCACGAAGTTTAACAAAAACACCATTGTTGAGAAAAGACTTTATGGTGGATGAATATCAGTTTTACCAGGCCAAAGTTTTAGGAGCTAATGCCATACTCTTGATTGCTGCTTCTTTAACAATAAAAGAAACAAAACAATTTGCGGCTTTAGCCAAAGAATTGGGGATGGATGTTTTGCTTGAAATTCATAACGAAAAAGAATTGTCACATATAAATGAATATGTGGATGTTGTAGGCGTAAATAATCGGGATCTGACTACATTTATTACGGATGTGAAAGGTTCTTTTGATCTGGCAGATAAAATACCTACGGATTTCTTAAAAATATCAGAGAGTGGAATTTCTCAAACGCAAACGGTAAAAGAGTTGCAAGGTATTGGTTATGAAGGTTTTTTAATGGGTGAAAACTTTATGAAAACAGATAATCCGGGACAAGCATTAAACCAGTTTATTCAGGAATTGAAAACAAAATAGGTATGAAAATAAAAGTCTGTGGAATGAAGAATCCGCAAAATATAGATCAATTAGGTCAATTGCCGATTGACTTTATAGGATTTATATTTTTTGAGAAATCTCCACGGTATGCAGTAGGCTTGGAACTTACCGATTTATCGTCACTTCCGGTTTCAATAGAAAGGGTAGGAGTGTTTGTTAATGAAGATTTTGAGACAATAGCCCGATTGGTAAATAAGTATAAGCTAACTTATGTACAACTACATGGGCAAGAATCGGTGGAGCTTTGCTTAAAATGCCGTAAAGAAACAGGTGTTAAGGTAATCAAAGCATTTAATGTCTCAACGGAGGCTGATTTTGCAAAGACAAAAGAATATACTGAAGTATGTGATTATTTCTTATTTGATACCAAGACTTCTCAACATGGAGGGTCAGGCATAAAGTTCGATTGGAATATATTGAAAGCATATCAAGAAAATCTGCCATTTTTTCTTAGCGGAGGAATATCCGAGTCAGACGTCGAAAGCATTAGTAAACTTTCTTTACCCCGTTTATACGCTCTGGATTTGAACAGTAAATTTGAAATTGAACCCGGATTGAAAAATATAAATATGTTGAACAACTTTATATCTCACTTTAAAACAATATAACGATGAATAGAATAAAACAACTTTTTGACCAGAAGAAAAAAGATATACTTTCCATTTATTTTACAGCTGGTTACCCTCAATTAAATGATACTTGTGAAATCATTTCTCAATTAGAGGATAATGGTATTGATTTGATTGAAATAGGTATTCCATTTTCTGATCCGATGGCAGACGGTCCTACTATTCAGGCTAGTGGAACTATTGCTCTGCGTAACGGCATGACTCTTCGGATATTGTTTGATCAACTGGCTGATATCAGGAAAAAAGTAAGTATCCCTCTGATTATGATGGGATATCTTAATCCGATAATGCAATATGGATTCGAAAATTTCTGTAAGAAATGTAATGAAGTTGGTATCGATGGTGCGATTATACCAGACTTGCCTTTTGATGATTATTTGAAAGAATACAAACCCATAGCAGAGAAATACGATATCAAGATAGTAATGCTTATAACTCCGGAAACATCGGACGAACGTATCCGCCTTATTGATGATCATACTGATGGGTTTATTTATATGGTTTCGTCGGCATCTACTACGGGAGCTCAAAGCAGTTTTGATGATGGAAAACAAGCCTATTTCAAGAAAATAAATTCTATGGGATTGAAAAATCCTCGACTGATCGGATTCGGTATATCCAATAAAGCTACTTTAGATGCTGCACAAGCTAATGCAAATGGTGCTATAATTGGAAGTAAATTTATAACTTTGCTGAAAGATTCAAAGAATATAAAGGAAGCTGTCAAAAATCTGAAAGACAGCCTGTCCAAATGATATATCAAGAGTAAGTTAGAAACGAGAAACAAAAAATATATGGGAATTAAGTATTTTATGTTATTTATATCAGGGTTTATTCTGACTTGTTTTTTGTTTTCCTGCAGCAAAGAAGATAATGATGATAATACACCGCCTTCTTTTGAAATATTAGCTCTTGATTCAACAGCTACTTATCCGTTATCTCTGTCTGATGGAGATACTTTATACTATTTTATGGATCAGGATAGTATATTTAATCGAATAAGAATCCGTTTTAAAGATGATAAAGCATTGTCATCCTATAATATACGAATAAGAGGATTGAATGCAGATGCTACTGATATAGCTAAAGATACATCTAGAGTAGATACAGTAATGTATCCCGGGGATACTGTTGTATACGCTTATTGGAAAAAAAATTATCAGTCTCAAGCGATATACGGAAAGACTGATAAAACCATTATTCAGTCTGTTGCTTTAGATACCACAACTCAAGTCTCTTATATTGATTCGAAAAACGAGTTGAAATATAAATTACGTCAAACATGGATGAAAGGTCCTTATCAGTTGAAATTATCTGTCGCTGATATTCAGGGAAATGAAACCGTTGCTTATTATAAGATTTTTTTAGCTAGAAAATATTCATCTAATAAATAATCTTGTATAGTATAGATCTTAATCCAATAAGATATAAGCTCTGTAGTTGGTTCTCGGAGATACAGGACATAAACTAAAATAACCGTGTGTAAATTTGTTTCCTGATAGAACCAGAGGATGTTCTTCTTGCATTTGTATGTGTTTTTCATACATGACATTCTCTTTTGAACTAAAATCAATATAAAAGTGTCCGGTTGCTGATTTATCCAAGTGGTTTTGACTGAAACGTAGGGCTAGCAGTCCCATATTATCCCTTACGTTTATTTCTACACAAGGGTGTAGTTTGTAGTAGTCATTTTCGAGATAAATCATCATGTCAACACCGATGCAGCCTTCATAAAAAGAAGCAAAATTTTGTTTCAAATATGATGATAACCAATTTTTTACAGATTCAAGTAAATCTTTTTGAATATATTTAGTTATTGTGTTTTCAATATTGGATTGCAATCCTAAATAATTTCCTGTATACGCACCTTTGCTGTTTGTTTCAAAAAGGGAATATCCTACAAAACAATCATCTGCATCCGGTGATATGATAAATTCCATAGCAAAATCAATTTGCTTGTTTAATGCTCTTTCTATGGATACATACTTTTGTTTTTTTAATATACCGTGCAATATCTGTCGCTCTGTTCTTGTCAGTTCCCCTACAGGTAACCACAAAAGACCTCTTCCGGATGAAGAAAATGGAGCCTTTGCTAATAACTGATATTTATTTAGAGCTACGGTATTTTCAATACTGTTTAAATCAGAATAAAATTCGGGAATGATATTATCCGATATTTTCGGAATTTCGTTTACAAGGCTCCTTAAGCATATTGCAGCGGTTTTTCGGCTGCTCAGTTCCTCTAATTTATTATTCCAAACGGGAGTTTGTAATACTGAGCCCGTTTGTCTATTTATTTCTTCAATAAAATGTATCGCTTGAGGTGAAATACCCCAAAAGTGGACAGCATAGGATGAGTTTGTATCCAATTGATCCTGTGTTATCGTTTGGGCGATAGGTATCCCTTTATTAGTAATAAATAGAGAAAATTCACGAGATAGGACATTACGGGTATAAACACAATGATTCGAGTCCGCATACCATACAGGAAGGCTCTCTAAGTCGGCTTGCATTTTGGCAATATTAGCCGGAGGTGTATAATACGGAGATCCATTGAGAATTGCATTCTCATGACCAGGATTAAAATAATAAAGTTTGCTATTTGTCTTCTTATTTGACATTGCTGGCTTTTAATCCTTTAATCACGGCTGATGTGAAGCCTGCATGCTCCATCTCATTCAGTCCTTTTATAGTAATTCCTCCTGGGGTTGTTACTTTATCTATTTCACTTTCAGGATGTGACTGATTAGCTGCAAGTAAGTCTATTGCTCCTTGCAATGTCTGCATGACTATTTCTTTTGCTTGATCGGCTTTCACACCAATTTCGACTCCACCTTCCATTGCTGCACGGATATATCGAAAAGCATAAGCGATTCCACAAGAAGATAAAGATGTTACAGCCGGAAATAGCTTCTCCTCGATTAATAAAGTTTTACCCAGTTCATTGAGCAAACTGATTATTAAATCATCTTGTTGTTTTGTTGCGTTTTTAGAAGCTACAAAAGTCATACTTTGTTTTATAGCAATTGCAGTGTTTGGTATTACTCTATATACCGGAGATGCAGGATAAGTCCATCCGGACAACTGGTCAAGAGTGATTCCTGCAGCAACTGATAATATAATTTGCCGGTTGTTGATTTTGTCTTTGTAAGATGTAAGAACGTCTTCAATCATCCAAGGTTTAACGCCTAATACAATAATATCGGCATTAGATATAGATGAATAATCATTTGAAACTGAATTAATCTTATTGTTTGCGGATTTTAATTCATCAGCCTTTTCCTGACGTCGATTAATTACTGTTATATCTGATGCCGTAATATAGTTTCCCGATGCCAACCCCAGAGCAATGGCACTACCCATATTACCTCCGCCTATTATTGTTATTTTCATTAGAGATGTTATTTATTTTATAAAGTTATCATCTTATATTTAAATATTCCTCATAAGCTATATTTTTAACAATCTGTTCAGTCGCTTGTATTTAGACGCATCTTTAATAAAAACATGAGGTATTTTGGGGTACTTAATTGGCATAGGTTTGAAATCTAAGTGATAAAACAGAACGAGAAATGTTGTTATTCGGATATAATATGTAAAGTCTCGATTTTTTCTAATCTGCTTTTTAACTGTTCAAATAAGGCTTTTCTTATCCGTAATTCCATTATACAATCCATATCGTATTGTTGTTCAATAATTACAGGTTCCAAATCCTTTACAACCTTCATAACATCATTCATGAAGGGATACTCAAATTTGAAACGAATGTCGATATCCACTGTTTTTTCAATGATTTCGGAAGCTGCTATTGCCTCGGATGCTGCCTCGCGATAAGAAACGATAAGCCCGCTGGTTCCGAGTTTTATACCACCAAAATAGCGCACAACGAGTATCAATATGTCTGTGAGCTCATTCGAATTGATTTGACCTAATATAGGTTTTCCTGCTGTACCAGAGGGTTCGCCATCGTCATTAGATCTGAACTCATTGCGTTCTGCACCAAGCATATATGCCCAACATACATGTCGGGCATCATAATATTCTTTTCTGTACTTTTCCAGTTCTGTTTTTACATCCTCGACACTTTTAACAGGAATCGCATAAGAGATAAATTTACTTTTCTTTTCTGTAAATAAACCCTGTGCAGTATCTTGTATTGTCTTAAATGTATCCATATATTATTCGCTGTCTTCCTTAGGTTTAGGCGGATTAATTGCATCTACCATGACCTGCATTTTTTTAGGCAGAGCCGATACAAAATACATTTTTTCTTTTGTTACTGGATGTCTGAATTCCAATTCGTTGGCATGCAATGCGATACGTCTGATAGGGCTTGTCTTGGATCCGTATTTTTTATCTCCGACAATAGGATGTCCTATAAATTGCAACTGAACCCGCAACTGATTTTTTCTTGATGTTTCTGCATTCAATTTCAAAACAGTGTATCTGCTATTCGCTTTTTCTACTTTGTAATGAGTTACAGCTTTTAGCCCTCCATTATCTTTTTCAGAAGCAAAAACTACGAAATTTTTATTTTCAGTCAACCATGAAGTAATAGTTCCCGATGTAATAGCTAAAGGGCTATCCACAACAGCAATATATGATCTTTTGGGCGGATGTAATATCCATTCTTTTTGCAGTTTTTCCTGCAAATCAGGATCTTTTGTGAATACCATTAATCCCGATGTCTCACGATCTAAACGGTATAATATATACGGCTTGTTTTCAGCATTCTTTACCTTCAGATAAGAACTTATAATATTGTAAGCAGTTTCTTTCATTTGTTCTTTACCTGTCGAAACTGAGAGTAAACCGGATTCTTTGTCTATTACTACAATATATTTATCTTCATATATGATAGTCAACCCTTTTAGCTTTTTCTCATCTAGTTTATGATCGTGTTTGTGAATGCTAACCTTATCACCTGGTTTCAATTCATAATTATATTGAGTAACAGTCTGACTATTAACTTTGATTTGTTTGTGGGTTAATAACGATTTTACGGCATTCCGACTCTTACGAACCTTCGATTCAATCAAAAAATCGAGCAACTCGGAGGGTTTGCTAACCTTCATTTCCTGTAAGGCTGTATTATGGGCTTTTTCCTTCATATATCAATTAGGGGCTATGACCTTGTATTATTGTTAGAATAAGTGACAAAGGTATGATTTTTTCTTCTTGTTTACTAATTGAAAAAAGGCAATATCCGAAAGTGAATATTGCCTTTTGTGATTGTCTTGGTAATTTTATTTCTTTACGAAATTAACGATCCAGTCTCCGACTTCGGATGTTGAATAAGCTTTTCCACCCGATGCTATATCTTCGGTAACGATACCTTCCTCTAGTGAAGCATTTACTGCATCTCTGATGAGTTTACCTTCTTCCATCAGATTGAATGCGTATTCGAACATCATTGCCGCTGAAAGAATAGTAGCTACAGGATTGGCTATATTTTTGCCTGCGGCCTGAGGATAAGATCCATGTATCGGTTCGAATACCGAAGTATGGATTCCGATCGAAGCTGATGGCAACATTCCCAGTGAACCTGTAATAACAGATGATTCGTCGGTAAGTATATCTCCGAAAAGGTTTTCGGTAACCAGCACGTCAAAGCGTTTTGGCCATTGTATAATTTGCATAGCTGCATTATCTACAAACATATATTCGGTCTCTACATCAGGATATTGTTTTTCAATTTCCTGTGCAACTTCTCTCCATAGACGAGAAGTACAAAGAACATTAGCTTTATCTACAACCGTTAATTTCTTACGGCGTTGACGGGCGTATTTATATGACAAGTGTAGTATACGTTCTACTTCTTCACGGGTATATACACAAGTATCATAAGCCGTATTTCCATCTTCCGAACGTCCCTGAGGGCGTCCGAAGTACAGTCCGCCGGTCAATTCCCTGACGCACATAAAATCAGCACCTTCAACTAAATCGGCACGAAGCGGAGATTTATGTATTAAAGAGGGAAAAGTCGTGATAGGACGAAGGTTTGCGTATAATCCCAAGTCTTTGCGCATTTTCAAAAGACCTTGTTCGGGACGAACTTTAGCCGAAGGATTATTATCATATTTAGGGTCTCCAATAGCTCCGAATAGAACAGCGTCGGATTCCATACAAAGTTCGTGAGTTGATTCGGGGTAGGGGCTTCCCACCTGATCAATGGCACATGCTCCTACGATACCGTATTCGTAAGATAATTCGTGTCCGAATTTTTCGCAAATAGCTTCTGTTACGCGTAAAGCTTGTCCAATGATTTCGGGACCTATACCATCACCCGGTAGTACTGCAATGTTTAATTTCATTTTAATTATATTTATTTGTAATTATCTTAGATAAATCAATTGCTTTTTTGATGCAAATATCCATGTTATAATATTGCCATTCACCAAATCTGCCTAAGGTGTATATGCCCTTTTCTTGCAGATACTCTTTTATTTTAGTGGTCGCTTCCGTATAATTTTCATCGAAAATGACATAAGCATATTCAGAAGTTGAATGAGCTAATGGTCTGATGAGAAAATCATCTGAAGATCCGGCTTTTGCCATTTCTTCTTTACTATGGCTGCCGATTACCTCAGATATTGAAATATTCCGGCGGGGTGTAAAATAAGATCCGATATGGATATACCTATGAAAAAGATAATCTTTATCGGGAATGTATGTCCATGTTTTGTCGGTTTCCTGAGTTTCCCAAAGGATATTTGATACTCCGTTTTTTCTCAAAGCTCCAGCCATCTTCTGTACGTTTTCGGGAGCATCCGAGAACAGGCTGATGAGCTTATCTAATGGAGTCGTATTGATAAGCAGATCAAATGTATCTTTATTGTTTACAATCCATTTATTTGTGGACTGATTCAATTGAATAGAAGTTACCTTGTAATTATTTTTTACGTTTAGTCCATTTGCTAAAGCGTCCAGAAATGTATTTTGGTTGTTACTTTTAGGATAATAGAATACTGCGTGAGACATTTTATCCTTTATATTGGATATTAACCCTTCGAAAAAAGAGTCTTTATCTGGAATCGGAAGCTTATCTTCTACCCATAGGTAACTCATGTTACGGGGTTCGTTATTCCATATTTTACGGTTATATGGTATAAAATATTCTTCGGCAAAACTATTTCCGAATTTCTTCTGGAACCACTCTTCCAGATTAGAGTATTTTCCGTCGTCTGTAGAATTGAGAAAATCCAAAGTTAACTTTTTAGCTAACTCTTTATCATGCTCATAAATCTGTTTTATAGAAAACTCAATAGGGTAGTCTACTTCATATCCATGAAATTTAATCTTCGATTTCCTTTCAATTTTATTCCATTGATCCAAAGGAAGTACTTCATCAAAAACAAAAGACAGTACATCTTGATGTTTGGAATTGAAACAATGTCCTCCAACGGTATGATATGCTATTCCGTTAACATTGGTGGTGCGGGCAATCCCTCCGCATACAGGCAAAGCCTCTAATACTTCTACGTCATATAGGTTATTCAGAAGACGGGCGACACTCAGTCCGCTGATACCTCCTCCTAGAACACCTATTTTTAGTTTTTTCTGATTCTCGTTCACTATTATTCTTTTTTATCCTATCTATACGTTCTTAATTATATCAGAGAGTTCTTGTGCTCTGACTGAGGTATACGAGTTATTTAATATACCGGTATATGTCTCTCTGTCAAAGTTGTCTTTTTGCGAAATATACAAATCTATTTGTTTCTCAAAAGCCTCGTAACTATCTATACTTGGGGATACTTCTGGTAACCCATACAATTGGGTTTCAACTGTATCAGGATATCGAAGTATAATTTTGCATTGGGCTGACAGTGACTCCAAATATTTAGGAGTTACAGGGTTATAGCCTTTTGTTCGTTTTTCGCCTCCATCCTGTCCGGGAGTGGCATAGAATACAACACGAGCTTTTCTTAGTAGCTGCATATATTCGTCCCTACTGTTGAAGCTGCCTAATACACCATCTTTGTTTGATGTAAAAATCAACTCTCCCTCTTGAATTTCGCTTCTCACAATATTAATATCCTTGTCTGTGTTTTTTTTAATAAACTCTTCGAGATATTGTTCGAGACAGCTATTTTGTCTTCCGGCTAATAAAATATCGTACTTTTTAGGGTAGATACTATCCGGATTCATTTTGTACTTATCGGGTAAACTCAAACCCCAATAATGTATATTTAAAGGACAGTTTGCTGACTTCAGGTAATTGTAAGTTTCTATACTTGAAATAAGCACTAAAGGGCAGTCTGCGTACTTTTTATTGAACTCCGGTAAAAAATCCGCATCAATAAAAGCATCGACTATAACCGGTACTATCTTGCTCATCCTGCTTTTTTTTAGCTCAATGGGAGCGGAGACTATCAGATTGAAGTACAAGCTGACCGTTAGTTCCTTATTCTCCTTAGCAGACGATGATATACGCCGCATTATTTTGATTAAAGGATATGAAACCCGCTTTGATAAGTTGTATCTAATCCTGTTGACCAGATTTGTTTCGAGTCTATCGGGATTATTAATAATCGGTATTTGTAATGTTCGGGACAGTTCATCTTCCCATTCGTAAATAAGTTGGTAACTTACCCACGTTTCAAAATTACGATCCGATATTATATTCTTTATCTTAAGTTTCATTCCTTTTCTTCTGATTTACAAAGATCTAAGGCCTTACATGTCTTCTATTATATTCAGCATTTTTTCGGTAGCTTTTACAGCTGCTTCGGTTTGGTCAGCATCAAGACCTCTTGTCTTAAAGGTCTTACCATTGATTCGCCAGGTAATAACTGTCTGAACCAATGCATCGGTTCGTCCTCCGGGAGGTATAATTACCGAATAGTTGATAAGATCGGGCTTCTGTTTATCTAGTTTAGTGTAGATCTTCCAGAGAGCCTTCGAAAAGGCATGGTATTGTCCGTCTCCGGCAGCTATTCCTTCATACTCATTACCGTCTATCTCAATCCTTACAGATGCTGATGGCCGTACTCCTTTCGATAAAAGAAACGCAAATGATATGATTCTGACTTTCTGTATTTTCTCTCCACCTTTCAATACATCAGATATGATATACGGAAGATCATCTTGAGTTATAATCTCTTTTTTATCACCCAACTCGATAACTCTGTTCGTAACTAGTGTCATTTCTTTATCATCGAGTTCGATACCAAGTGCTTCTATATTCTTTCTTATATTCGATTTTCCTGATAACTTCCCTAGAGCATATTCTCGGACACGTCCAAATCTTTCGGGATATAATTCGTTGTAATACAAATTGTTTTTATTGTCTCCATCAGCATGTATTCCTGCGCATTGTGTAAATACATTTTCTCCGACAATCGGCTGATTTGCGGCAATATTAAGACCTGAATATGTCTCTACAACCCGACTGACCCTGTTCAACTTATCTTCTTTGATAGATGTTTTTATATTCAGTTGATCGTGAACGACTGCTACAACACTTGATAAAGAAGCATTGCCTGCACGTTCTCCTAGTCCGTTCATGGTCACATGCACTCCTTTGACTCCGACTTCAATAGCAACCATTACGTTTGCAACAGCCAGATCATAGTCGTTATGAGCATGAAAGTCGAAATGGAGATTGGGATAGCGTCTTACCATACGCCGACAGGCTCTCATGGTTGTATGAGGGTTTAATATACCAAGGGTATCGGGCAGCATAAAACGCTTGATAGGCATATCTTTCAGATTGTCGACCATGAAATATACATATTCCATAGAATTGAGGATACCGTTAGACCAGTCTTCTAGGTAGAGATTTACGTCTATTCCCATTTCTACAGCCAGATTGATTTCACGTTTAATATCTTCGAGATGTTCTTCCGGTGTTTTTTTTAATTGCTCAGTTACGTGTTTGTAAGATCCCTTTGATAATAAATTGATGGTTTTGCATCCTACATCTTTGATCCATCTTAAAGAAGCTCCATTATCAACAAAGCCCAATATCTCTATCTGATCAATATAACCTGCACCTCTTGCCCAATCGGCAATTTTCTTCACAGTATTAAACTCTCCGTTCGAAACTCTGGCTGATGCAATCTCTATACGGTTGACACCCAGATCGACCAGTAATAAGTGAGCTATACTCATTTTCTCCTGCGACGAGAATGATACGCCCGAAGTCTGTTCTCCGTCCCGCAGGGTTGTATCCATTATTTCTAACATAGTAACATTGGATGTAGTTATAGATTGATTGTTCAGAAAAGCCAATACCTAAATTGAAATCAGGTATTGGCATATTCAGCATTATTAGAATGTACGATCTGTTTCGTATTGCTCGATTGAATCTTTTTTTGATAACAGGTAATCTATATCATCAAGACCTTTCATCAAACACTCTTTTTTGTAAGGATTGATTTCGAATGATTCGCTCTTTCCGGTCGAATTATTGGTTATGGTTTGATTTTCCAGATCTATGGTCAATGTAGCCTTTGGATCCTTGCTTATAGAGCTGAAAATTTCAGCAAGAAATTCAGGTGAAATAATTACAGGTAAAACACCGTTATTTAAGGCATTATTTCTGAAAATATCGGCAAAAAAGCTCGATACAACAGCTTTAAAACCATAACCGGCAATAGCCCATGCAGCGTGTTCGCGACTCGATCCGCTACCGAAGTTCTTACCTGCAACCAGAATTTCTCCACTGTAAGTAGGGTTGTTCAGTACGAAATCTTTTTTCGGATTTCCGTCTTTTTCATATCGCCAGTCGGCAAAAAGATTATCCCCGAAACCCTCTTTAGTTGTAGCTTTAAGGAAACGTGCAGGTATAATTTGGTCTGTATCCACATTTTCGATTGGAAGTGGAACGTATGTTGATGTTAATTTTTGAAACTTTTCCATTTAGACAATTTTTTTAAGTAAATTAAGTAACAGAAAATATTTAATGACATTTTTTTAACGATAACCTACTGTTGCTGTTATGCTTGCAAAGTCAATAAATAGGTCTGAGACCTTAATGCAATCGGATATTACATAAAACTTCTGGGGTCAGTAATTTTTCCGGTAACAGCAGCAGCAGCAGCAACCAATGGTCCAGCCAAAATAGTACGGGCTCCCGGACCTTGTCGCCCTTCGAAGTTACGGTTTGATGTCGATACTGCATATTTTCCGGCTGGTACTTTATCATCATTCATAGCCAAACATGCCGAACATCCGGGTTGACGTAATTCAAATCCGGCTTCGATAAGTATGTCATACAATCCTTCTTCCTTAATTTGTTGTTCTACCATCCAACTTCCAGGAACGAGCCATGCAATCACGTTTTCTGCTTTTTTCTTGCCTTTGATGAAGTTGGTAAATGCTCGGAAGTCTTCAATACGGCCATTAGTACAACTGCCTAAAAAGACATAGTCTATTTGTTTACCTTCAAGTTTTTCTCCCGGTTTGAACCCCATATAATCCATTGATTTCTGGAAAGAAATACGTCCGGCTTCATCTATTTCGTCCAATGTAGGGATAGTTCCGTTTATAGCCATACCCATTCCCGGATTAGTTCCGTATGTAATCATGGGTTGTATGTCGGCAGCTTCAAATACCAGTTCCTTATCGAATTTGGCTCCTTCATCTGTTTTAAGCGTTTCCCAATATGTCAAAGCTTTGTCGTATTCTTCTCCTTTAGGTGCAAATTCACGACCTTTTACATAGTTGAATGTCTTTTCGTCAGGAGCAATAAGCCCTCCGCGAGCACCCATCTCTATACTCAGGTTACATAGAGTCATACGTTCCTCCATCGACATGTTGCGGATAACTTCACCTGCATATTCAACGAAATATCCGGTGGCTCCTCCTGTTGTCAACTTAGATATCATATATAGCGCAACATCTTTAGCTGTTACACCTTTATCCAATTTTCCGTTGAAGGTTATCCTCATTGTTTTAGGTCTCGACTGCAAGATACATTGTGTAGCCAATACCATTTCGACTTCGGATGTACCTATTCCGAATGCAATAGAACCGAAAGCTCCATGAGTAGAAGTGTGGCTATCTCCACATACGATAGTCATACCGGGTTGAGTATATCCATTTTCAGGTCCGATGATATGTACTACTCCGTTTTTTCTGTGACCAAGAGCATACAATGTCAATCCGAATTCCTGAGCATTTTTAGAAAGGGTATCCAATTGATTTTTGGAAATAGGATCTTTTACCGGCTGATCTTGATTGATTGTCGGTGTATTATGGTCTGCTGTAAGAGTCGTTCTTTCGGGGCGAAGAACCTTGAGTCCTCTGGAACGTAATCCGTTAAAAGCCTGCGGGCTTGTTACCTCATGGCAAAAGTGCCTGTCGATGTACAATTGTGTAGGTCCATCAACTACGGTAGATACAGTGTGTGCATCCCAGATTTTATCAAACAATGTTTTCATACAGTAATTTTATTTTGTTGATCTAACTTTTTTATGATTTTCTTACCCAGGTTTTGTCCCGGTATTTCTATAAGTTTATATGTAATATTGGCAATAAGGAATGTAATCAGAGCTACAGCCAGATACAGCATGCAAAAGTTGAGCAGAGAACTTGCCAGATTCGTGATCGGAATGATTTGTACAAATCCTAAACTTTCGAGTATTTGTATTACAAAGAAATGAATAATATACATACTGAAACTTACTTTTCCTATCTGAGCTAAAATTTTATTCGAGAATATTTTCAGAGAATATTTACTTTGTACAACGAGAAGCACAGTAAAAGCAATAATCCATGGGAAATAATAAGGATAGTCTATATGAGCAAACATAATGATTATCGCAGCTGCAAATAAGATTGTGACCGGATTTATTCTGTAATCTTTTTTTTGAATAATATGGTAAGCAAATATTCCAAGGAAAAAGATCGGTATCTGATACAGAAAATTTATTTCCATAAATTCAAATTTCGACAACAGCGGATCATCTTTATATATATAATGGAATAGAGCCGCAATGGTGATCATGATACAAAAGAATAGTAAACTCCGGTTGGTATTCTTTACCCATATGGTTAAAATCGGAAACAGAATATAAAACATGAATTCGACAGAAACAGACCATCCTCCCGGTACGATTATTCCAATTATATGGGGAGATAGTGTGTTTATGAATAAGAAATTGCTCACAAACCAGAATGATTTAGTTCCTTCTATGAAATCAGCCACATTGAAATTATATCTATATAAATAGATGCAAATAATGGCTAAGTAATAAATAGGTGCTATACGGAAAAACCGTCTGATAAAGAAATTTCTTGAGGCATATTTCTCATCACTTCTTCGGTCGTGCGACATAGCCAAAGTATATGCACTGACAATAAAGAAGAGTGATACACCGCAACGGAAATCATATATATATTCAGTTAATAGCGGAGGGAAAAATTCCGATGTATTACCCTTAAAATAGGTAAGGATATGTACTCCCACTACTAATAATATAGCAATTCCTCTTAAACTATCTATATATTCAAATTTTTTAGGCTCCACAGATGCTTCTGGTTAAATAACAGAGAGTTACTTATTGTATATTATAACTGTATCTCTCCGTTTTTATTGTGCTATCCAAAGTTCTCCAAAAGTTTTGGACATTATTTGACAAACTTATTTATTGCATTGATAAATGCTTCGGCCGACGCGGCTACGATGTCTGTATTTGCTGCGAATCCATAATATATCTGCCCGTCATGTTCTACTTGCATATGTACTTTCCCTACATCATCGCTACCTTTATTGATAGCTTGTATCAGGAATTCTTGTATCACTGTATGACGACGGACTATTTGTTTGATAGCTGATATGGCTGCATCTACAGGTCCATTGCCGGATGCCGATGCTTCAAATTTTTCGCCGGCTATATCTATCCCGACATTTGCAACACATTTTACTCCGATTCCGGCTATTACTTGCAGGTAATCTAATTTGATGCGGTGCATTTTTCCCGTTTCTTTGCCTGCTAAGATAAGAATATCTTCGTCAGTAATATCTTTTTTTCTATCGGCAAGTTCTAAAAATCGTTGATAAATTTCGGCTAACTCATCATCTGAAATCTGGATACCAAGTATTCCCAATCTGTTTTTTAAAGCAGCACGCCCGCTTCTGGCTGTAAGCACGATGGCATTATCATCAATACCAACTTCTTTAGGATCTATGATTTCGTAGGTAGCCATATTCTTTAATACACCATCCTGATGTATCCCTGATGAATGGGCAAAAGCATTACGGCCTACTATTGCTTTATTGGGCTGAACAGGCATATTCATAAGACTCGAAATCATCCGGCTTATCGGGTATATCTTTTGTGTATTGATATTTGTTTCTATATTTAGTTCTTTATGACTCTTTATAGCCATAACAACTTCTTCCAGAGATGTATTTCCGGCACGTTCACCGATACCGTTGATTGTAACTTCTACTTGACGGGCTCCATTTAGGACTCCCATTATGGAGTTGGCTGTAGCCATACCCAAATCTTGATGACAATGTGTAGATAATATTGCATTTTTCATATCCACATGATCTATCAGATATTTTATTTTTGCTCCGTATTCGGTAGGCAGACAATATCCGGTTGTGTCAGGTATATTTACTACAGTAGCACCGGCATTGATTACAGCCTGTACAACTCTGGCTAGGTAGGCATTGTCTGTACGTCCGGCGTCTTCGGCATAAAATTCAATATCTTCAACGAAACGTTTTGCATATTTTACTGCTGCTGCTGCCCGCTCAATAATCTCGTCCTGAGTCGAGTTGAACTTATATTTTATATGGTATTCGGATGTTCCGATTCCGGTGTGTATTCTTTTGTTTTTTGCGTATTTCAGGGCTTCAGCTGCAACCTCTATGTCTTTTTCTACGGCTCTGGTTAATGCGCATATCGTAGGCCATGTTACTGCTTTTGATATTTCGACAACAGACTTAAAGTCTCCCGGACTAGAGACAGGAAAACCGGCTTCAATAACATCTACACCGAGTATTTCGAGTGATTTGGCTACCTCAATTTTTTCAATTGTGTTTAACTGGCAGCCTGGTACCTGCTCTCCATCTCTTAATGTCGTGTCAAAAATAAATAACTTGTCCATAACAAATCAATATTAAAAAATTTAATAGTTAATCCTAAAAAATAACCGAGTGTACTTTATTAAAAAAATCAGAGCCTTTCTCTTTTGTGAGAAAGGCTCTGGTATATATTATTATCATTTTTAATTACTACACAGCATTACTCACTCTAAGATTGTTCCCAGAGCAGAATAAGAGAAATGCTAATATTGTTAATAAATGACTTCATTGAATCCTATTTAAATGTTGACAACAAAAGTATAATATATTTCTTGTAATCCAAATAAAATGTTAGAAAAAATAACAAACCCTTACTTTTAGCTTTTGTTGAATCTTTTCTGTTGGTTATTTGTACCGGATTTTTTTTGTTTACTATAAATATAATGATTGGATATATCTTTATATATATCCATATTAATGTATTTGTTTTTGTAAGATAGCATCATAATATGCTATGGTTTATCGGTTATTTTAATATTATTGTATATTATAAAGCTAATATTGGATATATTGATTCAATACGGTATTGCAAACGAAAAATATCAAAGCAGCTTATTACTGTTCTGCTTTTTAATGTTATTTTTGTGGCATTATATAGTTTGGGGATTTTTTTACTCTCTCAGAAAATAAAGAGAAAATAAGCATACAATATATGGTAAAGATTAAAATGAACAATGTAACGTGGATATTGATTTTAGGATTGCTTTTTAGTTATTCATGTAAAGAAAAAAAAGAAAAGACTATGGCAGTGGCGACCGAAGATAATGGCATACCATTGACCGTGGATACAGATGCTTCAATTATTTATTGGACAGGATTCGGACCAAAGACAATGCATCACGGAACATTGAAACTGAAAGAAGGTATCTTGTATATTGCAGGTGACAAAATAAAATTAGGAGGCTTTACTATAAATATGAATACGATAAAGTGTACAAGCATAACTAATGAAAAAGATCGGCTAAAACTCGAAAGACATTTGAATAGGAGTGACTTTTTTGATATTATCAGGTTTCCGGATGCACAATTCACTTTAACTCAGTGTGAAGTAGTTGCAAATAATGATAGTGTTACTCACCATATTGGAGGTCATCTGGAATTGAAAGGTTTGGACAAAGGGTTGTCTTTTGATGCGAAGATCACTAAAGACGGGGATGTTTATAAGGCAGTCTCTCGTCCGTTTAAAATAGATCGTACTCAATGGGGGATTAATTACGGTTCGAATACGATATATGATGAAATGCAATCTAGCATAGTTAATGACAGTATCGAAATAAAAGTTGAGATTATAGCACGGGCAAAAAATCCAAAATAAAATTATGGCTGAAAAATTAAATCTTCTCCAAGATGTATCGAGAGAAGAGCAATATAAGAGTTTACTTCCTCAAATTGAGGGCTTACTATCGGGTGAAACTGATATGATAGCAAATATGGCTAATGTTTCGGCAGTATTAAAAGAAGCCTTTCATTTTTTATGGGTTGGCTTTTACATTATAAAGAATGATCAATTAGTATTAGGTCCTTTTCAGGGAAAAATAGCATGTACCCGTATAGCATACGGCAAAGGTGTTTGCGGTACAGCATGGAAAGAAGATAAAATTCAAATAGTGGAAGATGTCAATACTTTTCCGGGGCATATTGCCTGCGATGCCGAATCGTTGTCAGAGATAGTTCTTCCTATTAGAATAAACGACTCAATCATGGGCGTTTTGGATATAGATAGTGAATATATAGGGTGCTTTTCTGAAATAGATGCTACTTATTTAGAGCAGATTGTGTTATTACTGTCTCGGTCGTTTGTTTAGTTAATTTTTAACAAACAAAACAATTCTTATATGTATAGGTTATAAGGTTAACTTTCTTTACATATATAATAAGGTTGTCTTTAGTTAGTTTTGTTGTCATATCACTGACACTATTGATTATGACCTTTACAAAACAGATAACCTGTAATATATGCTTGATTCTCTTATTCTCTGGATCAGTATATGCACAATCATCGATAGAAGACGAACGCAAAAAATCACTTCTCAATCAGGTAAAGCCACCACTCCAGATCATAGACCCTAATATGAGAAATTACAAAGAACAATTTAGAGAGGGGGCGGTTGTAAAAGTTGTAAATAAGGATAATATCCATGAAAAAATAGGTCAGTACCGGAACGGGGGAGCTCAGTTTGAAGATAAACTTACAACTAAGGGGCTAGGGGGATCGATGGCTAACATGGATCTGTTCAAGATGGAAAACGGATCGACATATAAGGTCGTTATCTCTAATGGTAAATCTTATTTTATAAAAAAATCCGCAACTGATTTTATTCAAGATAACTTATCGCAGAAAAATCGGTTACAGGGTATTAAGGCCGAAGTGACTGCAGGAGGTCTAAATCTTTCAGGATTCAAAGAGAAAAAGCCGATATCGACTAAATCAAAAAATGTACTGAAACATGTTTTAGGTATGGATATTGATGATTAATTTTTTTTAGTATTAGAAACTCGAAAGCAATAGTTACCTGTAAATATTACGTTTGCAAAATCAATAAAAGAACAGAGACCTTAAAGTTTCATAATGTAATGTTTGTTAACTTTTTTGTATAAAAAGCAACATACTTATTTTATAGATTTGCTCTATAAATTTACATTAAGGCCTCAGACCATTTTATGGTTTTACCTGTTATATTTTTCGGTTATTTAATACAAAAAAAATGAACTTTAGTCAGAGATGCGTTACTAGTTTTCTTTTCCTTTCAATCGGGATTACCTTACAAGCTCAAAGTTCATTATCAGGGTCAATAAGGGATGAAATTAAAAAGGATTTGTTAAAACAGGTCAAGCCAACCTCTCTTCCCCCATCGTCATTTCGACAACAGTCTACACTCGGAAAAGCTATACAAGACGATGATTTATCGGAGTTTGCAAAGAAATATCAGAAAAAGACAGGAGGAGCGGAATTCGAAGATAAATATCAATTAGGTGAAGGATTAAAGAATTTAAGATCTAATATTCCGTTAAATAAATTGCCGGACGGGCATGTTACTCCTGTGTTTAACAATGGTAGATGGGAATTTATGAATACAGCAAACCGAGTTGATGGGCTCGTTACTCCTTCCGGTTTGAATCTATCAGGAGGAGGAGCAAAGAAATTATCCGAAAAATCAAAGAATATACTTATCAATGTATTTGGTATTGAAGTTGATGAGAGCCCCATTATTATAACAAAAGAATTAATTGAGAAAGTAAGTATCCGTCCTCCAAAGAAATAATTTTATTATACCCTGTTACGATAGTATTATCTGTATTTTAACATAAAAGAAATTCTATTATGCTAAAATATGTCTGATTTTATTATATTTGCATTGTATAATTTAACACATTTCTCATGAAAAAGTATTTAGCGGAATTAGTCGGAACTATGGTGTTAGTTCTTATGGGATGCGGTAGTGCAATCTTTAATTTTGGAGTAGGCTCTACAGCTCAGGTTCTTACTGTTGCTTTCGGGTTTGGACTATCTGTTGTAGCAATGGCCTATACTATAGGTAAAGTTTCGGGATGCCATATCAATCCGGCGATAACTTTAGGGGTTTTCTTATCCAAAAGAATGTCGGCAAAAGATGCCGCAATGTATATGTTATTTCAAGTATTAGGTGCTGTAATAGGCTCTGCTATTCTGTTTGCAATCGTATCATCTATTGATACAGGCAGTGCCTCTTATATTGCTCAGAGTGGTAGTTTTGCAACTACTACAGGAGCAAATGGGCTTCAACCCGGAGTAAGTCTTACCGGTGGCTTGATTGCCGAAATCGTATTTACGTTTGTGTTTGTATTAGTTGTATTAGGCACAACATCGAAAGGCGGAGCCGGGAATTTTGCCGGTTTAGCTATCGGTTTATCTCTTTTACTGGTACACATTGTGTGTATTCCTTTAACTGGTACATCTGTTAATCCTGCTCGTAGTATTGGACCTGCTCTTTTTCAGGGAGGTGAAGCTCTTAGCCAATTATGGATATTTATTGTAGGGCCGTTTGTCGGTGCTATATTAGCATCATTGGTTTGGAAAATAGTTGATACAGAAGCTCAAGAAGCATAAGCCTTTTAATATAAGGTAAAAGTCCGTTATCTGAATTCAGATAACGGACTTTTTTTATTCTTTCTCTCAGTCGTTATAAACTTTCATTTCACATTTTCGACAATCAAATTCTAGTCTGAGACGGGTATCGTTATGTACTATATAAAGAGGTTCTTTGTATTGCATAGTTACTTTACTGTCTTTCGGACACCATCCCATAGATTGCTTGATACAATGCCGGGTAAACATGAGGGGGACATTGTCTATTGATTTTTTTTCGAATGCCATCTGGCTGATATTAGCCTGATGCAGCTCATAAAATCTGCGTCCTCTCTCATTCATCACATTTCCAAGATATGTGATATCTTTAACAGGGAATGGGTGATTAGTCGGCTCATGGACAATTACTTCTATGATATGAGAAGATATTCTGTTTATCAGAAGATTACTCAATAATACACGTCTCCATTCGGATAAGAGAGAAGACGGAATAAACCAGTTTTGAGATGTATTTATCTTTACCTCCGAAACTTCAAAAATCGTATTGCCCGCCTTGCTCAGGTTATTGCTTATATTGGTGCTCTGATCTTTTTGAGCGACTTCTTTAGTTATGTTTATATCGTGTTGAGCAGTTATTCCGGTTTCGTCTTCGGCATAAACGATAAATCCGTCATTTGTTTCTGATAGAATAATGGAGACATTAATTTTACGTTCAGCTGATTTTTTGTTTAGTACTTTATCGAATTCATGATCATAGTTTCGATAAACAAAAGTTCCTTTGCGTATCTGTACGTGATTTTCAGCAGGAAAGATCTTTTCGCCATCAATTCTGTTCACTCTGATTCCGAAAAGCTCTTTGTTGTTGTTTCCCATAAAACAGAGCCCGTCTCCGTTATTCAGCTTTTTTGTGCCCGATAAAGTAAAGAAGCGGTCGAAAACATCTTTCACTTTACCGATGGGTTCTCCTACTGATTTGGGAGTATCCAATGACCACATATCGGGAGTACGTCCATTGAAGAAGTACTGAGTGTAGCTTCTGTTGAAACTTTTATCTAAGTCTGGTTTGAATGTATATGTACTTTTTCCTGCCGACGCACGAATATACTCTTGTCGGCGAGATAATATGCGGTCTAACTTTTGACGATAATAAGCAACTACATTTTTTACGTATTGTATATCTTTAAGCCTTCCCTCTATTTTCAAAGAGCTGACTCCTGCATCCATCATTTCTTCAAGCTGCTCAGACAAGTTCAAATCTTTCATCGAAAGCAAATGTTTCTTTTGAAGGATTTCTTCATCATCCGAATCAACCAAAGTATAAGGCAAACGGCAAAATTGTGCACAGGCTCCACGATTAGCACTTCTTTTGCTGATGGCTTCACTCAGATAACACTGTCCGCTGTAACAAACACATAATGCACCATGGACAAAGGCTTCTAGCGATACCGAAACGTTGTCTGCTATACGCTTTATTTCGTCTATTGTAAGCTCACGGGCTAAGACAACCTGCGAAAATCCGGCATTAGCCATAAATTGGACTTTTTCGACAGTACGGTTATCTGTTTGTGTGCTGGCATGGAGTGGGATAGGAGGAAGATCGAGCATCAGAATACCCATATCCTGAATGATGATTGCATCAACTCCGGCTTTATATAAGCTCCATATCAGGCTTTCGGCTTCGGTGAGTTCAGTATCGTTCAGTATCGTGTTTAAAGCAACATATACTCTTGCGTCAAACTGATGAGCATATTGAGCTAAGGCATGTATATCTTCGAGAGAATTACCTACTGCAGAACGGGCTCCGAATTTAGGAGCTCCGATATATACAGCATCTGCTCCGTGATTAATAGCTTCTATTCCGCATTCGAGATTTTTAGCCGGAGCAAGCAGTTCTATTTTTCGTACTTTGATCAATTTATTGTTTTCTAGAATTATACCTTTGACGGTAATAGATAGTTATCGTATTATTTTATAGTATGAATCACGATGCTAAGATAGCAAGAAGAAAAGAAAAACGATCTTTATTTCTCTCTTTTAATATTAGGTAAAAGACCTGCCACAAGCCCTAGCAGTGGCATAAATGCCGCTATATGATAAATATACTCAATGCCGTGGAGGTCTGCTAACTTACCAAAAATGGCGGATGCAATACCTGCTATACCGAATGCCAGTCCGAAGAAGAGACCTCCGATAAGACCTTCCTTACCTGGTAATAATTCCTGAGCATATACCAGTATTGCCGAAAAAGCCGAAGATAGTACAAGACCGATAATCACACTTAGTATACATGTTCCGGTAAGTCCTGCATAAGGCATATATAAGGCAAAAGGGGCTGCGCCGAGTATAGAGAACCAAATCACATACTTTCGTCCGAACCGGTCTCCGATAGGACCTCCGAAAAATGTACCAAGAGCGACTGCAAATAAAAAAATAAATAAATAAATCTGTGACTGCCCGATTGATACTCCGAATTTTTCGATCAGATAGAATGTATAATAACTAGTTAAACTTGACATATAAACGTATTTCGAGAAAATAAGAATCAACAAGATAAGGAGCGTTGATATTATCTTCCGTTTCGATGCAATAGGTTTATTTACTTTCGGCTCTATATAATCTTGCGATGTGCGAGTTTCTTTTAACCGAAGTAAAACACCCTTATACCAACGGCTTATATATAACATAAACAGAATACATACAAGTGCAATAATTGCAAACCAGCCTATATTCTGGCGACCGTATGGAGCTATGAATATAGCTGCGAGCAATGGGCCGATAGAGCCTCCAAAGTTGCCTCCGACCTGAAAGATCGATTGTGCCAGACCGTGCTTTCCTCCTGATGCAATATGAGCGAGTCTACTCGCTTCGGGATGAAAAACCGATGATCCGATCCCTGCCAGAAACACAGCTAAAAGAACGTGCATAAAATCCGAAGCAAAGGCTAAAGACAGAATACCGCACATAGTGAACATCATACCGATAGGCAATGAGTAAGGTTGCGGCTTGCGGTCGGTATATGCCCCGATAATGGGCTGAAATATCGACGAAGACATCTGGTAAACCAAGGTAATGATGCCAATTTGACTAAAATTCAGAACTAAGGACTCCTTCAATAACGGATAAACAGCCTGCACCATATTTTGCAGGGTGTCATTAAACATATGAGTTATACTGAGGAGTATGAGTATGGAAAACGTTGTACCTTGTTGTTTTTTCATCATGTAAATTAAGGTTCGAGACCTTTTTTATTTGCAGTTAAGCCTGAAAATGAATGCAAAGGTAGGAGATATATTCTGATTAAGCAATCTGTCCGAACTAATTTTCGACTAATGCCTCCACTCTGAATGATAGTTTCATCGGTGTTTTTGACCAACCTCCCTGAGACGATGTTCTGTAATAACAGACCGATCCTTTAAATGAACTGCCGGCAAACAAAAGCTGCCCCTTTCCGATATTGGCTATATGTTGCAAGGTTACCAGTGTATTTCCTTCTACATGAACATAATAAGGTGTCAGGTCAATAGATAATTCCTTTTCGTGTCCATTCATTTCCTGCTTCAGATAGATAGGCTTGCTCAGTATGTTTTCGAACTTATTTTTTCCGGTTTCTTTGTACACATTCACTCTATAGTAAATGCTTTCGTAAGCACAATCCGTCACGTTCATTATTAATTTTTTGAGAATAGCCCGTTTATCGATATTTAGCAGTACACCGCATTCGAATCCTTTTATATTCTGAATAAATCCTCCCTGATATTTATCGCCTGAGAAATTATTACCCAAAGTCTTTTCCTTAAACCTTTTATGATCGACTATTATTGTTTCTATATAATTGTCTTTGGGCTGTAAATATATATCCTTGTCTATTTTGTCTCTGAATTCCGAAACCTTAAAGTCGATATGCTGATACCCCACATGCGAAAAACGCAAGGTATCCGCCGCATCACAGTTAGTAATATCTATTGAATATCGGCCATCAATATCGGATATTGTCCCTGTTTCGTGATTGAGTATTCCTATTTCGACAAATTCGACTTCGTTTTTAGAATCCTTGTCAATTACTTTACCTGTGTATATCTGTCCGAAACATACCGAAAGGTTCAATAAAAAAGAAAATAAGGTCAGAGACCTTTTTATCGACTTACCAAGCATAAAGTTATCCTTCTGAAATATGTCTTTTGTATAAGATTATGCATAAAAAATCAAGCAGAATCTTATACAAAGATACTTAATAAAAAAAAGACTTCAACTATCAGATTTATTTTATGTTAAAAAGATTTTTCGGAGAACTATATCCCTTTATTGTCTGTTATAATAACAAGACCACTTAAAAACGATATTACCATGGGAGCTGTAGTAAACTTGAAGGTTGGGGACACTATATATAGTGTAGATCCTCAAAGGCTGGTCATTCAGAGGATCAGTATAGAACGAATTGAAGATGGTTATGGCAGTGTTGCTGCCAGCGAAACAAGTGCTTACGGAAAGGTGAAGAAAATAATAAAGATCGCCTTAAGTAAATTTCCGGTCGAATATAATCGTATAATTTACTTTAAAACAGAAGATGATGCTGAAGCATTTGTCAAGGCACAAATTGGTATCTGATATACATCGTGCTTTTTATTATAGGGTGATGTTGAAGTTGCTTATAAACTCAGAGAGTCGGTTATAAGCAACTTCAATTTTTTTTATCCCCGATCAGGTTTATTATCTTCAACCATACGGTATTTCACAAAGCTATCGGGATAGTTGTTATTTATATAATCTATCAGCTTTTCACGTATTTCCACTCTTAAGTCCCAATTCTTAGAAGAATCTATGCTACTTAGTAAAACTCTCAGTTCCTTATTCCGTTCATTTGTGTTGGTGACCTGTATATTAGCAACCCGCTTATCCCATAACGGATTATTTTCAACCAATGAGTTGAGATAAGAGCGCAGCGAATCGACCGGAAGTTTATAATCGACATACAGAAATACCGTTCCCAAAATATTCGAAGCATTACGAGTCCAATTCTGAAAGGGTTGATCCAGAAAATAATTTACAGGAAGTATAAGTCTGCGTTCGTCCCATATTTTCACAACAACATATGTCAGAGTAATTTCTTCGATCCGACCCCATTCTCCTTCTACAATAACAACATCATCCAGCCTGATTGGTTGTGTGATAGCAATCTGTATTCCTGCCAGAATGGTGGCAATACTTTTCTGTGCAGCAAATCCTATAATTATTCCGGCGATTCCGGCTGATGTTAATAAACTGATTCCGATAGAACGTACTTTATCAAAAGTCATAAGGCAAATAGCAACTACAATGACTGTGATAAGGGCAACTATAATCCCTTCGAAGATCTTCATTTTGGTGAGATTTTTCCGGGCATTCAGATTGTCGGATACCGTCATATCCTGCTTTTTCTGAAAATAATAGAAGGCTATTCTTACACTTTTAATCAATATCCATCCTATAGTAGCTATTAATAAGATGTTATTTATCTGTGCAAGGTTTCCCGCAAAGGGTAGATCTGCCAGAAAAGAATATGCACTGAATATCTTCAGAACAATCCAGAACGCAAGCCACAGCAGCGGCACTTTCAGCAACTCGATAACAAAATCGTCTAACTGGTTATCACTTTTAGCAGCTTTCTTTTTCAAATGATTGATGGTAAACCTGTATATGATAAAAACAGCTGTAAGCGAAAAAATGAATAATATACTTGTAAATAATACACGGTATGTATCGTTGTTCCATAAATCGTTTATCTGCAATATAAGCATAGGCATGTAAATTGTTTCGGATTAATATTATATTGATTCTTTTAGAGAAGGGCAGTTGTTTCTCTATCTTATTTGACTAACACTGAATCCCTACCGATTGTTCTTAATTAAACACAGTTTATGCAGGTTCTGCTTAAAAGGAAAAAGGAAAAAGGCCACCTCATTACTGAGACAGCCTTTTAATTGATATTTTATCTGTTCTGCTTAAAATTATTTAGCAGTGAAGATTACTACACGGTTCCAAGAATCAATCTGGAATGGTTGAACTCTGTCGCCACTAGCTTCTGTAGTTATACGGTTAGCTTCGATACCATATTTCTTGATAAGGATATCAGCAACGGCTTTAGCTCTTTGTTCCGATAATCTTTGGTTAATAGCAGCTGTACCTGTACTCTTATCAGCATATCCTGTAACTGTTACATTAACATCTTTATTGTCTTGCAGATATTTTGCAGCGTTATAAATGTTGATATCCTGATTTTGTTCAAGTTTAGCACTACCGATACGGAATACTACTACAGCATTCAATACAACTTCGCTTTCGCCTTTAGTTACAACTTCAGCAGGTTTTTCCGCTAGTTTTCTTTCAAGACCAGCAACAGATGCTTTGTATTCCTGAATTTGTCTGTCTTTGTTTCTTAACTGAGATTGTAACTCGTTTACTTTGTCATTAACAGCACTTAATTCGCTAGGATCAATTACGTCAACTGTTTGGAATCCTCCGGGAGTAAAACGGTATGTTAAACCTGCTAACAGGTTCAATGTAGCATCGTTATTTTTACCTCCAACAATTCCGTTAAATCTGTCGGCCATCAGGTTACCTGTAGCTTCAACGTTAAGGCTAAGGCTTTCTGTCAAACGGAAATCAGCTTGTAAACCTACACGAGGAACAATAGTGTTTGTTGTTTTTACATCAGCTTCTTTGATGTCTCTGTCTGCAAATGTATGCACATAACCAAGACCTAAAATACCATATAGGTTAAAAGCTTTATCACCTTCGTATGTAGAGAATAGATTTGTTAAATTCAGCAACGCGTCTGCGTTTGCCTGAATGTATTTGTTTTTGTACGTTTTGTCTAAAGCTTCGCCAAGATAAGTTTTGCTTTCCCATCCTCCGACTTGTAAACGTGCTCCGGCAATAGGAGAGAAGTGTTTTCCTACTGACAATGCGACATGAGGTGTTACCACATCAAAAAGGTCTGCTTTACTGGAGTTTTCACTAAAAGTGTATGACCCCCCAACTTGTCCCTGAATGAACCAGTTATCCCCAAATCCGTATTGTTTCAATGCTTTTTCCTGAGCGTTAACTGATAATGCAAGAAGTGTGCTTGCAGCAAATAAGTAAAATTTTTTCATATTCATAATTTCTAGATAAACAATGGAATCCCTAAAATTTAGCCCTTTGTTGGGCGAAAGATACATAGTTTTTTTTAATTTTTTGTTTTTTTGTTAAATATATTAAGTAACAGTAAGTATTTAATATTCTATTTTAAAGCAATAACTATCTATTGATCTTACATTTAGATATGGAAACAGATAGACCTGAGACCTTAAGATCAAGGTTTTTCAATCCAGCTTATTATCTCGGCACTTAATGGACTTCCCTTTGGTAAAACATAACCGGAAACCTGGCCATCGGTATCGATCATAAATTTCTGAAAGTTCCATTGAACTTCAGCGTCAAATTTGCCGTTTTCAGTCTTTTCTGTCAGCCATTTATAGAGTGGAACCTTTTTATTGTCCACAACAGTTATCTTATCCATTATAGGGAAAGTAACTCCATAATTCAGTGTGCAGAATTCTTTTATTTCGGCATTTGTACCCGGTTCTTGTTCTTTAAAATCATTACTCGGAAAACCCAATATAATTAATCCCTGATCTTTGTACTTCTGATAAAGTTCTTCGAGTTGTGCGTACTGAGGTGTTAAACCGCATTTAGATGCAACATTAACAATCAGTACTTTTTTTCCTTTCAGTTTTGCAAGATCATACGGTTTTCCGTCGATGTCTTTTACTTTAAAATCGTATAAAGTTTTCTTTTGAGCTGTAAGAGTCAGCATACAGCCTATAAGAAGAAATGCAGCAATGGTATATATCTTTTTAGTCATATGTATTTTAATTATTCCTTAGTAGTAGAACAATTATATCTGCCCTTTGTTTGAATTTGTTTAAAAAAAACATCTGCTGAGTGTTAAATATCCTTATTTCAGATAGGTGTATCTTCCGTTGTAAGCAATCTTTAAATACACATTATCCTGATCTGTAATTGTCTGGCTTGGAGTGAAAGAAATAGATATTGTTAGCTTTTTGCGAGTAATCATTCTTGTAAATGTCTCATCCATAAAACTGATCATATCTTTTGTATATAGGTTTGCATCACTTCCTTTTATTTCTGTAAATGTTTTGGTAACATCATTTACCGTGATTTTAAAATTTTTGAGAGAAGCATCACTTTTTAGTCCTATAATTTCGAGAGCTGTACCTTGAGTAGGGAATAATTCTCCTTTAGTTATAGGCGAAACATAATCATTTCCTTTCAGCATATCATCAAGAAGAACTGTTACAGGCTCTGTATTTACAACTGTTTGGTCGGCAAACCCTTTGATGGGATAATTTGTCGATGCTACGGCTGTAAATGTGTATGACGTACGGTTGTCACTGTCATCACTTCCACAACTGATAAATATAGTGGATACAAATACTATTATTGATAAAAAAGTAAAATACGTCCGTTTCATGTGTTTAAATTTTGAATGTTGTATGTTTGATAAGTTTATAACGCTTATTCGTTCAGCATTTCCAATAATTGCATCATGGCGGTATTAGAAGCTCTTATAATATTCATATCTCTGTTTTTGCCCATCTGATATTTTTTCGCAACTAGCCGTTCTCCTATTGCGGTGGCTATCCATACCGTACCAACCGGTTTTTCATCGGTTCCTCCACCGGGACCCGCTATGCCCGATACAGCTATTGCACAATCTACATTTAATGCTTTTTGTGCACCTTTAGCCATATCTGTCACAACCGAACAACTCACAGCTCCGTCTTTTTCTATATTAGATGCCGAAACTTTCAGTATGTTGCATTTTACTTCGTTCGAATACGAAACTATACCGCCTTTGAAATATTCCGATGATCCGGCGATAGATGTAATAAGGTGAGCTATATTGCCGCCTGTGCAGCTTTCGGCTGTACCTATCGTTAGACCCGATGAAAGAAGATGCTCTCCTAAAATTTTTTCCAATGGAATATCCCTGTCGGCAACAATTGCTTTATCCAGCAGATTATACAACTTTACGATTTCTTCTTCCAGTTCGTGACGGCGTTCTTCACCTTTTACGAATAGGCGAAGCTTCATCACCCCGGGAGAAGGTAAATAAGCCAGACCGAATCCTTCGGGTAGATTGTTTTCCCAGTCGGTGAGATGGATTGCTAATGCCGATTCGGTGTACCCGACTACTATAAACACCTTGCTGACATAGGCTTCGGCTCTGTATTTCGATTGGAGACGCGGTATTATTTCGTTCTCCATATTGAACTTCATTTCGTATGGCACTCCAGGCATCGATACCAATACTTTGTCATTGCGGTCGAACCATGTAATGGGGGCTGTTCCTACTTTGTTTTGTATAACGGTACAATCTTTCGGAACATAAGCCTGATCGTGGGTGAGCGGGTTTAAAGCCGTCCATGTTGAAACTACATTTTGTATATTCGCCAATACCGAGTCATCGAATATCAATTCCGTACCATAATATTCGCAGAGGGTCTTCTTGGTTATATCGTCTTTTGTCGGCCCTATTCCTCCGGTGGTAAGGATAACATCCACCCGTGTGAAGACATCGGCTATTGTGTCTTTTATTTGCCGGGCGTTATCACCGATAGATATTTTTTCGGTTACATCAAATCCGGCGTTTGTTAATTTTTGAGCCATCCAGGCTGTATTCGTATCGACTATTTGTCCTATCAGTATTTCATCCCCGATTGTAATAATTGCAGTTTTCATCTCGTTTTGTTTTCTCTTTTCAGGTCTTAAACCCTACTGTAATATTAGTTCTGCAAAGGTAAGAAATAGAGTCTCAAGATGAGTGTTAATTTAGTGAAATAATGGCTGTAAAACCCGTTCTTCGATTATAGTACACTATATACCGATCGGATATGTCAATTTGTCGAGTAATTTTTTGTTTTGGTTATCAAAAAGATATATTTGTGATGTAAAGTATAACTACTTTAATTTTATCAATTGCTTAATTTTAGAAAAGAGATACAGCTTTAGCGAAAGTGTATCTCTTTTTGTTATTTCATTTAGAACGGTCTGTGACTGACGGCGCATCCGATCTTTTGCTTTTTCCGCTTATCCGTTTGATATCTATGCGCAATACAGTGGTTCTGGAAAAAGATCCTTTAGCATATTTCAGTCCGATTTCTTTGTATTCAGGAGAATATTTATCGACCAGTAATTCGAGGGCTTTCATCCGCTCATCGTTGTCATCAACTGTTACAATATCTCCGAATGCCAAAACGCTTTCGTAAGCTGTGGTGAATTTAGCGGGCTGTACCATTGTAGAACCGACTACACAGAAACAGACTGACGGATTTTTCTCGATATACCTCAATTTTTCGCCTTCAGGGGCGCAATGCAGGTATATCTTGTTGTCGGAATAGATATAGCTGATCGGGATTCCGTATGCGCTCCCGTCGTTACTCATGGCTAGAAAGCCGTATTCCCCGTTGATAAGGAGATTCAATGCCTGGTCGGCTTCCAGTATACGGTCTTGGCGTCGTATGTTCGAATTATCGTAATTATTCATATTCTTATAATTTATATTGTACTCCGGCAGTCCAGCCCCAATAGAGCTGCTTCAAGGACGATGACGTAAATTTTCGCCACATATAATTAGATGGGAATATTCGTTCATTCTCCATACAATGAGATTGTAAGTAATTGAGTGATGGTCCTCCAAATACCTCTATTCGTTTACCGAATCTATAAGTAGGCATTATACGGAAAGAGTATTTCGTTGCTGTCTTATAGTTATATTCTTCGGCTTTTCGTTCTGCTTCTTCCTGATCGCCAAAATGTATACGCCCGTAAAATTTGGTAATCAATGCGGCTGATATTTCGGTATCTATTCTTAACCTGTTAAATATCGGAGTGTGTATACCTATACCTCCTTCCAATATCCATTGATTGAGGGATGATGCAAAACTATGTCCAAAACCGGCAATGCCGTAAAGATATCGTCCTCCTGACCGGAAAGTTGCTGTAAAATTACTCATTTCGTCGGTCATAATTCCCGCATACATATCTCCGTCTTTGATGATATTGATCAAACCTATAGGATAGTTATTATGTTCGGCGATATTGACTAACCCGATCTGTATGCCTCCCGATTTGCGGGAGTTGGCTAATCCAATCTGAAGCCCTCCGGACTCTTGGTTTATACCGTTAAAGCCTCCTATCTGTATTCCTCTGAGCTTATCTGCATTATTGCCGAAACCTGCTTGCACACCTTTCATGTCTGATGCAAGGTTAATCATACCTGTCTGGAGTCCGTGCATAGACTTTCTTACGGTTGCAAATGGTGCAAGCATAAAGCCATATACATTATAACTGTAGCCATGAATCAATGATAACGATATGTTATTTGTCGTTTCATCAGTTTTTTCGCCATTGGTACACCAGATGCCTGCAAACCCTAAATTAAGAAATGCTCTCGGTGAATCTATTGAGTCCTGCTCCTGAGCACTGCTTGATAGAATAGCCGATGAGAATAAATACATTGCAATAAGTGTCCGTTTCATCATATAGAGTGTTATTCATGAAGCAACAGAACGATATTTAGTTTTAAGACAATAACGTTTTGTTGCTATTATACTTAGACGGGTAATAAATAATGGACTGAGACCTCAGAAGTTTTTCAGTTCCCTGAAGAGACGCTGTATCGGAAGTCCCATTACATTATAATAGGAGCCGGATATAAACTCGACCCCGACAAATCCGATCCATTCCTGAATACCATATGCACCGGCTTTGTCTAATGGCTTGTATCGGGTGACGTAATATTCGATTTCAGACTCGGTGAGTGTAGCGAACCTTACTTCAGATGTTACACTGAATGCGTGCTGTTTATCAGCTGTACTGAGACATACACCCGTTACCACCTGATGCGTACGCCCCGATAGTTCACGGAGCATTTGCTTGGCACAAGCTTCATCTGACGGTTTTCCGAATATTCTGTTGTCCAGTATTACTACTGTATCGGCAGTGATAACGAGTGTATCATCTTTCAGATAATCTTCGTATGCTGCGGCTTTCTTTTTGGCTATATATTGGGCTACCTGACGTTTTTCGATATTGTCGGGATAAGATTCGTCTATACCGGGTATAACTACCACTTCGTAGTCGTAATCGAGCCCTGACAATAATTCTTTTCTACGTGGCGAGTTAGATGCCAATATTAATTTGTACCTGAACTCCATTATCTTATAGCCTCTTTTATTCTTACAAGTTTAGTAAGTAATCCCTCCAGTTGATCAAGAGGAAGCATGTTTGCACCATCCGATTTTGCAGTCGAAGGGGTAGGGTGGGTTTCTATAAATAAACCGTCTGCACCTACTGCTATACCAGCTTTACACATGGTTTCGATCAGTTTAGGTTGTCCACCGGTTACTCCCGATGCCTGATTGGGCTTTTGCAGGCAGTGTGTTGCATCCAAAACAACCGGAAATCCAAATTCCTGCATTTCGGGTATACCTCTGAAATCTACAACCAAATCGCCGTATCCGAATGATACTCCACGTTCGGTAAGCGTTACATTATTATTGCCCGAGTCTATTATTTTCTGTGCGGCAAACTTCATAGCCGAAGGAGCCAGAAATTGTCCTTTCTTGATGTTTATTGTTTTGCCTGTTTTAGCTGCTGCAATCAAAAGATCGGTCTGACGGCACAGAAATGCAGGTATCTGAAGTACATCCACATATTCGGCAGCCATAGCGGCTTCGTGTGCTTCGTGTATATCCGTAACTACAGGTATGCCGAATGTTTCACGGACTTTGCGCAATATTTTCAGAGCTTTTTCATCTCCTATTCCTGTGAAAGAATCCACACGCGAGCGGTTTGCCTTGCGGTATGAGCCTTTAAATACATAAGGTATATTGAGCTTAGAGGTGATCTGCATGATCTGTTCTGCGATATTCAATGCCATTTCTTCACCTTCGATAACACAAGGTCCAGCAAGCAGGAAGAAATTATCGCTTTTTAGTTCCGATATATTCATATTTGATATTTTTTTATTGTTTTCAATCTTATGATTGCGAAAATAGTAAAAAGACCTGATACCTTTACCTTTTCAAGCGTACATAATCGACCTGATGATTTTCGCTTTTATGAAGAATCAGGCTGGCACGTTCACGTGTGGGTAATATGTTTTTACGTAAATTTTTGCGGTTTATTTCACGCCATACACCTTTAGCCATCTGTATCGCTCCGCCATCAGTCAGCATCGTGAAATTGTAGAAATAAGACTTCGGATCGGCAAATGCACCCTGTCTGAATTTCAGAAAGCGGGAGATGTACCATTTTTCGAGCAGTTCTTCTTCGGCATCCACATATATGGAGAAATTGAGATAATCCGAAAGAAATACACGGGGTTTGTCCTGCGGATAATCCATCCCGCTCTGCAAGACGTTCAGTCCTTCGATAATCAGTATATCGGGTTGCCGTATAATTTCGTACTCATCGGGTACTACATCATATATGAGGTGTGAATATTTAGGTGCTTTTACTTCGGTTTTACCCGATTTTATATCACTCACAAATTGTATCAGGCTGTGGATATCGTATGACTGGGGAAAGCCTTTTTTCAGCATCAGTCCTTTTTCTTCCAATACGGCATTCGGATACAGAAATCCGTCAGTGGTGATCAACGCTACTTTTGTGTTTTCCTTCCATCGGCTAAGTAATGCCTGTAATACGCGTGACGTAGTGCTTTTTCCGACCGAAACACTGCCCGCTACACCTATTATAAAGGGTATTTTGCGTGCTTCCTGATTCAGAAACTTCATCATTGCTGCCTGACGGCTGGTGGTTGCGGTTACGTAGTAACTGAGCAAACGGGACAACGGCAGGTATATATCCCGAATCTCGTCCATCGACAGTTCGTCATTGATACCTTTTAGTTTTTCGACTTCTTCGGGAGTCAGTGTCATTGGTTCCGACTCTCGCAAGGCTGCCCATTGTTCTCTGTTGAAAAGCATATAAGGGCTGAACGCTGAAATTTCCATTTATAATCTTTTGGTTGGAGACCATTATTGCCATACCATTAATAAGCTGTCGGCATACTCCTTTTCTGTCAATTTTACAGGTATTGAGTCTCTGCTGATGCTTTTTTTATATACAGCAAATTTATTTTGGGGCAAATGTACAAAAAAGGGTAGACATATGATCTATACATGCCGATATATTAAGGTAAGTCCTCAATATACAATTTTTTATCTGTGAATTTGCAGCTTCAATAAAATCCGGCTATGCGTTCTATGTCGTAATTGTAGCTTGCTTTGGTCTTATCGGCTTTCGATACGGTAAGGGTAATTATTTCACGGGCTTGTTTCTTCACGAAGTATTCGCCCTGACCTTCAACAAGTACGCCTCCGTTGTTGTGTTGTATCGTTATTTTGAGCGGATCGAGTAGTTCTCCTGCTTTTTTGAAGTCGGGCAGGGTATACAGTCTGTCCAATGCTCTGTTGGAACCGCCTTCAACAACAAGCGAATCGGGTGTTCCGTCTATTTTAAGGGAGATCGTTGATTTAGTTGTGTTTTTTATCGAAAGGTTCATCCCGAATACAACTCTATCCATATTTACCTCGGCTTTAGGCGATAGTTCGGGATCGAAGTCGGCTAATTCACCATAATATCGGTCGAGAGCCGGAATCAGATATATATGGTTGTAAGTTGAGTCTTTGGTTTGAGATACAACACGTGATTTACTTCCCGACAGATCGGTAAAATAACGGGTACTGCTTATTGTGAATTTATTGGATAACTCAACCGGAGTATGATCATTTGCTACAAACGGTTCGTAGTACGACAGGCTGTCGTGGCTCACGAGCTGTTTACCGTCAATCACTATGGTCGATTCTATTTTGTATCTGGCATCATCGGGCAACACCAACTTTATATCGGAGTTGTTGTCGAACAATCCGTATGCATAAGCAACATAATCATCAGAACCGGCTACCGATATATATACTTGTACAGCATACAAATCCGCTCCTTTTTCGGCCGGTATGGTTTGCTGTTCTGCAGCGAACCTCAAGTCGATAGGAGTGGTACTGTCGTTCCCGTTATAGTCATCTTTGGCACACGAGAAGAAAATAAATACCGTAATGAATAACAGTAAGTTCTTCATGCTGAAAAAATAGGGTCAGAGACCAGTTTACTACTGCTTTTTGTTAAATAATATAAAAATATATGGTTGTAATGAATTTATTACTTAATGATTTTCAGATAGTTGATGTTTTTTATTTTTCGACATTATCGATTTCGCACCTAATTATTTTATCTATAAACAAATGCTAAGACTTTTAAGTCGATACCAATTTACATAAAAATTTCATTTATTATATAAAAGAAACATAATTTAACAATATAATTTTATAATATATGGCACGACCTCTTAAAACCGGACTGGATTACTTCCCTCTTGATGTAGATATTTTATACGATATTAAAGTTCGCAAGATTGTCAAAAAAAGCGGTGAACAAGCATTCTCCATACTTATCGGGTTATTGTGCAACATCTATAAAGACAAGGGATATTATACCGAATACAGCGACGATCTGTGCTTTCATATAGCCGACACATTGGATGTTTCGGAAGAAAACGTAAATGAAGTTATCACTAAGGCTCTCGAAGTAGGTTTTTTCGATATGCAGATGTACGAAAGTCATCGTATCCTTACATCCGAATCTATACAGGCGAGATTTCAGTCTGCCACCCTTAAAAGGAAAGAATCGGTTATTAACGACATTTACTGGATTTCTTCCGCCAATAACCCCGTTAATGACTCCCATAATACACAAAGTAAAGTAAAGGAAAGTACAGAAAAGAAAAGTAAATCAAAGGAGGGTAAACCTGAACAAAGCCTCACTGCTAATATAAATATCGATGGGAGATCTTATATTATATCAAACAGGTTGCATCGATTAATGTCTTTCATGTCTGAGAATAAACCATATATCAATACCTTGTGTGTAAATAACGGCATCAAAAACAGCGATAATCTGATTCGTTACCTGAAACTGTTCTTCGTAAAACTCGAAAACGAAGGCTCTGCACATACCGATACCAAAGATATTAAACAGCACTTTGCCAACTGGTTGCGGCTCCAGTTAGAGAGGGATAAGCGTCCATCGGAAAAAATAAAATATAACAATAAACATAATTTTGCAAAGCATGACAACACAATCTCGTACAGTGAATTTTGAAGAAGTAGAAAAAGAAATGCGTCTTCACCGTATGCCGATGCCAGCCGACCGTATCTATATGAAAGTACCCGATGCCCGAAATCTTTTATACCGGGCTCTCGAATATTTTCTGGCTAAAGACGGTACAAAGGCTCAATGGCTGCCCGAATACGACCGTGTGGCTGAATGGCTTACCGACAATCAGGGCAAGGGCTTGTTTCTTTACGGTAACTGCGGACGCGGCAAGAGTTTGCTTTGCCGACAGGTTATTCCGGCTATATTGCTGCATGCCTGCCGCAAGGTTGTAAAGATATACGACATGCAGGAAATGAATCACAAACTGGATGAAGTACTGACTAAAGGCATTATCAGTCTGGATGACATCGGTTCCGAAGAAATGATGATAAAGTATGGCGAACGCCGTCTTGCCTTTGCAGAGATAATGGATGCCGCCGAAAAATCAGGGAAGATCGTTATCGTATCCACTAATCTCACATCTGACCAAATACGCAGCCAATACGGCGACAGGGTTTTAGACCGGATAAAGGCTATAACCACCCGTGTACTGTTTAAGGGAGACAGCTTGCGTAAGTGATGGAAGTTTATCATTAATGTCAATCAGTAGTTAGATTGATAAAATCGTTCTTTATTTTATACTTTCAAGTTCTGCTATTTACTAACGCACCCTCTCGGGTTTGTTTTTTATTTTGCCTTGATGCAAAACGAAACAAAAGATCAAGGCTGTGCCTACAAGCCCGACCCGTTACGTGCTCGAAAGCTAAGACAAATAAAATGATTATCGCCGATATCTATTTGTCTTTTAACGCTTTCTTCTCACAACGGGTACCCCGTGCTTTTCGTCAATGCCGGAAACCTGACGGGCGTTAGCCGAGCGGCGTTAACTGTAGTTGCGAGGTATCCGTTCTGTACAGCAGGCGTAAAGAATAAAATTCAAAAAGCCTATATATCAGTAGTTATGAATAAACAAAAAGAGACTTTCTACTGTTTTTTATCCGTACCATAACTTTTAGTTATAGTATATAATAATTTTAAATGACCATTTATCATCTAAAACAGATAACTTTAAAGTCTCAGAACTGTTTGTCGATCTTTAAATACTTTCTGAGGTTAATAAAAATAATAATAGGCTTGAAGCCTAAAAAAAACGGAAGGATATGAAAACTCTTACTTCAGAAAAGCTCACAATAATAGGAGCTGCCGGAATGATTGGTTCTAATATGGCTCAATCTGCAATTCTTATGGGGTTGTCCGACAATATTTGTTTGTATGACCCCTATGCCAAAGGGTTGGAAGGTGTTGCCGAAGAACTTCTTCAATGTGGATTCAAAGGGCTGAACCTGTCTTTTACATCCGATATTAAAGAGGCTCTCAAAGGCAGTAAGTATGTGATATCTTCGGGGGGGGCTGCCCGAAAAGAAGGTATGACCCGTGAAGATTTGCTGAAGGGAAATGCCGAAATAGCTATTCAGTTCGGGAAAGATATCAAGAGTTACTGTCCTGATGTAAAACATGTGGTTGTAATCTTCAATCCTGCGGATATTACAGGATTGCTCACATTATTATATTCGGGTCTTAAACCATCTCAAGTTACTACATTGGCGGCGTTAGACAGTACCCGACTAAGAAACGAACTGGCTAAACACTTCAATATACATCCCGATAAGGTTGTCAATTGCCGTACTTATGGAGGACATGGTGAACAAATGGCTGTGTTTTCGTCTACCGCAACTATCGACGGTAAACCGCTCAATGACCTGATCGGAACACCCAAATTAACCAGCGAACAATGGAAATCACTCAAAGAAAGGGTGATACAAGGGGGTAAAAATATCATTGACCTGAGGGGGCGTTCTTCGTTTCAGAGTCCGGCATACCTGTCGCTTGCCATGATAGGTGCAGTGATGGGTGGCGATAAATTTGACTGGCCTGTAGGTGCGTATGTCAATAACGGTGAGTTTGACCACGTTATGATGGCTATGGAAACTTCGTTAGATGCAAATGGAGTTCATTATAAAGATGTGAAAGGTACAGATGATGAACACAGCGAACTGAAACAGAGTTACAAACACCTCTGCGATCTGAGGGATAGCCTGATTAAATCGGGTGTGATTCCTGCAATAGATCAATGGAAATCGATTAATTCCAATCTATAAGACAGAAACAAAGATAAAGGTCTGCCCAATTTTTTGAGTAGACCTTTATTCTTTTATATAGATGATCGTTTTATCATTTTGCACCGATCCATGTAGCCTTTCTCCAGAGATATTCCAACGGACCGTGTCGATGGCTTTTCATCCACCAGCGGGCAAACGAGAATTGAAGAAGGAACAGGACAATACCCAACAGAAACGAAAAGGTAATGCTCAGCTTGTCGTGCAATCCTAATCCCCAGTTATAAAACAGAAACGAACCTACCATCGACTGCGTGATGTAGCATGTAAGGCTCATCATCCCATAAGGGGCAAGTTTGCCTAACAGTTTATGGAAACGGGTAAGATAATAAACATTGATAAGCGTCCCCATCATAAAGAGCATAAATGACAGATTGGCAAGCGATCGCACAACGGTTTGCAGTGGTGTAAGTACTGCTTTGTTGTTGATAAAGTCGGGCAGCATATTTGCTAATCCATTGAGAGGGAAGAAGCATATCACGGAAATCAAAAGTGTTTTTTTCCAGAACTTCAGATTCGAATCGTTCTGAAGCAGCAAACCTGTACGCCCGATTAGCATTCCCATCATAAACAAGGCTGCTGTTTGGAAAATACGTCCGTATTCCCACGCATAAGCAAGCGATGCCATCTGTCCGTCCCAGAGATTCATTTTCAGGGTTTCGGTAAAGTTTCCGTTTTGCTGTACGGCATATGCTTCTCCAAAATAGTAATAGGTAAGGCTTTTTCCCGGCACGAAATCGGGATTAACCAGAGCATATATCATTTTATACCATTCTACAGGTTGCAGCATCAGTATAGTGAGAATGATAAATACTGTCTTGTTTGAGAGCCGTGCAACAAAAATCAGCGAGAAGCCGACCAGTGAATACAAAACTAATATTTCGCCTGTGAAAAACATCGCATTGATATTTCCCCACACGAAAAGCAAAACCAAACGCCAGGCAAAACGAGGGCGAAAATCTTCACCTTTGAGTTTACGTCCATTGTCCTGAATGAAAAAACTGAATCCGAAAAGCAGGGCGAAGATTGCATACCCTTTACCGGAAAATGTAAAGAATACAGAATCCCAGATTGCTTTATCGAAAAATTTCAGCCACGGGTTTTCCACTTCGGGAAACGAATAAAAATTGAAATGCTCAATGCAATGAATAAGAAAGATTCCCATTACCGAGAATCCTCTCAAGACGTCGGCTACGTCTATTCTGGAAGGTGAATTCATGTGTTATATTTAAGTTTTACTTTGTTTTTAGTAATAAATAAATGAAGGTATTAAATGATTTATTCTCAAGTTATAATAAGCTCATATTGTTATACTTGCCGACGTAATAAATAGGTCTAAGACCTTATTTTATTTCGAAGGTGCAATTCAGGTTATCGTCACCTACAGTTGCTCCCAGCTTTTTGTAAAAGCCTATAGCCGACTCATTCCAATCGAGAACCTGCCAGTTGAGATGTTTTACCTGCTGTTGTTTGGCATAGTCTATCAGAGCGCATATCAGCATCGTACCGACCGAACAGCCCCGGTATGCTTCATTGACATACAGGTCGTCCAGATAAATCGATTTTCCGCTCCAAGTGTGAAATATAGTCGAAAATATAGCATAGCCGATAGCTTCTCCTTTTGGATTTTCGGCTAATATACATGAGTAATATTCTTGCTGCTTTATAAAATCTTCGACAGATGTCTTTACTTTATCAGTCTTACCCAGATAGCCGGCAAACTCTTTAACCAAATTAAATACCTTCGGGAGATCTTTTTCTGTCGCTTTTCTGATTGTAATGTCCATTTTTTATATATTCAATAAATAAGTGTTGTTATAAGGATTTTTCCATTTTTATCAAAGAAAATAAAAATATCATTCAAAACAAAAAAGACCAACCGAATATATCGATTAGTCTTTTGTTATAAGAAGAGCCGTACCAGTGGAAAATGACGAAACTCCGTAAAACAGGATTTGAGTGCCCCGCTCCCTTTGTAATTCACTGCGCATAAAGCAACCCCGGAGGGTGTGACCCGCCATTAGAAACGGTAAGCTTGTCTCGGAATTTATCTATTAATTGATGAGTTTCCCAATCGACCAGTACGACCCTATATCCTGCAGGAGGCTTTCCTCCGTATTTAGCGTCTTTTCTTAGATCAAAATTAGCTGTTAGAAATGAATTATGCAAGTCTTTATCCTCTATTTTATTAGGATTTCAGTCTTCCGACTTCAATTTTACCAATTCTTTTTCGAGTTTATTGATCTTATCGTCTTGTTGTATAATATATAGAGTGAGCTCTTCTACTTTTTTGAGTAAGTTGATCTGAAATTCATTTACATTAAGCCCGTTTTCCTGCATTTCTTTTTCGGATGGAATATCCGGCAGGTGTTTATTGTCTTTAATAAAGCCTTTGACTTGCGATAAGGGGCGTAACTCATAGTCTTCTTCAAATACATAGTCGGCTCCGGCATTTATTTCTATTTTAACTTCCCTTGCTCTTATTGTACCTGCCACTTCAAGCATTTCGGTAGGTTTTGTTGTACCTATGCCGATATTTCCATTGGGGAGTATTCTCATTCGTTCTTGAAGATCAATATCCCCACTTTCATTTCCTTTGGGATTAGTATAGAAAGCCAATCCTGTATTCTGGATATAGGGTACATTTGCAGCATAATAATTAAACCGAAGTGCGGATATACGTGCACCCACCTGATCCGGCCTTACATCCCGATACCCTGTAAAGTCGATATTGTACTGCTGCGTCAAACCTCCTACGGGTACATTTTTATTGCCGATATCTCCGATTTTACCTATACGCAGAGATGTTCCGTATAATTCTGTTTGAGAATAGGCATGAGTACCTCCTAAGATAGCAAGTAATAAGATAACGATTGTTTTTTTCATATTTAGAGTGATTTTGTGTGCTTGTGTTAATGAATTATTACCTAAAAAAAAGCAGATTATATTGTTCATATAATCTGCTTTTCTATAAAATCGTACTGAAAGATAAAGACGAAACTCCGTGTAACAGGATTTGAGTGCTCCGCTCCTTTGTAATTCACTGTGCCCTGAAGCAACCCCGAAAGGTGTGACCCGCCATTGGTAACGGTAAGCTTGTCTCGGAATTTATCTATTCATTGATGAGTTTCCTAATCGACCAGTACGACCTATATTTTAGCTGGAGTCTCTACTCCTTTAGGTTTCTCTTATTTGTTATTTCAAATATAAATGACTGAAATGAAATATCCAAATAATTTGATAATATTTTCATTCAAATATGCTAAAAAGCATATTTTTCAGGTCGCAGTCCTATTTGGTTTTCTCTGCTACATGGCAATGACAGCTCGAGCAACCGCATGCTGTGCGTCCTTTATTCTTTCCAAAGAAAAAAGAGTATACTTTATAGCCGATCCAACCTAATACGGCTAATCCTACAACTGCAACTATTATTTCCTGTATCATAATCTTTTGTTATTATTGAGACCTGGTTATCATTTAAGGTCTGAGACATTAAAACAACCGACCGATTAATTTCGTTCGATCTTTTCTAAATTATTAAGCTTCCGATCTGAAATACAAGGAATGCCAGTACCCAAGCCAGTATGGTGGTATAAGCTATACTGAACAATCCCCATTTCCAAGAACCCGATTCTTCCTTAATGGCAGCAATAGTAGCTACACATGGGAAATATATCAATACAAATAGCAAAAAGCTTGCCACAACCAGCGGAGTAAATGTCGGAGATCCATCAGCATTGGTACTGCTCAGAAGCCTGTCTTGCAACGAACCTTCGTCTTCGTCGGCATTACCGGTGTATAATACGCCCAGTGTGCTGACTACCACTTCTTTGGCTGCACTACCTGTCAAAAGGCTGACACTGATACGCCAATCGAATCCCAAAGGTCGCATTACCGGCTCGATAAATTTACCGATGCGTCCGATATACGAGCTTTCGGTATGGTCGATATTTTTCAATGATTCTATTTCCGCTATTTTCTCATCTTTCTGCTCTTCGGTCAGTTGTCCGTTATCGAATTGTTGTTCCGTCTGAGTTATTTGAGCGTCCAGATTTTCGACTTTATTGTTATTCAACGGGAAATATCCTAAAAACCAGATTGCGATGGATGCTATAAGGATTACTCCTCCCATTTTGCGAAGATACTGACGCGATTTATCCCACATATGTATCAGTACCGATTTGACGGTTGGCATACGATAGGGGGGGAGTTCCATTACAAAAGGTGCGTCTTCACCTGCAAACATGTATCGCTTGAAAATGCGTGCTGATATTACGGCAAGCAATATACCGGTAGCATATAAACCGAATAATACCAATCCTGCATATGATTTGAAGAATACACCTGCAAACAGAAGGTAAACGGGCAGACGGGCACTGCATGACATGAACGGATTGACCAGCATGGTTATCATACGGCTGTTTCGGCTTTCGATGGTACGTGTTGCCAATATGGCAGGTACGTTACAGCCGAATCCCATGATAAGCGGAATAAACGATTTACCGTGCAAACCCATTTTATGCATAATCTTATCCATAATGAAGGCGGCACGTGCCATATACCCCGAATCTTCCATAAAGGATATAAAAGCATAAAGTATAACGATATTCGGCAGGAATACGATAACTCCGCCGACTCCACCTATTATACCGTCTATAATAAGGTCTTTGAGCATGCCATCGGGCATATATGTGGCTATGGCTTCTCCCAGCCATCCGACAGCCGACTCTATCCACTCCATCGGATAACCTCCCAAACGGAAGGTACATTCAAACATGATCCACATAAAGAGGAAGAACAACGGGAAACCGAGGTACTTATTTGTCACCACTGCATCTATGATACGTGTCGAATCCGATTCTTTCAGTTTCTCTTTGTATGTTTCTTTTAGTCCTCCCGCCACAAATCCGTATCGGGCATTAGTTACAGCCGATTCGGTGTCTTCATTCAGTGTGCTTTCTATATTTTTAATTTCCTGAGCTGTTGCAGCCAGTATAGTATCAGCAGTTGTATATGTTTCCTTTATGAGGTCGGTTACAGCTTTGTCTTTTTCCAGTAATTTGATAGACAGGTATCTGGTAGGGAAGATGTGTCCCGGGTCTTTTTCCTTATCTATCAGTATATTCAATTTGCTGATTGCATTTTCTATCGTATTGCCATAATATATTTTTATGTGGCGTACAATAGGCTCTTTATCCTCATAAACACGTATAACAGCATCAAAAAGGTCTTTGATACCCATTCCCGAACGACAGATCGTAGGGACAATAGGTATGCCTAATGATCGTGCCAATTTAGGATAATTAAACTCACTGCCGCTTGCCTGAAGTTCGTCGTACATATTCAGATCAATCACCATCGGTACGCTCAGATCGATAAGCTCGGTTGTAAGGTATAGGTTCCGCTCGAGGTTAGATGCGGCTACCACGTTTATCACTACATCGGGTTTTTCTTCCACAAGGTAATTACGCACATATAACTCTTCGGGTGTATAAGCCGATATCGAATAAGTACCCGGAAGGTCTACTATTTTTATCTGATATCCTGCGTGCTTAAATTTACCTTCTTTCGAATCTACGGTTACACCACCATAGTTACCTACATGTTCGTGCGCTCCAGATGCTATATTGAAAAGAGATGTCTTTCCTGCATTGGGATTGCCGACAAGGGCGACTGTAATTTTCTTTGTGTTTCCCGGTTCTTTTTTATGAAAACTGTCATTTTCGTCATAACTGTTTTCGAAAGAGAATTCTTCTTCGTGAGTTTTCTTCTTCTGTAAATCTTTCGGGTAAATTACTTCTATGAGGTGAGCTTCGCTGCGGCGCAACGAAACTTCGTAATCCATTATCTTATATTTGATGGGATCTTTGAGCGGTGCATTAAGTATAACTTTAATGACTTTTCCTTTAATAAATCCCATTTCGAGGATTCGTTTACGGAAGGCTCCACTACCATTGACTTTGACTATAACGCCTAGTTCGCCGGTTTTAAGGTCGGACAACAACATATCTTTTTATATATTCGGGGTCTCTTACGGGGACAGACCTGTTAGACTTAAATAAGAATTACAAAGATGCTTATTTTTGCCGAGAATAACGTCTTTATTTATATTTATTTTAAATAAGAAAATACTCCCATCCTAACAAAGTATAATTACTAATGCAGGATGCCGCAAAAATTGATCTGATATACCGAAAGAAAATACTTAAAAACAAGAATACTTTCGATCTGCGAAAAAATAATTACATTTATACCCTTAATGAAAGAAGACAAACTATACTAAATTATATGAAAGCGAAAAACATTCAGAAAGTATTTGTTATCAGTGGTTTTATTTCTTCTATAGCCATGTTCTCATGCAGCAGTAACGGCTCACAAGTTCCGGCAAAAGACAATCAGATAGTATCTGCTCGGGATACGATGAAACTCAATCTTGATTTTACTTCTGTCGATACAATCAAAATTCTTTATACAGCTAACGAAGAGACTCAATCACGGATAAAAGAGGAAGAAACCAAAGCCCATATAGAACGGATACTTGGCACGTTTGTAAACGATACAGCTTGGAACAATAGCGGAATTATGGTAAAGATGGTTGCACCTGATTATATGCTGGTATTGCATCATGCCGAAGAATCAGGGCTTACAGACAATTGGGTGTCTATCTGGAAAGAATTAGGAAAGGCTAAAGTCGAAGATAAGTGGTATGTGCTGCCAAATAGCAAAGGTGAGCTATTTGCACTTTTAGACACTTTGAAGTATAAAAGATAAGGCAAAAATTAAGACTAACAAACTCAGAAAAGGGCTGTTAGCCTTAATTGAAAAATATTATAAACTCAATTCATTGGCGTATGATTCCCAGTTGCGGAACAATGCTTCCATAGACGGTAAAACGATATCAGCACCTGCATCCCACAACACTTTTTCGTCCAGAGGACCTGTATTGACAGCTACCGTAAATAATCCGGCAGCAACGGCTGCTTCTATTCCCATCGGTGCATTTTCAACAACTATAGCCTGATTGGCTTTCAGATGTCCGCCTTTTTCCAAACCCATAAGATAAGGCTCGGGATGCGGCTTTCCGTTCTTTACATCGAAAGCTGTGACCATTTGATTACGATTGAAGATTCCCGGAAAGTTATTGTCGAGGTTATCAAGCAGAGAGGGCTGTCCCGAACCTGTGACTACAATACATTGCAATTCTTTCCCTTTAACGGCTTTCAGAAGGTCATAAGCATAAGGTATCAGCTCCCCATCATTGAATATGGCAAACAGTTCCGATTTACGCTTATATATACGTTGTTTCTCTTCTTCTGTGGCATGACGTCCTTTGTTTCGCTGTATTACAAGGTCTATAGTGCTGTAACCGACACGGCCTTCGTGCATGAAGTATTCCTCATAAGTAGAGTCAAGTCCTTCTTCATCCATGACAGCCTTCCACGCTTTAGCATGGTATTTCATCGAATCATAAAGTACTCCATCCATATCGAAGAGCACTGCTTTCATATCAAAGCTACTGTAGTTATGTTTTTGAAGATAATCTTTAAATGCAGATAACATATATTTTATTTTTGCGATTTGCATTGCAAAGATAGCTTTTTATGCTGTCAGATACAAAGTTTGTCAAATTTTCAAGTAAAATGAGATACTAAAAAAAGACAAGGCACTTCTGTTAAGGAAATGCCTTGGTTGCTATTTATTTATGAATATAATATTGTTATTTAAACAGTAACGGCGCAAATTCAGTAAGATATACCCTCCAGTTTCGCCAGATATGTCCGCCATCCGATTCCACATAGGTATACTTATAACCTGCTTTATCTAATAACTCTCGGTATTCGGTATTTGCTTTATACAGAAAATCGTCTTTGCCGATGGCGATCCAGTATAGTTTAGGATTCTTTTCGAACTGGACTTTCAATTTAGCGTCAATGTTTTCATAAACAGAAGACTGCACTTTATTTGTAGGGAGTATTGCTGCAGAGAATAATCCTACATAATCGAACATATCGGGATATTGCTTGGAAATATGTAGTGAGTGGAAACCGCCCATCGACAATCCGGCAATGGCACGACCTTGTTTTGATTTTACAGTACGGTAATTAGAATCTATAAATTTGACTATATCAGGGAAACTTTCTTCCATCGTGCCGTCCATTGTATGAGGTAGATTAAATGTCGGCTTATAGAAACCCAATGACGATTCGCCCGGAGCGGCTTCCTGTACTACATTGCCGTTTGGCATCACCACGATCATCGGCTTTGCCTTTCCCTGAGCGATCAGATTATCCATTATCTGAATAGTGCGCCCCAGAGTGTTCCAAGCCTCTTCATCGCCTCCCATTCCATGCAGAAGATACAGAACCGGATATTCGAGATTTGATGTTTCGTATCCGGCAGGAGTATAAATGGTTATCCGCCTGTCTTTCTTTAATGTCGGGCTGTTGTACCAACGTTTCGAAACTGTTCCGTGAGCTACATTATTCACTTTATAATAGTCTGCCTGACCTCCGCCAACCAAAAAAATATTAGTTAGAGAAGCCACGTCACGCACTAAATACATATTATTAGGATCGGAGGTCTTGATGCCGTCAATAATAAAAGAATAGGAGTAAAGCTCCGATGGCAAAGGCTGCTCCGTAGTATATTCCCATATACCGTTGGCTCCTTCTTTAAAATCGACAGGCAGTGGAGCGTCCACCTCGCCGAAAGGCGTACTTTGTTTTCCTACTGGTAAAAAGTCGCCTGTCAGCTGTATTTTTGCTTTCTGTGGATTTAAAACTCTGAATGTAACCCGGTTGTCAGGAAGAACTTCTGGAGAAACGATATCCTGAGCACCCCATAAAGCCTCTTGTCCGTATACCAATGCCGACTGCATAAGTACGGCAATAACTAAAAACGATAATTTCCTTTTCATAAAAATGCAGATATTTACATTTAAGGTCTCAGACCTTTTGTTTGTTTTGTAAGTATAATATTAACAGATAGTTATTCTTAACCAATTCATTGTTTAGCTGTCTTCTGTTACTTAGTCGCTGAAACAATCGAAAAACGATTATAATTATAAGGAAAATATTCGAAAGAAGCAAAATTGAGAGAGCCTCTTGATAATCTTGTTTTTTTTATAACTTTACAACTTATCAGTAAAAAACGCTGGAATATATAATTAACAGAACGTAATAACTCAGATATGCCCGTTACACTACCGGATAATTTGCCTGCAATAGAAATTCTGAAGAAAGAAAATATCTTCGTGATGTCGCAACTTAGAGCCAAAGAACAAGATATTAGACCTCTTAAGGTATTAATATTGAATTTGATGCCTATAAAAATCGCAGCAGAAACCGATTTGGTACGCTTGCTGTCCAATACACCTTTGCAAATAGAGATTGATTTTCTTCGTTTGTCGACACATCAGTCCAAAAATACTCCAATTGAGCATATGGATGCTTTCTATAAGGAGTTTGATGAAGTAAAAAGCAGTAATTACGATGGTTTGATAGTTACAGGTGCACCCGTGGAGATGATGGAATACGAAGAGGTTAGTTATTGGAACGAAGTTTCATCTGTTTTCGATTGGGCAAAACACCACGTAACATCTACATTTTATATCTGTTGGGCGGCTCAGGCTGCGCTTTACCGCTTTTATGGTATTCCGAAGTATCCTATGCACGAAAAAATGTTCGGTGTATTCAAACATACAATAAATGACCGCAGTTTTCCTTTGTTTCGAGGTTTTGATGATGAGTTCTATGCTCCGCACAGCCGTCATACCGAAGTAAGGAGGGAAGATATAGAAAAGCATAAAGACCTGAAAATATTATCGGAATCCGACGAAGCGGGTATATATATAGTTGTCGGCAGGGGAGGGCGTGAGTTTTATGTAACAGGTCACTCCGAATATTCACTATACACATTGCATAACGAATACTCAAGAGATAAGGATAAAGGAATGGATATTGATATCCCGAAACATTATTACAGGCAGGACGATCCGGGTCAAAAACCGATCTCTCGCTGGACAGGTCATGGAAACCTTTTGTTTAATAACTGGATGAACTATTACTTGTATCAGGAAACGCCTTACGATGTAGATCAGATAGAAAAACTAGGAAATATATCATTACCATCGGAAACAGCTTTGTAACAACTGTTTCCGTTCATTCTCCATATCATTACTTTAATCGATGGACAACTTCAGCGTTGTGCCGTCTACATAAATCCCCTGAGATTCGGTAATCTTCATTTTGGCATTTTCCGCTAAACTGAATGTGTCTCCATTATTAAATATCACATCCTTACCGATAGTATAAGATGCTATATTCAGAACCAGGGTATAAAGGCTGTCTGCATCCAAAGGAGTACCGATAATTTCAAATTCGGGTTTGCCAAAACTTTTCATACCGTAAGTATAAGCATTGATACCTTCATCGGTCTTACGCAATCCTATATATACCCATGCAGGTACAGGTATGCGTCCGTTTTGGAGATCCTCGATACAAGCCAGATAAAAATCACGTTGAAGCAGTAATGTTTCCTGCCCCTGATATATGGCTACACAATCGGGAGATGTCATTAATATAGAGCAAAGCATCTTACTTAACAATGTGTGTCTTTCTGTTTCGGATCGATCACTGCTAAGCACTGATACTATGGCATGGTTTGTCTGATGTTTGAGAGTTTCTCTTGCTTCCCTCCACAAATAAGCATAGTCGATAATAGCGTCCAGTTCTTCTTCCGGAACAGGAACAGGCATATTTGCGATAGCCACAGGCTGACCGTCAAGATCAAAAACCGCAGTGGCATTGTCTCCTGATAATTCAGTAACCGACAGTTTCCAGAATGTTTTCAGATGATCGATAACCTTATCGAAGTCATAGCCCCGATTATTGATAAACACAGGCATAGCCAGAAGTATAGGATGTTCTGCCTGACTGATATTACCCGGTTTAGGTATCGGTTGGTCGGTTTTGTTTTTTATAATCTTCCTAAAAAAATCAAATAGTCCCATTTTATAATTATATTTTAAGGTCTCAGACCTATTTACCTCGCCTTCGCTTCGGCGATTGTTAATATTAAATGTGTAAGTGTGAATAAAACAGATAGTTATTCTTCCTTTAATCGTATGCTAGATTCTTTCTGTTACTTAGAGTCTGTTTTTTATAAACTCCATTCATCTACATTGTTTGCGATATCTTGTATATCATTGATCAATTTGCATGTGTGGTATCCGTCAGCCGCTGCATGATTGACAAAGGCAGCTAAAGGTAGTAAAATTTTGCCATTCTGTTCGAAGTATTTTCCAAATCGAATAAAAGGGAAGAGTAACGAAGATTCAGTAAATGTATCTTGGGCAAATCCATCGAAACTAAGCCATGGTAATGACGACAGCAGACAAAAATTGGATGGCTGATCGGGGCGTGCTTTTATTTCCTTTACATCTTTATATGTCTCCATATCGGTGCATACATTCGAATAAAACACCCGGAAATTTTCGTTATACTCACTCCATATATCCGAAAATGTTTTATCGTCGTCATGGAAGATTGTATATGCCGGATTTACATAGTTCCAAAAGCCAAGTGTACCTTCGGCATTGAATGACATACGGAACTCAACATTCTGATTAACTGCCTTTGTTATAATGTACAGCATCGCCGGATAAAATTTAAACCCTTTGGATTGCTTGGCTTCGATCAGCTGTGTGATGTCGATGTTTTTACTGAGATTGTATCTTGTTTTTATTTTGTTATAAAAATAATCGAAATATTTTTTTCTTGCCCAGTTTTCGAGGTCTATAGGTGTGAATATAGCTTTCATTCGGTATTTGTTTTTTTTAAGGTACAAACCTTATTTTTCATCAAAACAGTTCAAAATGAGTCATTGTTTGTGTAAAAATGCTGTTTTAACTAAATTTTTGACTGTTTTCAAAATATTTTTTCTCTTTTTTGTGTTAAACGTATATAGACCGGATCGAACAGGTTATCTCCGGAGAATAGAATATTGGGACTAAATGCTGCATCAGACTTATTACCGTAATAGATGTATGCGCACTCTGGGATTGTTCTTATCAATAAAATTTATATTGATTGGTACGATTTTTGAAGATTATCCAAATATAAGAAATCACCTAATGAATATTGAGCCATGGATAAATTTGATAAAATATTAAGTCAATTGAGGGATTCGTCAGGTGAGATGAAGTCAAACATGCACATGTTGAATGAGATAGTGCCGGTGGAAGAACAAATGAAATATTTTCAATATTCGAAGTATATCCAATCTCAGGATGCAAATATGCAGCCCGACCGCAATTACATGATAGGTCGATTATTCTCACCCGGAATAAATATCGAAGACAAAAGGTATTATCTTTCAGCATTGGCTGCTATAGCTGATGTTGCGGCATACCGAGCAATAGAAACATATCACAGCAGTCCGCTCGAGTCAGAATTATCTAATTGGTCGGCTCTGGCTTTGGCAGAAAGTAAAATTCTATTGGATGCCGATTTGTCAGGCGAAAAGCAATTTTTTGTTTCCACCGGTTTAGGAGGTAAAAACGGAAAGCTGCGTTATTTTTCGGTTATAGCATCTAATGATCGATCTGATTTTACGGAGTTTCAAAAAGAAACAATACGCAAAGAACTGGAGTTTGCGTATGAAAGCGGAGAAATAGAAATAGAGAGCATCGATTTCAAGAGTAATTATGTGAAAATGTTCTTGCTATGTGGTCTTAAATACGACCCCAGAGTCTGCACAGAACAGGCAATTAAAGAATGTAATGAGATGGGGCATTTTGTAGATCAGCGGTTTTTATTGACAAATGTGAAGTTGATAAACGATACTGACATAAAAGATCTGCTCGAACGAAAAACTATAGACAAAGAAAATGAATAATACTCTTATTCGTTTTTCAGGAACAACCGAAAGGAAAAGTCTCAAGGCTTTTCCTTTTGGTTTATAAAAATAAATGATTTATATTTGCCCCTGTAATCAATCTCTTAACTATTAGTTAATGACTATCTGTTTCACACATAGAAACTTCAAATCATATCTAAATTTTAACAATTTAGGTTTGGCTGTCTTGTGTGAAATATTAGAGAGAGAGAGAGAGAGAGAGAGAGAGAGAGAGACGCATCTAGCGTAATAATCAAACTAAAATTTCTATTGTGTCAAAATGACGGAGTATTTTTTTATACTTCGGATTTGCAGTTAACAGTTATCAGTCAGCAGTTATCCACTGAACTGATAATTGGAAGTCATTGCTATGCATTATTTTCATATTGGCTAATTTTCATATTACATTATACCAAAGTCCAATTTATCATTGATAACTGTTCAATCGGTTGGCTGGGCAGGCTTTGTCGGGTAGCGTTGTTATATTGTTGTCGTTCAGATTCCCCGCAATACAATGCTCTGCCCCTAAGCCAACTGATACATGCATTGGGGTGCAGAGAGTGCACCTTGATGCGTATTTCAGTTATCAATAATTTCACTCCAGCAAGTACAACAAATGGGTCTGTGACCCCAACTCTAAATAAAAACAACAATGAAAAAGATTATTTTATGGACGTTATGCTTTATCAGCATAGCAACTTTACAAGCTCAAGTCGGGATAAATACAAGTACCCCGAATGTCAGTGCCGCACTGGATATAGAAAGTACAAACAAAGGAATATTGATTCCACGAATGACTACTGTACAGAAAATAGCTATCGCAACTCCCGCGGAAGGCTTGCTTGTATATGATACTACTTTGAAATGTATTGCTCAGAATGCCGGAACAACAACTTCCCCTGTGTGGGTTTGTTTATCGGCAAAAGATGCTCAGAACGGATTTTTCTATATGCCCACCATCGCTGTCGATGCATCTTCCGTGGTAACAGGCAAGACTATTGATCTGTATGATAAGTATAAGACTCAGTTTACCGCACCGAAGAAAAATCCGTCCGCACCTGCGAATATTCCTTATTTTACAAACCGGACAGATCTTTATTATTATATAACCAATTATGACACCGATGTACTTGACAATGTGTCCATCGATAATAATGGTGTAATGACTTATGACATAAAAGCCGAATCGGATTATGATTCATTTATGACTGTTGTATTTGTACTAAAATAAGGTCAATTTCAATCTAGTAAGAAAAAAATGAAAAAGATAATAATACTTTCACTATCTGTGCTTTGCTACTTAAATGTAATGGCTCAGAAAGAAACAAGCTGGTGGCATTTCGGATACAAGGCAGGTTTGAACTTTAACTCTTTAAATAATGCTACGGCTAGCGATGGTACTGTTGTGCCTAATATGCCCGAAGCAATAGTCGGCCCTTTATCTACATCCGAGGGTTGTTTTACGGTTTCTACATACAATGGAAACTTACTATTTTCGTCAGATGGCTCTACGGTTTATGATAAGAATGGTAATGTAATGAGTAATGGTACAGGTTTGCTCGGTGGTCCGTCCTCCACTCAATCGGGTATTGCAGTTCCTAAACCCGGAAGTACAACAGAATATTATATAATAACTGTACCTCAAGACTATACAGCATATCCGAACGGTATCAGATATTCTATTGTAGATATTTCTAAAAATACAGGATTGGGAGCCGTTACATCTAAAAATAATGTCATAAAAAGTGGAGCTGTATATGAAAATATTGCAGCTGTACCCAATTCTAATGGAAAGGATTATTGGTTGATACATCGTACCCTGCAAACATTTTATGTTTGGGCAATCACCGAAACCGGAATATCATCAACTGCGCATCAAACCATAGCAAGTTCTGCGATTGTTTCAAGCGGAACCGTGTATCTCGGAGAGCTTATCGTTTCTTCTGATTATACCAAGCTGGCATCATTTAACTGGGCAGGATGTCAGGTTATATCGGCAGTTTTTAATCCTTCTACCGGACTTATTTCGGGGATACAGACACAAACATTGCCCATACTGACATATTCGGGAACATTTTCTCCGAATAATCAATATATCTATATATCAAGTGGATATAATAACAGTATACAAGTTTATGTAAATACATGGGCAAAACTCAGAGCAGGTACTGCATCTACTTTCTTGGCCTATGGCCCCAGTAATATCAAGCCTGGAATAGATGGACGATTGTATGGAATACGAACCAATAGTGCCGGATCTGCTAATGCTACAAAACACTTATATGTTATTATGAACCCTGATGCAGGAGGCACAACGATGAAATATTTTCCGAATTATCTGAAAAATAGCGCATATCTGGGTTTACCGACTTTTGCCGCCGGATTTATTCGTATTATACCTAAAGAACAACCCTTTGCCTGTACATCGCATAACCGGACTTACAGTGTAGAGGTCGATCTGTCCGGAGGTAATGCTCCAGATAAACTTGAATGGTATTTCGGCGATGGTTCAGCCAAAATAACACAAACAGTTAATGCTTCCCAAAGTAAATATTCGCAGGTGTATTCGTACAATAATGCCGGCATATATACCATCGAAATAACACCGTACAAAGCTGATGGAACTAAACTTACCGCTATCACCATGACAGCCAATATAGTTAACTGTACTCTCAAAATCAACCGTATGACCCGTTCAGATCTGCTAAATTCAAAACAACAATGAAACATTCAATTACATTTATATTGCTGCTGATGGCGATTATGAAACTATCAGCACAGATCGGAATAAATACCGATACACCGCATGCTTCAGCTGTACTCGAAATAGATACATACAATAATGATAAAGGTTTACTTATCCCACGTATAACTAATGCTCAGAAGTTAGCTATATCGAGTCCTGCACCGAGCCTGATGGTCTATGATACTGACTTGAAATGTATATCGCAATACAAAGATACTCCATCTAACCCCGGTACATATACATGGACATGTCTTACATTATATAATCGACACTTTTTTTATATGCCATCAGTAAATATCCCGACATCAGATGGATCAGGCAATTTATTGACAGGAGTGCAGACCCTTGATTTATACAGTATATATAATACCGGATTTTCGGCTCCAAAGATCAAAAGTGCAGGCGCAAATAATAGTATCCCATTTTTTGAAGTCAATCAACTCAACTATTATGTTACTTACACCGATCCATGCATAACGGTAGCAGCAATAAGCAATACTGGAGTATTGAGTTATACCGTCAACAGCCTTCCGAATTACGATGCTTTTATGAATATTGTTTTCACTGTGAGGTAAAACAAAGATAATGTATATAAAAAGACGGATAAATAAGAAAATATTTACCCGTCTTTTTTAGGTTTGTAAAAGTCTTACTTATGACCGGACATATCGTCTCCGTCTGTTTTCTTTAATCGGGCAAATATTCCAGCTGATAATAGTGTAATAACACCTAATATAATAAAAGTGTATTTAAAAGATAGTCCTATATCACCGTTTGTAAGCCACGATGCCGACTCAGTTGAGCGAAGTATCATAGCTCCTACCGATACTCCGAAACTAATCGATAATTGTTGAGTGATAGCCAGCATACTATTACCTCCGCTGGCAACTTCGGGGGTGAGATCAGCCAGCGAAATAGTATTCATTGACGACATCTGGATAGAGTTTATAGCTCCATATACAAACAAAACGGGTATCAATAAGAATATCGGTGTGGATTTATCAGGTAGGGCAAACATTGATATCACAATTGCCAGTATTACTGTATTGGTGATAAGTACTTTTTTGTATCCAAACCGTTTAACTAAAGGTATAACCTGCGATTTTGCGAATATAGTAGTGACTGCCGAAGCCATCATTAAAAGTCCCGATTCGGTAGAACTTCTCAAAAATGCTATCTGCAACATCTGAGGAAGGAGAAAAGGTAAACTGCCAATTCCTAAGCGTGTACAAAGGTTACCTATCAGACCTATCCTTAGTGTTCGTATCTTAAATAAATTGAGATTTATAATCGGGTTGTTTACCCGTTTGGCATATAATATATATAATGTGCCGAACAGGGCTGCCAAAAACAGTATAATACTGAGAGATTTCCAGTTTATATCACCTCCGTCACCGGATTCGAGAGCTAAGGAGAGAGCTATCAATCCACCCGAAAATAAAATAAAGCCTATCAGATCGAAGCGTTTTCCCCCTCTTGTAAAGTTGGGCATAACGTATTGTGTAAATATCAGTCCGGCTATACCAATAGGTATATTTATAAGGAATATCCAATGCCATGATGCCACATCTACAAGCCAGCCTCCAAGTAGTGGACCGAGTAATGGTCCTACCAATCCGGGCATTGTTACAAAGTTTATAACTCCCAGCAATTTATTTTTTGGATAAGCATATATCAAAGCAAGCCTAGATACCGGAACCATCATAGAACCGCCGATAGCCTGTAGAACACGTGATGCAACAAGCTGATTGAATGTGGTCGATATAGCACATGCCAATGAGCCTAATGTGAATAAAAATACAGCAATACTAAAAATGCGTTTAGTCCCGTATTTGTCCGATAACCAACCACTAACGGGTATCAGTAATGCCAGGGTAAGGGCATAACTAACTACTACAGCCTGCATGGACAGTTGAGAGTGATGCAGGTCGATAGCTATGGTCGGCAGTGCCGTATTGAGAATTGTACCATCAAGTGATTGCATAAACATGGCCATTGCGGCAAGCCATGGTAACTTGGGAGAGATGTTCAATTCGTTACTTTCTTCTGGTAACATACCTAAAAATCCTATGGTTTCAGACCTTTTTACTACTTACTAAAGCCATAAAAAGATCTGCGGCTTTACATTCTGCACGTTTAAACAATGTAATAGCCTAAAAAGTTTTGGACTGCAAAAATACAGTAAACAGATATGAAAACTGTTATTATTTATATGTAAATATCAATAATTTGTAGCATCTTTGTATTATTTAAGTAATAGTAAGAATTTGAGGTTGCCTGTTTGAGGCACACTATGATATTGCTATCACATTAAGAAAGTCAATAAAAAAGTCTGAGACTTTTAAGGTTGCAGACCTATTTATTACTTTGGCTAATATAAGAGCCTAAGCTTATTATAACTTGAAAGTATTTAATGATATACTTTCATTTGCTTAATTTACAAAAAGGTAATAGATGAAGCGTTATTCTATTTTAAGATATGCGAGTGTTCCTGTGGTTATATCATTTGTAATCTTATATTTATGCTGTTTTATCCCACCGAGGGACATTCCCGAAGTTCAATTCGACTTTTTGATCCCCACCGATAAGATAGTTCATTTCTTAATGTATTTAGGATTATCTGGGGCTACGGCTCTGAATTACATTCATGCAAAACAGGGACATATACATATTGGCAAATTATTATTTTATGCATTTGTCTGCCCCATATTGTACGGTGGTCTGATTGAGATTCTGCAGCAAAATTATTTTCCGCCCCGTTCAGGAGACTGGTTCGATTTTCTTGCAGATACATTAGGTTCATTAGCAGCTTTACCTTTTGCTTTTAAGTATCGTAATTATCTTTTAAATAAGTGATATAAAAATGAAACGGACTATTATAATATTTACTCTTTTAATATCGGTGTTCGGTAGTCTTTTTGCTCAGGAAGAGGCCGACCGCAAATATCTGGTGAAGGTCGGAGATACAGCTCCGGACTTTACAATGACATTACCCGATGGTTCGGTTGTTAAACTTTCGGATCTGAAAGGTAAAGTCGTTATGTTGCAATTCACAGCAAGTTGGTGTGGTGTTTGCCGTAAAGAGATGCCCTTTATAGAGTCTGACATCTGGCAGAAACATAAATCAAACCCTGCGTTTGCTCTTTATGGTATAGACAGAGATGAGCCGGCTGAAACAGTTTTGGCCTTTGCAAAAAAGACAGGAGTAACTTATCCGATCGGACTAGATCCCAAAGCCGGTATCTTTGAATTATATGCCGAAAAAGACGCAGGCATAACACGTAATGTTATAATCGGTAAAGATGGAAAAATAGTTATGTTAACAAGACTATATGATCCGGAGGAATTTTCGCAAATGGTAAAAGTCCTTGATAATTTGTTACAAGAATAAGCACTCGCAAACGAATGGGTATTGTTATTATAAAATATAATGCAGGGAATATATTTTCGGTAGACTCTGCAATGAAACGTTTAGGGGTTGATGCTGTTGTGTCAGATGACAAAGAACTCATAGCTAAAGCCGACAAAGTAATATTTCCGGGAGTAGGAGAGGCCAGTACTACTATGGATTACCTTCGCAAAAACCAACTGGATACTCTTATACGGAGTCTGAAACAGCCGGTATTGGGTATCTGTCTCGGTATGCAGTTGATGTGCTCTCATTCGGAAGAAGGAGATGCCCGCTGTCTGAATATATTTGATACGGATGTAAAACGTTTCATATCCGAAAGACACGAGGATAAAATCCCTCACATGGGCTGGAACACAATCAAAGATGTAAAAACACCTTTATTTGATATTTCCCTCGAAGATCAGTATGTTTACTTTGTACATAGCTTTTATGTACCCGTTAATACTTATACGACCGCTACTACCGACTATATACAGCCATTCAGTGCGGCACTTCATAAAGACAATTTTTATGCTACACAGTTTCACCCCGAAAAGAGCGGAAGTGTTGGCGAACAAATATTAACTAATTTCCTACAGTTATGATAGAAATAATTCCGGCTATCGATATTATCGATGGTAAATGCGTACGTTTGTCGCAAGGCGACTACAATACTAAAACCATTTACAACGAGAATCCTTTGGAAGTTGCAAAACAATTCGAGGATGCCGGTATTCATAGAGTACACCTGGTAGACCTTGATGGAGCCAAAGCCAAACATGTAATTAACCATAAGGTGTTGGAAGATATTGCTACACATACATCTCTGGTTATTGATTTTGGTGGTGGTATTCAAAGTGACAAAGATATCGATATAGCATTCGAAGCCGGAGCTGCAATGGTTACGGGGGGAAGTGTTGCTGCTAAGAACCGCAAACTATTTGTGTCGTGGGTAGAAAAATACGGAGGTGACAGAATTATATTAGGAGCTGACAGCAAAAATCATCAAATAGCTGTGTCGGGATGGCAGGAAGCCACAAGCCTTGCAGTTGTTCCTTATATTGCCAATTACATCCAATATGGTGTAAAGAAAGTAGTCTGTACCGACATTTCTAAGGATGGAATGCTTGCAGGGCCTGCTGTTGATTTATACAAACAGATACTTAATCAGATACCCGAAGTATACTTGATTGCCAGTGGGGGAGTGTCTTGCAAAGAAGATATATTGCACCTCGAAGCTGCAGGTGTACCTGCTATTATTATGGGTAAAGCCATTTATGAAAATAAAATCAGCCTGAAAGATCTGGTTGAGATACAAAACAGAAAATAAGAATGATTATCCGGTGCGGAAATTTTGTCTTGAATAATATTTCTGCATCGGCATAAACAATACAATATGCTTGCTAAAAGAATTATACCTTGTCTTGATATTAAAGATGGTACTACTGTCAAAGGCATTAATTTTGTGAACCTAAGAGATGCGGGTGATCCTGTGGAGCTGGCTGTCAAATATAGCAATGAAGGTGCTGACGAACTGGTTTTTCTGGATATAACAGCAACTCACGAAGGAAGGAAAACCTTCACTGATCTGGTGAAGCGAATTGCACTGAATATCAGTATACCATTTACCGTCGGCGGAGGTATAAACGAATTGACAGATGTTGACCGCCTGTTAAGTGCAGGAGCGGATAAAGTGTCGGTCAATTCAACAGCGTTACGTAATCCTCAAATCATAGATCAGATTGCAGGTAATTTTGGTTCGCAGGTGTGTGTATGTGCTATAGATGCCCGTTTTGATGCAGGCAAATGGATGTGTTACACAAGCGGAGGACGCAATATTACGGACAAAGAACTGTTTCTGTGGGCTAAAGAAGTTGAAGACAGGGGAGCGGGCGAAATTCTTTTCACCAGCATGAATCATGACGGAGTAAAGCAGGGATATGCCAATGAAGCTTTATGCAAATTATCCGAATCATTGAATATTCCGATAATAGCATCAGGAGGAGCAGGCAATATGGAGCATTTTAAAGATGTTTTTATTGACGGAAAAGCCGATGCGGCTCTGGCTGCCAGCGTATTTCATTTCGGAGAAATTGCAATTAAAGATTTAAAACAGTATCTTCGTACGGAAGGTATTAATGTAAGATAAAACGGCAGTTGTGATCTTTTTATGCCTTTTATTGTTAGATAAGAGAGATATAGAACACAAAGGTTGAGTACCTAAAATATACAAACCAGATGAATTTGGATTTTGATAAAGTAGATGGTTTAATTCCTGCCATCATACAAGATAACGAAACAAATAAGGTGTTGATGCTTGGTTATATGAATCAGGAAGCATTAACTAAAACTCAGGAAACAGGAAAGGTGACTTTCTTTAGCCGGACCAAACAACGTCTGTGGACGAAAGGTGAGGAGAGCGGCAATTTTCTTCATGTTATAAGCATACAGGAAGATTGTGATAAAGACACCCTGCTTATAAAGGTCAACCCAGTAGGGCCTGTTTGCCATACCGGAGATGACACTTGCTTTAAAGAAGAAAATAAAGAAGACATCATGTTCTTCAAATACTTACAGCATTTCATCGAAAAGCGTCATCAGGAAATGCCTGAGGGATCATATACCACATCACTGTTTCAATCGGGAGTAAACCGTATGGCACAGAAGGTCGGGGAAGAAGCTATCGAATCGGTGATAGAGGCATGTAACGGAACAGACGAACGCCTGATTTACGAATCGGCGGATATGCTATATCATTTAATAGTACTGCTTACCTCAAAAGGTTTGAGTATTGAAGATTTATCAAGAGAGCTTCAAAAGAGACATAAAAAATAAAGCCGATGAGCAGTGTTATCGTTGATTACAAAGGAGTAGGAATCAGCCGTGACGGCAATCCTATATTGCAAGATCTGAATGTTCAGATTTCAGGAGGAGACTTTGTATATCTGATTGGAAAAGTAGGATCAGGAAAAAGTACTTTTCTGAAAAGCTTGTATCATGAAGTTCCTATTAATAGTGGAGACGGATATATCCTTGACTATTGTCTGAATACAATGAAACGAAAAGAAATACCTTTTCTCAGAAGGAAAATAGGTATTGTATTTCAGGATTTTCAACTATTGATAGACCGCTCGGCAGAGAAAAATCTCGAATTTGTACTTAAAGCAACAGGCTGGGACAGTCAGGATGCCATTGATAACAGGATACGTGAAGTATTGACTCAGGTAGGCATGCAAAACAAAGGCTACAAAATGCCCCATGAGTTATCAGGAGGTGAACAGCAACGTATTGTAATAGCACGGGCACTGCTGAACTCTCCCGATCTTATACTAGCCGATGAGCCTACCGGTAATTTGGATCCGGAGACAGGTACACAAATAGTAAAGTTATTGCACGAGATTTCACAGAAAGGAACTACTGTAATTATGTCGACACATAATTATGCTATTGTACAAAAATTTCATGGACGTATAATAAAATGTGATGATGGATCGATGAAAGAAGTAGTTCTTTCAGGATCAATCGGACAGCAGTCTAATTAAATTAACGAAGTGAAGGAAAATATTGAACCTGTTTTCTCTCACTAAATATATGGGAATAATTATAATTGACGAAACTTCGCTTAGTCAATTAGGTCTGTAACCTTAAAATAAAAGAAACGATGATTTTACGTAGAGTTACAATTAATAATAAATCGGATTTGGAATTTGTAGAGAAGCTATATATAGAGAGCTTTCCTGCAAATGAGCGCCGTCCTGTTTTGGAATTACATCATATTATAGAGGATGACAATCGCTTTACTGTTTATCTGCTGGTTAATGAAGACGAGGTGAGAGTTGGATTCATCACTTTATGGGATTTTGAAACTTTTTTGTTCATAGAACATTTTGCTATCAGCCCCGAACAGCGTAACGGCGGCTCGGGAACTAAATCTCTTAAGGCATTATTTACTGAAACGACATTACCATTGGTTGGAGAGATAGAACTTCCCGAATCATCGGATTTTGCCGAAAGAAGATATAATTTTTACAAGAAAAATGGTTTTGATATATGGGATATGGAGTATGCACAACCTCCATATATTGAAGGATTTGATAGTATTCCTATGAAAATGCTGAGTTATCGTGATTTAGGGTTTCCTGTAAATTTCGAAACAGTCAGAGACACCATTTATAAAAATGTTTATAAGAAAGATATATCTAAATAAAATTAAAAAATTATACTGTTTAAGCTAATATTTATAACTTTGCGCAGTATTCTAACTAATAAACACTGAATTATGAAAAAACTTAGCTTATTGTTAATAGCTATGGTTGTAAGCCTTACATGCCTGATGGCTCAGGATGGCGGATCAGCTAAATTTACATCATTAAGTCATGATTTCGGAAAAGTTGCGGAAGAAGTTGGTTCGGTAACCTGCGAATTCCAATTCACAAATACAGGAAAGAAACCATTGATTATACAAGATATAAGAACAAGTTGTGGTTGCACTACACCTTCTTATACAAAAGATCCTGTACTGCCCGGAAAAAAAGGCGTGGTGAAAGTGACTTATTCTACAACCGGACGTATCGGAAGTTTCGACAAGCGTATAACTGTGTTTACAAATGAAGCGGATGTAGTTTATACCTTAACTATAAAAGGTGAAGTATTGCCCCGTAAATAATTTTCGGAAGATACAATCTCGCAACGAGAGAATTACAAAGGTCTGAGACCTTAAAACATAATTAAAGGCTGAATAAGGTGTTAAACTTTTTCAGTCTTTTTTATTTTTGTCCTATCTTTAAGGTCTGAGACCGATTTTTTTTTATACAACAAAATAGAATTTTATTATGGAACATCCCGAAAACGACCACGAATTTCATGCACTGCAGGTGAATGAAGGAACATCAGATAAACCCATGATAAATCCATATATGAAAGACTTCAAGCGTTTTAAGAAGAAAACATATACGGTGAATGAGTACGTTGAAGGAATTCTCAAAGGAAATATCTCTTTGCTGAGTCAGGCTGTGACATTGGTGGAGAGTTCGAAATACGAACACCAGAGTACAGCACAGGAAATAATAGAAAAATGCCTGCCTTATTCCGGAAACTCGTTGCGAGTAGGCTTAACCGGAGTTCCAGGGGCCGGAAAAAGTACCTCGATAGACTCATTCGGAATGTATTTGCTTGAAAATAACCCAAATGATAAATTGGCTGTTTTGGCAATAGACCCATCAAGTGAGGTTTCGAAAGGAAGTATACTTGGTGATAAAACCCGTATGGAAAGGCTGAGTGTAGCAAAAAATGCATTTATACGACCTTCACCATCAGCTGGCTCTCTGGGTGGAGTTGCCCGCAAAACCAGGGAAACCATTATTCTGTGCGAAGCTGCCGGATACAATAAAATTATTATTGAAACAGTCGGAGTCGGACAATCGGAAACCGCTGTACACTCTATGGTCGACTTCTTTCTTCTTATACAGCTCGCAGGAACAGGTGATGAACTGCAGGGTATCAAAAGAGGAATAATGGAGATGGCCGACGGTATTATTATCAACAAAGCAGATGGTGATAATCTGGAGAAAGCAAAACTGGCTCAGGCACATTTTCGCAATGCTCTTCATTTATTTCCACTACCCGAGTCGGGATGGTCTCCAAAAGTTCTGTTATATTCCGGATATTATGGCACCGGCATAAAAGAAATATGGGATATGGTAGACGACTATGTTAACTTTACTCATAAAAACGGATACTTCAACCACCGCCGTAACGAACAGTCGAAATATTGGATGTATGAAACAATAAACGAACAATTAAAATCGAAATTTTACAATAACCCTGAAGTTCAGTCCGAACTGAAAAATTGCGAGTATCAGGTTTTAAATTCACAGATCAGTTCGTTTATCGCTGCTAAAAAAGTGTTAAATACCTATTTTAAAGAATAGAAAATATACGATTTATGATAGCTGAATACTTCATACATAACAAATAAAAAATTATATTTGTACGTTTTTTTGGCGAAAACCAATAATTGATACCACATCACAAATTCATTCTTTAAAGATAGGACTATCAGAGGTGCCAAAATTAGATGAAACAGAAACCAGTCATTGTTGAATTATAATATAAAGTTTATCATGGAAAAACCATATGCAATTGGTATTGATATCGGTGGTACTAATACAGTCTTTGGTGTAGTGGATAAGAGAGGGCACATAATAGCTCAGGGTTCTATCAAAACAGCTGCACACAAAGAAATAAACGAATACGTAACCAACCTGTCTTCTGCTTTGCAAGAAGTTATAGATCAAGTTGGAGGTGCAGATAATATAAAAGGAATCGGGGTAGGAGCTCCTAACGGAAACTTTTTCACAGGTTGTATCGAATTTGCTCCAAACCTGCCTTGGAAAGGTTTAATTCCTTTAGCTCAGATGTTATCTGACCGTATAAAAGTACCTGTATCATTGACAAACGATGCTAATGCAGCTGCTATCGGTGAAATGACATACGGTGCAGCACGTGGAATGAAAGACTTTATTGTCATAACTCTGGGAACAGGTGTTGGTAGCGGAATTGTTGTAAACGGTCAATTGGTATATGGTCATGACGGTTTTGCCGGTGAACTAGGACATACCACAATACGACGTACGAATGGTCGTTTATGTGGTTGTGGACGTAAAGGCTGTCTTGAAACATATACTTCAGCTACAGGTGTTGCACGTACCGCAAAAGAGTTTTTGACATCACGCAAAGACGAAAGTATACTTCGCAATGTCAATATCGATGAAATAACATCAAAAGATGTAGCCGAAGCTGCTCAACAAGGTGATACCTTAGCGAAAGAAATTTTTGAATACACAGGCCAGATATTAGGAGAAGCGTTTGCTGACTTCGTAGCATTTTCAAGTCCCGAAGCTATAATTTTGTTTGGAGGTTTAACTAAAGCCGGAAGTTTGATTTTTAACCCGGTAAAACGCCACATGGAAGAAAGTATGCTGCCTATATTCAGAAACAAAGTAAAGTTATTAATGTCTGAACTGAAAGAAAGTGATGCTGCTGTATTAGGAGCAAGTGCACTAGGTTGGGAAGTTAAAGAATTTTAATAAAAATATCATATTAAACAGCTCTTATAGCAGGTCTTGCTATAAGAGCTGTTTTTTTTCATAAACAAGTATAAAATAGAGAAAATTATTTTGTTAGGGAATCTTACTATCTAAATAGATTTTATACCTTTGTTAGCCATTAAAGTTATACAATTCATTATGTCTTCTTCGAAAAAAATTAAAACTGCATTAATCTCTGTCTTCCATAAAGATGGGTTGGACGAAATCCTGAAAAAATTGAATACGCTAGGTGTACAATTTATATCAACTGGGGGAACCCGTGATTTTATCAAATCGTTAGGATTTGAATGTACTCCGGTGGAAGAATTAACCGAATATCCTTCCATTTTTGGAGGACGTGTAAAAACCCTTCACCCGAAAATATTCGGAGGAATTCTGAACAGGAGAGATCTGCAGGAAGATGTAAAACAAAAGAAAGCGTATAACATTATTGATATAGATTTGGTAATTGTTGACCTTTATCCGTTTGAAGAAACTGTAGCATCAGGAGCATCGGAAGAAGATATTATCGAAAAGATTGATATAGGCGGTATTTCTTTGATAAGGGCTGCAGCTAAAAATTACAATGATGTTATAATTGTTCCATCTAAAAAACAATATACAGCTCTGGCTGATTTATTGAACGAAAAAGAAGGACAGTCAGACTTGCAAGACCGCAAATGGTTTGCAAAAGAGGCATTCGCCGTATCTTCAGGATACGATTCGTCTATTTTCAGTTATATGGATAAAGAAGAAGATTCGGCATTCCGTAAAGCAGAAGATAACTTAAAAACATTGCGTTACGGTGAAAATCCACACCAGAAAGGTGCTTTTTATGGAGACTTCGATGCGCTGTTTGAGCAATTGCATGGTCGCGAAATATCATACAATAATTTGTTGGATGTAGATGCTGCTGTTTCTCTGATAAGTGAATTTGAAGATACAACATTGGCTATCCTAAAACACAATAATGCTTGCGGAATCGCATCCCGAAGCTCTGTGTTAGAAGCATGGAAAGCAGCTTTGTCTGCTGATCCGGTTTCGGCATTCGGAGGTATTATTGTCACTAACAGGAAAGTTGATAGAGCCGCAGCAGAAGAGATAAATACAATCTTTTTCGAAATAATTATCGCACCTGCATATGATGCGGATGCATTAGATATTTTGGAACAAAAGAAAAATCGTATTATCTTGGTGCAGAAGAAAGAGTTATCCGGAACAAAACAATTCCGTTCGTTACTGAATGGAGTGTTGTTTCAGGATAAGGATCTAAGTATTCAAACTGAAGTTGATCTGAAATTGGTAACAAACCGTCAATTACAAGGTACTGAGCTTGCTGATTTGTTGTTTGCTAATAAACTGGTAAAGCATACAAAATCAAATGCTATAATATTAGTAAAAGACAATCAGTTGCTAGCTGGAGGTACCGGACAAACATCGAGAGTCGATGCCTTGAGGCAAGCAATTGAAAAAGCTCACTCATTCGGATTTGACCTGCAAGGTGCGGTTATGGCATCCGATGCCTTCTTTCCATTTCCCGATTGTGTGGAAATAGCAGGAAACGAAGGTGTCACAGCTGTAATTCAACCGGGAGGGTCTATTAAAGACGATTTATCTGTCGAATATTGTAATGAACATAATATTTCGATGGTGATGACAGGTATTCGTCATTTCAAACACTGATTATTTAATGCTTTAAAAGAAAAAAATAAACATGGGATTGTTTTCCTTTACTCAAGAAATAGCGATGGACCTTGGTACTGCCAACACCATCATTATAAAAGACGGAAAAATAGTTGTTGACGAACCGTCTGTTGTTGCTCTCGAACGTAAAACCGATAAGGTAATAGCGGTCGGAGATAAAGCCCGCCAGATGCATGGTAAGACTCACGAAAATATACGTACAATACGGCCATTGAGAGATGGTGTGATTGCCGATTTTACGGCAGCCGAGCATATGATCAGAGGTATGATCAAAATGATCAACAATAAAAACAGGTTATTCTCCCCATCTTTACGGATCGTTGTATGTATCCCATCGGGAAGTACCGAAGTTGAGATTCGTGCAATTCGTGACTCTGCAGAACATGCCGGAGGACGTGACGTTTATATGATATATGAACCGATGGCAGCTGCCCTTGGTATCGGTCTTGACGTTGAAGCTCCCGAAGGAAATATGATTGTTGATATAGGCGGGGGTACAACTGAAATTGCAGTTATCTCACTCGGAGGTATTGTGTCTAATAAATCTATCAAGATTGCAGGAGACGACCTTACCGAGGATATTCAGGAATATATGAGTCGTCAACATAATATCAAAGTAGGAGAACGTACTGCTGAACAAATTAAAATAGCTGTAGGATCGGCACTAACCGAACTTGCGGAAAATGAAGAGCCTGAAGATTTTATTGTACACGGCCCTAACAGAATGACTTCTCTGCCTATGGATATACCTATCTCATATCAGGAGATGGCACATTGTCTGGATAAGTCTATATCAAAAATGGACTCGGCTATTCTTAGTGCTTTGGAACAGACTCCGCCCGAATTGTATGCCGATATCGTTAAGAACGGTATATATCTAACCGGTGGGGGTGCGTTGCTGAGAGGATTGAGCAAGAGATTCTCAGATAAAATAGGTATTCCTTTTTATGTAGCTGAAGATCCTTTGCATGCTGTTGCAAAAGGCACCGGTATTGCCCTTAATAATATTGAAAAGTTCAATTTCTTAATGAGATAATCGGATTAGGATTATACTTATTACATTTATATTTGTGCATTTGAGAGAGTGCAAAGGCTTGATAATTATACATGCGTAACTTAGTCGCCTTCTTGATTAAAAACAGTTCGTGGTTTGTTTTTATATCCCTCGAGGTAGTCTGTTTTTATTTCATATTTAATTATAATTCTTTTCAAAGAAGCATATATCTAAACTCTTCGAACGAAATTGTTGGAAGAGTTTATGATGTTTCCGGACATGTCATATCCTATTTCGGACTAAAAGAAACAAATCAGGATTTATTATCTAAAAATGCAGAGTTGCAGAACCGTGTTTTAGTACTCGAAAGTTATATCCACAAAATGAGTACAGATAGTATTAAGACTAATGCCGTTCTGCAAGATTCATTGCCTCACAAGCACTATGATTATATTATAGGGAGGGTTATAAACAATAGTATCTCTCAGGTGAAAAATTATATAACCATCAACGGGGGGAGTAAGAATGGCTTGCATTCAGATATGGGAGTTATATCACAGCAGGGTATAGTTGGTATTGTGCGGACAGTATCTGATAATTACTCTCTGATACAGCCAATTATCAATCCTAAGACAGCATTGAGTTGTAAAGTTAAAGGATCGAATATTCCCGGGACTCTTACATGGGACGCTCAGGATTACAGATATGCCAGCCTCGAAGGTTTTCCCCGATTCGAAAAATTTGAGGTCGGAGATACAATTATCACTAGTGGATACTCAGGTATTTTTCCCGAAGGTATAATGGTTGGCGTTGTAGAAAGTTCAAAGGGGCAGAGCGATGATAATTTCTTGGTATTGAAAGTACGGTTATCTACAGATTTTAGCTCTTTGAAAGATGTGCTGATCATAAAGAATGAAAACAGAGACGAACTCTCCAAACTTGAAAAAGAAATAACAGAAAATGACAAGTAATTGGTTGAAGCAACTCATATTGTTCGTTACGCTGATACTGATACAGGTATTGGTGCTTAACCATATATCTTTTATGGGATATGCAACACCTCTTCTATATATTTATTTTATACTGAAGATGCCATTGGGCACAAACCGTAACTTACTCATATTTTTAGGGTTCTTATTAGGTATTTGTATTGATGTTTTTTGTAATACATTAGGGGTGAATGCCGCAGCATCAGTATTGCTTGCATTTGTATGTTTGCCAATACAACGGTTATTTTTCGAAAGGGAAGACTTTGAAAATTTTGTCCCCAGTTTGGATAATCTGGGTTTTGCCTTTATGAAGTATGCCTTTGTAGGAGTTTTTATACATCATGCAATATTGATATCACTTAATAGCTTCTCATATTTTAACCCTGCAATTATTGTACTACGCATATTGTCAAGTACAGTATTTACAACTATACTCATCTACGCTATTGAAGGTTTTTCGGTAAAGAGAAGAAAACATGAGTAAGCAAGACAATCAATTAAGTTCAGAAAAAAGATTTTATACAATTTCTGCCATAGTTATTATAATTGTGGTTGCCTTGATATGTCAGTTATTCAACCTTCAAATAGTAAAACACGAATATAAAGATTCGGCAGACAGTAATGCCTTCTTTAAAAAAACTTTATATCCTGCCAGAGGTACTATTTCTGACAGGCACGACAAGCTGTTGGTATATAATCAACCGATGTATGATATCGTTTATATTCCCAGAGAAGTGGCACCTTTCGACACTGTTGATTTTTGCAATATATTGGGACTGACTAAAGAACAATTATTGAAAAAGTTTGATGATGTGAAAGACCGTCGTCTCAATCCAGGGTACTCTTCGTATACAATGCAGACATTCATGACGCAACTGAATGTACGTGAATATGGTTTGTTTCAGGAAAAATTATACAAGTTTCCCGGATTCTATATCCAAAATAGGGCTTTACGTCAATATAATTATGTGAATGCGGCTCATATACTAGGATATGTAGCTGAAGTGGGAAGATCGACACTTGAAGAAGATCCTTATTATGCTCGTGGTGATTATGCAGGTAAATCGGGTCTTGAAAATTCATATGAAAATATACTCCGAGGAGAAAAAGGTGTTGAAATCTTACTTCGTGATGCACATGGAAGAATCAAGGGTAAATACGAAGACGGAATGCACGATAAAGCTCCCGTATCAGGTAAAAACCTACAACTTTCTATAGATATTGATTTGCAGGCTTATGGTGAATACCTGATGCAGAACAAAATAGGTGCTATTGTGATGATAGAACCGGAGACGGGAGAAATCTTATGCCTTGTAACTGCCCCGACGTACAATCCATCCACATTATTAGGACGTGATTTCAGTGCGAATTATAAACTATTAGAGCAAAACACATCAAAACCTCTATTCAATAGGGCAATACAAGGTACATATCCTCCGGGATCAACATTTAAGACGACTCAGGGATTGACTTTTTTGCAAGAAGGTATCATAACCCCCGAAACGATGTACTCGTGCGCTCATGGCTATCCTCCGGGAGGAGGACGTCCCAAATGCCACGGACATGCATCTCCTTTGGCTTTGGCTCCGGCTATAGCAACATCTTGTAACTCTTATTTTTGCTATGGATTGAATGCAATGTTGAGCAACCGTAAAAAGTATGCAAATATCAGTGAGGCTTTCGATACATGGAAAGATTATCTGGTTTCCATGGGATTTGGGTATAAATTAGGAGTTGACCTTCCTTCCGAAAAAAGAGGCTTTATTCCGAATAGCCAGTTTTATACAAAAGCATTCAAAACCAACAAGTGGTATGCCCAGAATGTGATTTCGATAGCAATTGGTCAAGGCGAAGTTTTAGCAACACCTTTGCAAGTGGCAAACTTAGGTGCAACTATTGCAAACAGAGGTTATTATATTGCACCTCATATTGTTCGAAAAATTCAAGACCAACCCTTAAAGAAGGAATTTGTAGAAAAAAGATATACCAAGGCATCTACAGATAAATACCTAACCATTGTTGATGGTATGGCAAAAGCTGTAACGGCAGGTACTTGCCGGGGGGCTGCCATACAAGATATTCCTGTAGGAGGGAAGACCGGTACAGCCGAAAACCCTCATGGGCGGGATCACTCTTGGTTCATGGGTTTTGCACCCGTTGATCATCCGAAAGTGGCAATAGCTGTTTTGGTTGAAAATGCAGGATTTGGAGCACGTTTTGCAGTACCCATTGCTAAACTAATGTTGACCAAATATCTCAAAGGACAGATACCTGAATCGGAAAAGTATCTTGAGGAAAATATGGCTAAAGCTGTTGTTCTGCCAAATGTAATCACCAGCTGGCCGACACGTAAAGCCGAAGTTACAACCTCGGAAAGTATGGATAGTGAAGAACTTGTTGATTAATAGTCTATAATGTTAAGAAAAGAAGATGATCATATAACCGGTAGTGTAGACTGGATTATTCTGATAATATACCTGCTCCTCATTGTGGCAGGCTGGCTAAGTATATACGGAGCCAGTTATGATTATGAGCATGAAACAAGTCTATTCGATCTTTCGGGACGGGCAGGAAAACAATTGATGTGGATGGGATTTTCTCTCTCAGTCGGCTTTGTTTTACTAAAACTTGAAAGTAGTATATATGATATTTTCGCATATATGATTTATGCCTTTTTTATGCTTTTATTGGCTGTGACTATTGTTGTGGCTCCAGATATAAAAGGCTCCAGATCTTGGCTAGTTATTACGGATTCCATCAGGTTGCAACCCGCCGAATTTGCGAAATTTGCGGTGGCTCTTGCTTTAGCAAGATTCCTTAATCGATATAATTTCAGATTATTAACGTTAAAAAACCTTGTTATAATAACTTCAATAGTGGTCTTACCGATGCTTCTTATTGTATTACAAAAAGAAACCGGATCAGCACTTGTTTATGCTGCTTTTGTTTTGGTTCTTTATAGAGAAGGACTACCCGGCATGGTTTTATTTACAGGGTTATGTGCTGTAGTACTATTCATTTTCGGATTAAAATATTCGGATATAGAGATGGGTACATTAACTTTGGGGGAATGTATCGCAGTGCTGTTTGTTGTGATTGTCACAGCAATATTGATTATTAATTTTCGCAAAGATTATAAAACCGCATTTATAATATTGGGAGGAGCAGCCTTACTTGGAGGTATCTCTTATTTAATGGATTTCTTGAATGTTGAAATTGATTGGGGTATTATTGCTATTATAGGTATCTCAGCTCTCATTGTTTATTTGCTGGTTATGGCTGTTAAGGAATGGAGTAAGACATATCTCTTATTTGCTGTTTTTGCAGTTTTCAGTATGGCGTATGTAAGCTCTATCAATTATGTTTTTACAGATGTATTGCAACCTCACCAGCAAATCCGTATTAAAGTATCGCTAGGTATGGAAGACGATCTGATGGGAGCAGGATATAATGTTAACCAATCCAAGATAGCAATAGGATCAGGCGGAGTCATGGGAAAGGGATTTCTGAATGGAACTCAGACAAAATTGAAATATGTACCTGAGCAAGATACCGATTTTATTTTTTGTACAGTAGGAGAGGAGCAAGGTTTTGTTGGATCAGTATTGGTACTTATCGGATTTTCGGTTCTTATACTCAGGCTTTTCTTTTTGGCGGAACGTCAGAAAAGTACATTCTCAAGAGTGTATGGTTATAGTGTAGCTTCTATATTTTTATTTCATATGACTATTAATGTTGGTATGGTCATCGGATTATTACCTGTAATCGGTATTCCATTGCCATTCTTTAGCTATGGAGGATCTTCTATTTTAGCATTTACTATATTGCTGTTTATTTTCCTGAGGTTGGATATGGCACGGAAAAGACGGTAGATTTGTCCTGTTTCTATTAGCGCAGGACTTTATGTGCAAGAAACCATTTACCTAAAAAATAGTAAGGTAATGAGAGGGATAATTATTTAGCTCCGCCCTTAGGTTCCCGATTTGCTTTATCTGATAGAAATATTTAAGTCTCAATGCCATAACTCTTAAGCTAGGCTTTGAATTTTAACTTTCTCTATAAAATATAAGAATGCTTTCTAGTAAATAGAGAGCATTCTTTGTTTATATTTGCATAACAACACCAATTATAAACAAACAAGACTAAAACTTTTATTTTATGAATCAAACACTAACACTATTTATTGTGCTATTTACTTTTGCATTCTCTCTGTCTTGCAGTGATGATGATGAAAATAGCCTAAGAATTGAACAAAAAGAAAATGATAAATGGGTATCGGCACAATCTCTATCTTTAGATGTGAAAAGCACTCTCGAATTCCGTATCAAAGGAGGTAACGGAACATATAAAGTTGTAGTTACCGATAAAGATGAAAACTCTATGTATAGCGAGATTGCATCTGCTGACACTTACGAACCCGGAGTATACAAGGTGACGCCATACAAAGTAGGGACTACCAGAATCACAATTACAGATGCGGATAATAATTCTTTAAAGGTAAATCTGGAAGTAAAAGCAGGCATTAAAAAAATCTACACAGGAGATGTAGGGGTAGAAATTGACGGCATATCTGATGCCGACAAAACTCTATTACTATCAGAAATGGATAATAATATATTATTTAAGAAACATAATATTATAGTATTAGCCTATATTACAACACAATCAGGAAAAGTTACTATTACTGATTCGAAAGAGAAAGAATTACATACCGGTGAGTTTTCTGAGAATTTGAAGATCTCTGGTAATACGTATGGGGAAATGACATTCAGCGTGGATAATATAACACACACATACATGATCAGTCCCAGTGGAATTTATCCGCCATTAAGAAGTCTGGGGCCTGTTCTCCTATATTTTACTGAAAATATAATTGATCAATACAAAGAAAAATATCCTGATCTGAAAATTGCCCGTATTATCACAAGTGTCTCTTATCCTCGATAAAAAAGTAATCAGATAAATAAAAAGCAGTGGATGTATTCTCCACTGCTTTTACTATTTATAATTCAATAGAAAGTCTGCTTGCTTATCTGATGAATAATAATTCTCTGTATTTAGGAAGAGGCCACATTTCATTATCAACAATCAATTCCAATTTGTCTATATGATAACGGATTTCATCCAAATAAGGAGCTACTACATCATGATATTCGATTGCTTTTTCGCGTTCGTTTTCGATGTTGTTAGCTTTTTTACGAGCATCAACCATTTCATGTACTTTAGCATTAATAGCATTTACATGTCCTGAAATTTTATCGATCAAACGAATTTGCTCTGCTCCTTTTTCTTTATAATCTTCGAATACATCTTTTAGTTTCGATACATTAACAAGAAGGATAGATTGATATGTGATAGATACCGGTATGATATGATTCAATGCGAGGTCACCCAATACACGAGATTCGATTTGAATTTTCTTAGTATAAGTTTCCCATTTCACTTCATTACGGGCATGAAGTTCTACTTCAGACAAGATACCTGCAAAAGTTTTGATACTTTGTTTTGAAGTATAGCTGTCATAAATAACAGGAACACTTGTTTCGCAATCAAGTCCACGTTTAGCAGCTTCGGCCTTCCATTCGTCACTATAACCATTTCCATTGAAACGGATTGCACGAGATTCTTTAATATATTTCTTAAGTACTTCGTAAAGAGCTTCTTCTTTAGATTTACCAGTTGCAATCAGCCCGTCAACTTCTGCTTTAAAAGTTCTAAGTTGATCAGCGACAGATGCATTTAATGCAGTCAGTGCTGATGCACAGTTTGCAGAAGAACCTACTGCTCGGAACTCGAAACGGTTACCGGTGAAAGCAAAAGGAGAAGTGCGGTTACGATCTGTATTATCTAACAAGATTTCAGGAATCTGTCCAACACCCAAGCTTACGCCTTTTTTATCGTCAACTGTAATAGCATCTTTAACAGAGCTGTTCTCGAATTTATCAAGAATATCGCTAACCTGAGTTCCTAAGAATACCGAAATAATTGCAGGAGGTGCTTCATTAGCTCCTAAACGGTGGGCATTTGTCGCTGAAGATATAGATGCTTTAAGCAATCCATTATTTTTAAGTACAGCTGCAAGAATATTCACAACGAAAGTTATGAAACGAAGATTTTCTTCGGTATCCTTACCTGGAGACAATAGATTAATGCCTGTATCGGTAGATAAAGACCAGTTATTGTGTTTTCCTGATCCGTTGATTCCTTTGAATGGTTTTTCGTGAAGAAGTACACGGAATGAATGACGGCGAGCAATTTTCTCCATCAAAGACATAACCAAAAGGTTGTGATCGACAGCCAAATTACATTCTTCATATATAGGTGCTAATTCGAACTGATTAGGAGCAACCTCATTGTGACGTGTCTTAACCGGAATACCTAGAGCATAAGATTCATACTCCAATTCTTCCATAAATTTAATAACACGTTGTGGAATAGATCCAAAATAATGATCTTCCAACTGTTGATTCTTAGCACTTTCGTGACTCATCAGAGTACGTCCAGTCAACATTAAGTCGGGGCGTGCAGCATATAAATCTTCATCTACAAGGAAATATTCCTGTTCCCAGCCAAGATTAGAATTTACTTTAGTAACATCTTCGCTTCCGGGAAAATAATGGCATACATCAATCGAAGCTTTACTTACTGCTGCTATTGATTTTAATAAAGGAGTCTTATAGTCTAATGATTCTCCTGTATATGAAATAAATATAGTAGGGATACAAAGAGTGTCCTCTATAATAAATGCTGGTGATGTTGGATCCCAAGCTGAATACCCACGCGCTTCGAATGTATTACGAAGACCTCCAGATGGAAAGCTCGATGCATCCGGTTCTTGTTGTGCAAGAATTTTTCCACTGAATTCTTCGATCATACCACCATTACCGTCATGCTCAACAAAAGCATCATGCTTTTCGGCAGTACCATCGGTCAAAGGATGAAACCAGTGAGTATAGTGAGTTGCTCCATTTTCAAGAGCCCACATACGCATACCGGCAGCAACATGTTCTGCAATACCTCTGTCTATCGGCTCACCTTTATCGATAACCTTGCTCATCACTTTGAATGTCTCTTTTGACAGATACTTAGACATTGCTTTGCGATTGAATACTTTTTCACCGTAGTATTCGGACGTTTTGCCTTGTGGCTTTTCTACCTCTACAGGTTTTCTGTTTGCTGCGGCAGCAACAGCTTTGAAACGTAACTTAGACATAAAAGCTGATTTTTGTTGTGGATATTATAGTTTTATATTCTTTAATCTATTGATAGCTTCTTTGGTGTTTTCGAGAGACCCGAAAGCGGTCAATCTTAAATACCCTTCGCCACTTGGGCCAAATCCTACTCCGGGTGTTCCTACTATATTAAGTTCATTTAGGAGGTAATCAAAAAACTCCCAAGATGTCATACCATTAGGTGTTTTCACCCAGATATATGGAGAATTAACTCCACCGTATACTTTCAGACCTTGAGCGGCAAGACCTTCTCTTATTATCTTTGCATTATTCAAATAATATTGGATAGTTTCCTTTACTTGTTTTTTGCCTTCGGGAGAATAACATGCTTCCGCTGCTCTCTGAATGATATATGGTACACCATTAAACTTAGTTGTGTGACGACGGTTCCATAATTTATTCAATTGAATTTCTTCGCCTTTACTTGTATAGGCGATCAATTCTTTTGGTATAACGGTATAAGCACATCTAGTACCTGTAAATCCTGCTGTTTTAGAAAAACTGCGAAACTCTACAGCGACTTTTTTTGCTCCTTCTATTTCGTAAATACTGTGAGGAACATTATCTTCTGTGATGTATGCTTCGTAAGCAGAGTCGAATAGAATAAGAACTTTATTCGCCAAAGCATAATCTACCCAAACTTTTAACTGATCTTTAGTTAAGGTCGTTCCGGTCGGGTTATTCGGATAACATAAGTAAACAATATCAACTTTTGATGTTGGTAATGAAGGAACAAAATTATTTTCTTCGGTACATGGCAGATATACGATCTTATTCCATTTACCATCGGAACCCAAGTCTCCGGCACGTCCTGCCATCACATTAGTATCAACATATACAGGATATACTGGGTCTGTGATTGCAACTACATTATCGGTTCCTAAGATATCTCCAATATTACCGGTGTCACTCTTTGATCCGTCACTTACGAATACTTCATCAGTTTGAATATCCAAACCTCTGGCCTTATAATCATTTTCGACAATTGCATTAACCAGAAAATCATAGCCTTGTTCGGGACCATATCCTCTGAATGTAGAACTGTCAGACATTTCGTCCACAGCTTTATGCATTGCATCAATACAAGCTTTAGGTAATGGTTTTGTTACATCACCAATACCAAGCCTTATAATATTAGCAGATGGATTTGCTGCTTTAAATTCACTTACTTTTCTTGCAATATCCGAGAATAAGTAGCTTCCCGGTAGTTTAATATAATTTTCGTTTATTAATGCCATTGTTACAGCTAGGTTCTTTTTGTTTATGAAATACTGACTACTTTTATAAGATTATACCATCGAATACCGTCACAGCATCTCCGGTCATATATACATGATTGTTACTTTCTCTCCACTCAATTTCCAGATCACCACCTAAAAGATGAATTGTAATCTTACGATCTGTATAATTGTTTAATATTGCAGCAACAGTAGCAGCACAGGCTCCTGTTCCACAGGCTAGAGTTTCCCCGGCTCCTCGTTCCCAGACTCTCATGTTAAGAGTTTTACGATCTACAACTTCAATAAATTCGGTATTAGTTCGGCGAGGAAATACGGGATTATTTTCGAATTTAGGGCCCAACACTGGAAGATCAAAATCTTTAATTCCTTCAGTAAAAATCACAGCATGAGGGTTCCCCATCGACACACAGTTAATCTGCCATGTCTTACCATCGATAACCAAAGGTTGATTAAGAACTGGATTAGCTTCGATATTTACAGGAATCAAGACCGGATCAAGAATCGGTTCTCCCATATCGACCGTAACTTTTCTTGATCTTTTATCTCCTTCCAATAATGTTATATATTTAACTCCGGCTTTGGTTTCCAGTGTTATTTCTTTTTTATCGGTCAAACCATTGTCATATACATATTTGCCAATACAACGGGTTGCGTTTCCACACATTTCTGATTCTGATCCATCCGAATTGAACATCTGCATTCTGAAATCGCAAGTTTCGGAAGGAAGTATCAGCACAAGCCCATCCGAACCTATACCGAAATTACGATTGCTTAATTCTATAGCGAGTTGTGAGGGATTTTCTATGAGGTTTGTCGCACCATCTATATAGATATAGTCGTTACCTGCGCCTTGCATTTTGGTAAACTTAAAATTTCTCATCTTTTATGGATGTTTTTAGAGCTTTTGTTTATTTTACAATACAAATTTGATATAAATTATTCAATCTTGCAAGATTTTTTGTCTAAATCTTATTTTTGATTATCAAAACAAATCATATTGAAAGCAAAAAAGATATTATTGATAATAAATAGTTAGATAATGTTAGAGTTGTTATTTTACATGGATTCTTTTTGTATAACATTGTTTATTAGTTAGTTGTTTTTATTATAGATGATATTAATAAATTGATTTATATCTGTCATGTACAACAAGCAATTTGTAATTAAAAAAAGCAATACAAAGATAATTTGTATTGCCTAATTATTGCATAAAAATAATTATTTATCATACGCTTCTGCATGTACTGATTTTATAGCCCGCCCGGAAGGATCTATTCTGTTCTTGAAAGATTCGTCCCATTCCAAAGCAACAGCACTACTGCATGCTACTGACGGAACAGACGGAACAGTACTTGCTGCTGATGCTGAAGGAAAATGCTCCTCAAACATGGTTCTGTACCAATACTCCTCTTTTGACATCGGGGGATTTATAGGAAATCGCTCGGCAGCACGTTCCATTTGTTTGTCAGAAACCTTTTTCTCTGCCATTTCACGAAGTGAATCTATCCAATTATAACCAACTCCATCTGAGAACTGTTCTTTTTGCCGCCAGGTAACACTTTCGGGAAGATATTCTTCGAACGCCTGACGCAAGATATGTTTTTCGATTTTGCCATTTCTTCCGCACATTTTGTCTGCGGGGTTAATTCGCATAGCTATATCCATAAATTCTTTATCCAAAAATGGCACACGCCCTTCAACACCCCATGCCGATAAAGTTTTATTAGCTCTCAGGCAATCATATAGATGTAATTTATCTAATTTTCGAACTGTTTCTTCGTGTAATGCTTTTGCATCGGGTGCTTTATGAAAATAAAGGTATCCACCGAAAATCTCATCCGAACCCTCTCCGGACAACACCATTTTAACACCCATTGACTTTATAAATCGAGCCAAAAGATACATTGGTGTAGATGCTCTGACTGTTGTCACATCATAAGTTTCTATATGGTATATAACATCACTTAATGCGTCGAGAGCCTCTTCTACCGTAAAATTAATTTCATGATGAACAGTACCGATATGCTCCGCGACTTTTCTTGCAGCAATTAAATCGGGAGCCCCCTTCAGTCCAATCGCAAAAGAATGCAACTGAGGCCACCAAGCTTCTGTTTCATTATCATTTTCAACACGGCGAGCCGCAAATTTTTTAGCGACAGCCGATATAATTGAAGAATCCAACCCTCCCGAAAGCAAAACTCCATAAGGTACATCTGACATTAGCTGGCGATGAACCGCATCTTCCAATCCTTTTCGAAGAACATCAATATCTGTTGGATTATCTTTTACGTTATCGTAAGCCATCCAATCGCGCTTATACCATTGCTTTACTTCTCCTTCACGACTATCCAAATAATGACCAGCCGGAAATTCTTTGATGTTAGGACAAAACCCTTCTAAAGCTTTTAATTCACTTGCAACGTATAACTGTCCGGCTTTATCATAACCTATATATAAAGGGATGATCCCCATGTGGTCTCGACCAATAATATACCTGTTGTTCTCAATATCGAATAGAGCAAAAGCAAATATTCCGTTAAGATCTTCAAGCATGTCTATACCTTTATCCTGATACAAAGCTAAAAGAACTTCACAATCAGATTGAGATTGAAATTCGTACTTATCTGCGTATTTAGCCCTAATGCTTCGGTGATTATATATTTCACCATTAACCGCTAACACAAGCTTCTTATCCTTGCTATATAAAGGTTGTCCTCCTGATGTTATATCTACGATTGATAATCGCTCGTGAGCAAGTACAGCTTTGTCACCGCAATATATTCCTGACCAATCCGGTCCTCGATGACGGATTTTTTTTGCCATTTTAAGTACCTGCGAACGCAAGATCTCCAGATCTTGTGTTAATTCAAATGCTCCTACAAATCCACACATATATAATTGTATTTTACTTTATTTTTTAGTCGAAATTTTAGCAAATATATATCATTTTATTTTATTTTCATCTAATAATAAATCACATAAATACTAATTATCTGAAAATTAGAAACAAAAAGTAAAATTTTAGATAAATTGTTATAAAAATCAAAGGTAAAACTGATTTTATGTCAACCAAATCAGTTTTGTATGGTAAATATTTTTATCTTTGCGAAAATAACTACCATTTTGATTAACTAGAATTTGATTCGCTTATATTTATTAACTTAGAAGTAATATGCAAGACTTATCATTAGCACAGCAGCATGGATTATATGATTCAAGTTACGAACACGACGCTTGCGGTGTCGGTCTGGTGCTCCATTTGAAAGGAGCAAAATCGCATGCCATTGTTGAAAATGGCTTGCAAGTACTTGAAAATATGACCCATCGGGGCGCAGAAAGTGCAGATAATAAGACCGGTGATGGTGCCGGTATTATGCTGCAAATACCTCATGAGTTTATACTCCTGCAAGGTATTCCTGTCCCTGAGAAAGGACGATATGGTACAGGTCTTATCTTCTTACCAAAAGACGAACTCGAAGCCGAAATATGTATGGTTGCGGTTTCTGATTTGGTTGAAAAAGAAGGTTTACACCTGTTAGCTGTTAGAGATGTTCCTGTCAATAGTGATATTCTTGGTGAAATTTCGAAATCGAACGAACCTTCAATCAAACAGATTTTCATTACAGGCGAGGGATTATCTCAGGATCAATTAGAATTAAAACTTTATCTGCTTCGTAAGAAAGTAGAAAAGATGATTCTGAATTCTACGCTCAAAGACAAGCGTAACTCATATGTAGTGAGTTTGTCAACAAAGAGGATAATTTACAAAGGGATGTTAACATCTCTTCAGTTAAGACATTATTTTCCTGATTTGTTAAATCCGAACTTTACCAGTGGTATTGCTTTGGTACACTCTCGTTTCAGTACAAATACATTTCCTACGTGGGATTTGGCTCAGCCATTCCGTTTAGTGGGGCATAACGGGGAAATAAATACAATACGCGGCAACCGTCTATGGATGGAAGCCCGCGAAAGTGTAGTTAAGTCAGAAGCCTTAGGCGATGTCAATGATATCTGGCCTATTGTACAATCGGCAATGAGCGATAGCGCATCTTTTGATAATGTATTGGAGTTTTTGGTGATGTCGGGCAAATCTCTGCCTCACGCTCTGGCTATGATGATTCCCGAGTCGTGGAACTTTAAAAATCCGATATCTTCTGATCTAAAGGCATTCTACGAATACCACTCTATATTTATGGAGCCTTGGGATGGTCCTGCCACAATTTTGTTTTCGGATGGTCGTTATGCAGGCGGACTATTAGATCGTAATGGTTTACGTCCAGCTCGTTATCTTATTACTCACAATGATGTAATGGTGGTTGCTTCCGAAACCGGGGTTCTTCCTTTTGAACCTTCCGAAATTAAGGAACGGGGACGTTTGAAACCTGGTAAAATGTTGATGATAGATACCGAAACCGGATCTATACAATACGATACCGAATTAAAAGAAAATCTTGCTAAAGCATATCCGTACAGAGAATGGCTGAACAAAAACAGGATCTCGCTAGATGATATATCTTCGGGTAGAAGCATAAAATATACAGTAGATAATTATGCTCAGCTTTTACAGGCTTTTGGCTATTATAAAGAGGACATTGAAAAGCTGATTACACCAATGGCTCGAGATGGAAAGGAACCTGTCGGATCTATGGGAAATGATGCTCCATTAGTTGCATTATCGAATAAAAACTACCGGATTTTCAGTTATTTCCGACAATTATTCGCACAGGTAACAAATCCTCCGATTGACCCAATCCGAGAAGAGTTGGTAATGTCTCTGTCTGGGTATATCGGTTCTCTACATAAAAATATCTTAGAACCATTACCCGAACACTGTAAGATGGTAAGGTTGACACACCCGATTATAACCAATCGGGAGCTGGATTTATTAGTCCACCTTGAATACAAAGGATTTAAGGCCAATATTATCCCTATGCTTTTCGACCCTAAGAAAGGGGCATCTAGTCTAGAAAAAGCAATTGAAGACCTTTGCTTACAGGCTGAAAAAGCTGTGGACAACGGAAGCAATTATATTATTATATCCGACAGAGGTGTCGATGCAAACCATGCTGCTATACCATCATTACTTGCCGTATCTGCCGTTCATCATTATTTGATAGACAGACGGAAGCGTATGCAGATTGATATTGTTGTAGAATCGGCAGAACCTCGTGAAGTAATGCACTTTGCATTATTATTCGGGTATGGTGCAAACGCTGTAAATCCTTACCTGTCATTTGCTATTCTCGAAGATTTAGTAAAAAACGGAACAGTTCAACTGGACTTTCATACAGCAGAGAAAAACTATATCAAGTCTATAGATAAAGGTCTTCTCAAGACTTTGTCAAAGATGGGTATCTCTACTCTGAAAAGTTACTTAGGTGCTCAATTGTTTGAAGCAGTAGGACTTAATTCATCCGTTATTAATAAATACTTTAAGGGTACAACTTCAAAAATTGAAGGTGCTGACCTGAGTGATATTGCTTCGGATACAATCGCAAGTCACAAAGATGCTTATTCTGATAGCGATATAGATACTTCACTTATCAATCTTGGGGTTTACTCTTGGAGAAGAACAGGCGAAGACCATGCATGGAATCCCGAAACAATAATGAAACTCCAGATGGCAACCCGTCTCGGCAGCTACAAAAAGTTTAAGGAATATACAGATGGAATAGACCAAAAATCAGAAAAGATTTTCCTTCGTGATTTTCTTGATTTCGATCCGGCGAAAAAGCCTGTAGATATATCTGAGGTAGAATCGGCATCGGCTATCACTAAACGATTTGTAACAGGAGCCATGTCATTTGGTTCTATCAGCCGCGAAGCTCACGAGGCTATGGCTGTAGCTATGAATGCCATTGGAGGAAAAAGTAATACCGGCGAAGGGGGAGAATTGGCAGAACGATTTGCAACAAATGCCCGTTCCGCAATCAAACAGGTTGCATCCGGACGTTTTGGTGTAACAACCGAATATCTGGTTAATGCGGATGAAATTCAGATCAAAATAGCTCAGGGTGCAAAACCCGGAGAAGGAGGTCAATTGCCCGGATTTAAAGTTGATAAGATCATAGCACAGACCCGACATTCTATACCGGGTATTTCACTGATATCTCCACCTCCACACCACGATATTTATTCGATTGAGGATTTGGCTCAATTGATATTCGACTTGAAGAATGTCAATCCCAAAGCTATTGTCAGTGTTAAACTCGTTTCTGAAAGTGGAGTAGGGACTATCGCGGCGGGGGTTGCTAAAGCGAAAGCCGATCTGATTCTTATAAGCGGATGCGAAGGCGGAACAGGAGCAAGTCCTTTAAGTTCTATTAAATACGGAGGCTTACCTCTCGAAATTGGGCTTTCGGAAGTACAACAGACACTCGTTTTAAACAATCTTCGAGGACAAATACGCTTACAAACAGACGGACAGTTAAAGACCGGTCATGATATTATCGTTGCTGCCATGTTGGGAGCGGAAGAATTCGGATTTGCTACAAGTGCATTGATTGTATTAGGTTGTATTATGATGCGTAAATGCCACTTAAATACTTGTCCGGTTGGAGTTGCTACTCAGAGTGAAGAATTGAGAAAGAAATTTTTAGGTCGAAGTGAGTATCTAATTAATTATTTCAATTTCTTGGCAGAAGAAGTAAGAGAACATCTTGCTGCTTTGGGATTTACTTCTCTGGATCAAGTTGTAGGACGCTCCGATCTGTTGAAGTTTGTAAAAGACGATTCAACGAGTAAGTTAAGCAAGATCGACTTATCACGTATTATTTATCATCCTGCAGAAGCTAAAGTAAATGCAGTAAAACATACCAAAGAACAGGATCACAAGTTAAGTGAAGTGATAGATGTTGAATTAATAAAAACTTCACGACCTGCGATAGAAAAATGTATGCCTGTTGAACTTTCCCGCCCGATCAAAAATACCGATCGAGCAGTAGGAGCGATGCTTTCCGGCGAAATAGCCAAGAAGTATGGAAATGCAGGTTTACCCGACAATACTATACAGTGCTCATTTAAAGGATCTGCCGGACAAAGTTTTGGAGCATTCCTTTCTCATGGTGTAACTTTCAGGCTTGAAGGAGATGCCAACGACTATGTAGGTAAAGGACTTTCGGGCGGTAGATTAGTAATAATCCCCCCAGCTACAAGCACCTATAAACCCGAAGAAAATATTATTGCCGGAAATACACTATTATATGGTGCCACGGGAGGTGAAGTATATATCAGCGGACAGGTAGGCGAACGCTTTTGCGTTCGTAATAGTGGCGCTACAGCTGTAGTTGAAGGAGCAGGCGATCACTGCTGCGAATATATGACAGGAGGGCGTACCGTTGTTCTTGGACGTACAGGACGCAATTTTGCCGCAGGTATGAGTGGTGGTGTAGCGTATGTTTATAATGTTGATGGAGATTTCGATTTCTTCTGTAATATGGAGATGGTAGAACTTTCGTTAATCGAAGACAGTGCGGATAGCAAAGAACTTCGTCAGCTTATTTCCAATCATTATGAGTTTACCAAAAGTCCTCAGGCTAAGAGAATTCTTGATAATTGGGGAGAAGAGGTGAACCGTTTTATCAAAGTAATGCCTATCGAATACAAAAAGGTATTACAGGAAGAAAAGATGGAAGCTCTGAAAAAGAAAATCGCTAATGTCGAATTCGATTATTAAAGGTCATTGACCTATTTGTTTAAAGAAGTATCAATAGAAAAAATATACTGTAGGTAAGATGGGAAATCCAAAAGCATTTTTAACAGTAAAAAGAAAAGACGCAGGATATCGTCCTGTTCAGGAACGTATTCTGGATTTCGGAGAAGTAGAGCAGACTTTAAACTCCGAAGACCGTCAATTACAGGCATCACGCTGCATGGACTGCGGTATTCCATTTTGTCAATGGGGATGCCCGCTAGGCAACAAGATGCCCGAATGGCAAGACTATATTTATAAAGGAAACTGGAGATTGGCAGCTGAAGTACTAATGCAGACTAATGATTTTCCGGAATTTACAGGACGTATTTGTCCTGCTCCATGTGAAAAGACCTGCGTACTGTCTCTCCATCGGTCTCCAATAACTATTCGTGAAAATGAAGCATCAGCTTTAGAGCATGCTTTCCAAGAAGGATATATAAAGCCCCGTGTACCTAAAGTTCGTACGGGGAAAAAGGTCGCAGTAATCGGTTCAGGTCCATCAGGGCTTGCTGTTGCTAATCAATTGAATCAAAAGGGACATGATGTAACTGTTTATGAAAAAAATAGTCGCCCCGGAGGACTATTGCGATTTGGTATACCCGATTTCAAACTGAATAAAAATATAGTAGATCGCCGTATAAATTTAATGGAAGCCGAAGGTGTGAAATTTATAAACAATACAGAAGTGGGTATCGACGTCAGAGGCAAAGACCTGATGAAAGACTACGATGCAGTTTGTTTGGCTATAGGATCACAGGTTCCAAGGGACTTACCTGTTCCCGGACGTGAACTGAAGGGTGTTTATTATGCAATGGAATACCTAACAGTGAAAAATAAAATTGTAGCCAGAGATGAAGTTCCTGCCGACCAGATTATTGATGTTAAAGGAAAAAATGTATTGGTGATCGGTGGAGGAGATACAGGCTCTGATTGTATTGGAACGGCAAATCGTCAACAAGCGGCAAATATTCTTCAAATAGAAATTATGCCTAAACCTCCTAAATTGGAAGATTTGGATAACGTATGGCCTACACCATTTCCAACAGTACTCAAAACCAGTTCTTCACATATGGAAGGTTGTAACCGCCGTTGGTCTCTCAACACAAAACGTTTTATTGGCGAGAACGGTATTCTGACCGGAGTAGAGCTTGTTGAAATAGCTTGGGAGAAAGATGAAAGTGGACGCATGGTTATGAAAGAAGTAGGTAAACCCGAGATTCTGAAAATCGATTATGCATTTCTTGCTTTAGGATTTATTCACCCAATACAGGAAGGTTTACTCGAAGAATTAGGAATCAAAGTAGATGATATTCGCAAAAATGTTGCTACAGATGCCAACAGGGCTACTAATGTATCGAAAGTGTTTGGAGCAGGAGACTGTGTCAGCGGACAATCGTTGGTTGTAACAAGCATTGCTTCGGGTCGAAAAACAGCTAAACATATAGATGATTTCTTGAAGAAATAAAAGACAATATTAGAAAAAAGCGAGTCGGTTTGGACTCGCTTTTTTTATTTAAGCTAATTTGCTTTGATCTTATTTATACGTTGCAAAAGGGTAGGGTGTGAGTAATGAAAAAACACATTCAATGGATCGGGATTAAGATTACTAAGTGATTTTACAGATAGTTTTTTTAATCCACTGATAAGAAATTCTCCAAAGCCGAAACTACAGGCATAATGGTCTGCTTCATACTCATTTTTACGGCTTAGCATATTCATCAATAGGCTTGTAATTATTGAAATAGGAGTAAATAATAAAGAAAAGGCCAACAGCCCAAGATGAAATGAGGGTATATTACTGCCCATTGCCTCTGATACGCTCATACTATTTAAGAAAAAAGACAGGATATATAATAATAATCCTGTTTGAAGGATTGAAACTATCAATTGTATTGTTGTATGCTTTTTTTTGTAATGCCCTATCTCATGAGCTAGTACGGCCACAATTTCATCAGTTGTCAAATCATTTATTAATGTATCAAATAAAACAATTCTCTTTTTATTGCCAAGTCCTGTAAAATAGGCATTTGCTTTGGTTGTTCGTTTCGAGGCATCCATTACGTATATATTGGTAAGCTCAAAACCTGCCTTTTGTGAAAATTGCTCTATCTCATTTCTTAAGTCACCATCGGTTAATGGAGTTTGTTTATTGAATAGAGGTACAATTAGATTCGAATAAAACAAAGTCATAAACAGCGAGAATAGAGTTACTATTCCCCACGCATATATCCATGCTAAATTTCCGGCATTCTGATAAAACCAGATAATGACTGAAAGTATAATTCCACCCAAAATCAAACTCAAAATTAAACTTTTGACAGAATCAATCCAGAATATGCTTTTTGTAGATTTGTTAAAACCATATTTTGTTTCAATAACAAAGGTATCGTAGTAAGAAAAAGGCAATGATAATATCTGGCTGGCAATAAATATTACACATAGAAATACAAGAGTAATAAGCATAGGATTAGAAAGATACAGGCGAATAAAGGAATCTAACCAACCAAAACCCGATAGAAGAAGTATCGTAAACAATAAAATAAATGATATACTGCCCGATAGAAGATTTAATCGGCTGTTTTCCTTTTGATATGATTGTTGTAACCTGTATTTTTCACTGTCATAAATCCCGATAAGTTCACTCGGAACCTCGTCAGACATTCTTTTACGATTTCGATACGCCAGATATTGAGTCCAGATAAAATCAAAGGAAACAATTATAAGTAATAAATAATAAATCATCAGTTACGTTTTATTGAAAACATGTATCCTGTATATATAGCAAGACCATAAAATAATACATCCATCGGTTGAAATGTTTCAATGGCTATGCTCATCGAAATATCCCAATTGAGATTTGAAATAGCCTCTAGATATGAGTAACTTTCATACTGGTCTGCAATAAAGCAAGTATAGCTGATAATGTTACCGAAAAAGCAGGCTATAAGCGCAAGTCCCGCACCTAAAATACCATAAACAGGAGTTAAGCCTTTGCCAAACTTCTGAATCGTAAATCCCACAGCAACACCAACCCCCATAGCCATGTAGGAAATTTGATACTTGGTTGCAATTGTAATTATTGCCCAAATGAATACACAAATAATTGAAGCCAATACTCCACCTAAAACAGCCATTGGAAAATTCTGCTCAGCCTTCAGTCGCTCAAAATCTTCAATATTGTTTTCTGTGATCATTTGCATCACAGTCTCATTGCTAATTATATTATTCTGCTGTGTACTATCAACTGGATCCTCCATCGGAAAAATAGATCGGCGTTCTATTACCGGATCTAAAGATAATGGCTGATTATCTATTATTTCAGATTCAGTTACATTATTGAAAGCCTCGTTAAAATCTTTCTCGTAATCAAAATCATCTATATTATCATTATCCCTCATATAAAAAAAAGGTATTATAGAGTTTGTGGCTTATTCGAACAAAATATATACATACTTTATTCAACTTATACCTAATGTGTTGTTCTTAAAAAATATACAGGAGATAAATGTGTATTATCTTCTGTACATTTATAAACTAAAAATATCGCAATTTATTGTTACACTGTAACTCTTGCAAAAGGAGCAGCGTCCATTTCGCAAAACTCTTTATCCAGATATTTATAATACCCGCTAATAGCAACCATGGCAGCGTTATCTGTAGTGTATCCGAATTTAGGAATATGGATTTTCCATCCATATTTGACTGAGTGCTCTTCAAAAGCATCCCTTAAGCCTGAATTCGCAGAAACTCCTCCGGCCACAGCTACCTCTTTGATGTTTAAATCTTTAGATGCCTTTCGCAATTTATCCATCAAAATGTCTATAATTGTTTTTTGCAATGATGCACACAAGTCTTCTTTATTCTTTTCTATAAAATCCGGATCATTCTTCAATTCATCTCTTAAAAAATACAAGAAAGACGTTTTTAATCCGCTAAAACTATAATCATATCCTGCAATATGTGGCTTATTAAATCTAAACCGGTTAGAATTTCCCTGATTCGCAAGCTTATTTACAATAGGACCTCCGGGATATCCCAATCCCATTACTTTTGCACATTTATCAAAAGCTTCTCCGGCTGCATCGTCAATGGTCTGTCCGATGATCTCCATATCCTTATGTGATTTTACAACTATAATTTGCGAATTACCACCCGAAACAAGTAAGCATAAAAAAGGAAAATCCGGTTGATTCTGATCTTCTTTATCCTCTTTGATGAAATGTGCTAAAACATGCGCCTGAAGATGGTTTATATCCATCATCGGTATATTTAATGATGCTGCAAGACCTTTGGCAAAAGAGGTTCCCACTAGTAATGATCCCATAAGACCTGGCCCTCGAGTGAAAGCTATTGCAGTTATTTCTTCTTTTGACACACCCGCTTTTTTTAAAGCTTCATCCACTACCGGGATTATATTTTGCTGATGAGCACGTGATGCTAACTCCGGAACCACTCCTCCATAACTTTCGTGGACTTTTTGGCTGGAAATTATATTGGACAATAGAACTTCATCCCTGATAACAGCTGCTGCTGTATCGTCGCAAGATGATTCTATTCCTAAAATTGTAATCATAATTGTATATCTTAATACTAAGACAGTATCAATATCCAAAAGGATTATAACTACCTGTCTGAATTATATTTAGTTTGTTTTCGAAATTGATCTAAGACCAAAAAACTCACAAATTTAGATGTTTATTTCAAGAACTCAAAAGAATGAGTGTATCGAAAAAATCAATAAGATACCGATTTAACATTGATAAAATTTTTGATGGCATGAAAAAGAATTATTGAACGATACAGTGTTTAAGAAATTTAATTACTTTTGACTTTAATATTCTTTCTGACTTTTATCATAAACATATATGAAATATGCAATTAGTTTCATCTTCATTTTCATCACATTATCATCATTCAATAGTTGCGCAGGTAACACTGAAAAGCCGTATAATAAGACATATGTACAAGATCAAAGCATTTTAAAAATACAGCGTTTTGACAAAGATTTTCATAGTTATCTTGCTAATCCTACAGAGGAGCAATATACAATCTTAAGAACTAAGTACCCTAATTTTCTGAAGGCCTTTGGTGTTGTTACGGTCAACCTGCAAGATAAAGAATTAGATAATCCTGTTCTTTTTAAGCAATTAATAGAGCCTTATTTTTCTAATACAGCTTTATCTAAAATATATGCTGATGCTTTAACTCTTTTTTCTGATTTATCTACATATGAATTAGAATTAACGAAAGCTAATGATTTAATAAAGACATATTTTAAAGGAAAAGAGTTACCCGGATTATCGATCCATGTGTCTGGATTTAAAGCAAACACAATAGTATTAGATAGTATTATTTCAGTATCCACGGATAAGTACTTGGGTAAAGACTATTCAGGATATAAGCCTTTCTTTGAGTCTTACCAAACTATCCAGATGCAGCCGAAGTATATTGTACGCGATTTTCTGAAAGCATGGCTGATGTCAGAATTCAGAGAAACAAATCAACGAAAGGATCTTCTTTCAGAAATGATATATCAAGGAAAAATACTTTATGCACTTAATGAATTGTTGCCTGAATGGGATGAATCTGATATATTAGGTTATACAGAACAGCAACAAGAATGGTGTGAAGAACATGCAAAGGACATCTGGAAAATGACTATTGATCATAATTATCTGTTCAACAGTGATTCTCAAGTCATTCAAAAATATATGGAAGATGCACCATATACAGCAATTATATCTACTGAATCTCCCGGACGAGTTGGTTTATGGTTGGGATTACAGATAATTAAAAACTATGCGAAGAACACAGGACATGATTTGCAATCGATATTATTAGAGAATAATAATCAGCTTTTATTAAAGTCCGCAAAATATAATCCATAAAAATGAAACCGTCCTCAATAATTGATGGCGGTTTTTATTTTTCTTGTTAGCAATTGTTCATTTCGTGTCAATAACTTTACTTTTGAGACTGACATATTTGAATTATCTTTGAAGTAGCAAAACGTGAAAGAGAAATGGATAATAAAAAGGGTCAACGTTACAATAATAAAGGGCGTGGCAAAGAAAATAATCAGCCGTTATCAGAAATAGGGCGGATTCAACCACAGGCAAGAGAGCTTGAAGAAGCTGTTCTGGGTGCTCTGATGCTAGAAAAGGATGCATACTCTCAGGTAAGTGATATCCTTAAGCCCGACAGTTTTTATGATGATATTCATAAAATTGTTTATAGAGCAGTTGTGGCCTTAGCCTCTAAACAGGCTCCAGTAGATATGCTCACTGTCGTAGAAGAATTACGCAAGACAGGAGAACTTGATGCTGTCGGAGGTCCGATGTATATTGCACAGTTAACCGAAAAAGTAGCTTCTGCGGCACATATTGAGTTTCATGCGCGAATTATAGCTCAAAAATATCTGGCTCGTGAGCTCATTGGTTTTTCATCGGATATAACCAATAAAGCATTCGATGAAACATCAGATGTTGACGATTTAATGCAGGAAGCCGAAAGTAAGCTATTTGAAATATCTCAGGGCAATGTAAAGAAGGATGTAACGCAGATAAATCCGGTTATTAAAGAAGCTTTAAACTTACTTGAAATAGCAGCAAATCGCCCGGAAGGTTTAAGTGGACTGCAAACCGGGTTTAATAATCTGGATAAAATAACTTCAGGCTGGCAAAATTCCGACCTTGTGATTATTGCAGCTCGTCCGGCGATGGGGAAAACAGCTTTTGTCCTTTCCATGGCTAAAAATATGGCTGTAACCTATAATTATCCTGTAGCTTTGTTTTCTCTCGAGATGTCCAATGTTCAGCTTGTTAATCGTTTGATTGTAAATACGTGTGAAATTCCCGGTGAAAAAATCAAAAACGGACAACTAGCCCCTTACGAATGGGAGCAGCTCGATTTTAAGATAAAAGAATTATATGATGCTCCGTTGTTTGTTGATGATACTCCCAGTTTATCAGTCTTTGAATTAAGGACAAAAGCCAGACGACTATCTCGGGAACATGGTATCAAAATGATAATTATTGACTACCTACAGTTGATGAATGCCAGTGGAATGAACTATGGTAGCCGTGAACAGGAAGTTAGTATGATCTCCCGTTCATTAAAAGGATTAGCTAAAGAGTTGAACATTCCCATTATAGCCTTGTCTCAGTTGAATCGTGGAGTTGAAGGACGTACAGGAGCAGAAGGTAAGCGTCCGCAGTTGTCTGACCTTCGTGAATCCGGAGCCATTGAACAGGATGCCGATATGGTATGCTTTATTCACCGTCCGGAGTATTACAAAATATTGGAAGATGAAAAAGGTAACTCTCTAGTTGGACTTGCCGAAATTATTATCGCTAAACACCGTAATGGTGCTACAGCAGATGTTTTACTAAGATTTAAAAGCGAATTTGCACGTTTTCAGAATATTGAAGACGAATATAATAATGACTCTCAATTTGGGTCACGCATGAACTCATCACCTCAGATCGAGGCTTCAAATAATAATTTCCCTCCGATTGGCGGAAACGATGTTGTTCCCTTCTAACCTCACTTTATTTATAGAGAGGTTAATCTGATAGATAAATCAACATAAAAGGAGATGTGTAATATTACACATCTCCTTTTATGTTGATTATAATTATAATACAGAAGAATAAAGATCATTCAAAATGGATTAATTTTCAGATCTCATAAAGAGTATGTAAAATTATTGTAAATATTCATTTTTTT